>JBCDBB010000034.1:0-28257 GCA_039184415.1 Pseudomonadota bacterium
CCACGGATGCGCAGGTCGCCAAGGACTTCACCAAGGCCGAGGGCGATGCGCAGGCAGAGGTGACCGCCGGCGAGGCCAAGGCCGAGACCGAACGCACCCGCCAGAAGGCCAATGCCGAGAAACAGAGCTGGTGGGACCGCGCCAAGAGCTGGGTCCAGGCGCAGTTCGACAAGCTCACAAAGTTCATCAACGGCGTTTTTGATGCGGTGCGCAAGGCGGTCAAAAAGCTGATCGATGCCGTGAAGACCGCGGCGCTGAAACTGATCGACGCCGCGGCGAAGGCGATCAAATCGGCCATCGAAAAGCTCGGCAAGGCACTCAAAAAGGCCGTCACCGCGCTGCTGGAGAAGCATTTCCCGGAGGTTGCGAAGGCACTGAACGCAGCGATCGACAAGGCCGTCGCGGCGGCCAAGACGGCGGTGGACAGGGTCGCCAGCGGGCTCAAGAAAGCCGTAACAGCCGTGCTCGACACGCTGGCCAAAGGCATCGACGCGATCCTGGCGCTCTATCAGAAAGCGATCAACGCCGCGCTCAACCTCGCCAAGATCGCCCTGACGGCGGACTGGGGCGCGCTGGCCAAGATGGTGCTGGAGCCGATCCTGCTGGCCTTTGGCATCAAACCGGCGGAATTCTATGCGCTGATCGGCAAGGCCATCGGCGCGCTCGACATCATCGTCAAGAACCCGGCAGGCTTCATCAAGAACCTGGTGAAGACTGTCGTGGGCGGGCTGAAGCTTTTCGGCGGCAAGCTCTTTGAGCATCTGCAAAAGGGCATCATCGGCTGGCTGACCGGCGCGCTTGGCTCGGACCTGAAGATCCCAAAGACTTGGTCGCTCTTTGGCGTGCTGGACCTGGCCCGCCAGATCATGGGCCTGACGCTCGATTTCATCCGGCGGATCGCGGTGCGGGTGCTGGGCGAAAAGGCCGTGACCGTGATCGAGCAGGTCATGGGCACCATCGCGACCTTCGTCAAAGGCGGGTTTGCCGCGCTCTGGGAGCAGATCAAGGGCGCCGTCGGCAACCTGAAATCGCTGGTGCTGGAGCAGATCAAGAGCTTCCTTCTGGAGCGCGTGCTCTTGGCCTCGGTCACCTGGCTGGCGAGCCTCTTCAACCCCGCCGGCGCCATCGCCAAGCTGATCATGATGACCTGGAACCTGCTGATGTTCCTCAAGGATCAGCTCGGTCGGATGGTCGATCTGTTGAAAAAGGTCTTTGGCACGCTCTACGAGATCGCCACCGGCGTGCTGGAACCGGCGCAGAAGGGCGTGGAGGCGGTGCTGGGCCGCACACTGCCCTTGGTCATCGACCTTTTCGCGCGTCTTCTGGGCCTGGGCAATGTGGCCGGGCGGGTGAAGAAGATCATCGACGGCGTCCGCCAGAAGATCGAAGATGCCATCGTCAAGCTGATCAAGCGCATCGCGGGCCGCGGGAAAGGGAAGAAGGGCAAGAAGACGGACCAGAAGGGCAAGCCCGCGGCAAAGACGCTGAAGCCCATCGTGTTCAAAGGCGGCGGACAGCAGCATACGCTCTTCATCAAGAAGAAGGGCAAGGACGCCAAGCCGATGATGCGCTCAAAGGAGATGCCCGTCGAAAAATGGCTCAAGAGCCTCGAGGACAAAGTCGAAATCGGCAAGGTTCTCGCCTCGCAGCACCGCGACTGGCGACGGTTGCAACCTGCAACCCGCAGTCAACGGGTGGAGACCGCGCATAAAGCGGTCGGTAAGATCCTGACCCGGGCCAAGGCAGCCGAAGATGCACTCGATACCGCTGCGGATGCGGCAACGTCCCCGCAAACGCCGAAGCAAAAGCAACAGGCCGCGCAAAGCGCAATGCAGGCGAAGGCGACGCGGCTTGCCGCGACACTCGAAGATGTGCTCGATGCCATGGGCGTCACAAAAAAACAGCTCAATCTGATCTTCGCCAAGGACATTCGCCGCCTGTCGAGAAAACTGCAGACAGAAGCGAACGACTCTTTCCTAAGGCCGCTGCCCTACAAGGATTTCGCAACGCTTTCCTGGCCCGACGCCATCGCCAAAGGCGTCAGGCATTCGGCGACCGCGGACAAATGGAAAAGACCATTCCATTCAACGGGGATACTACGGTCGGATGACTTCAAACGCGCCTATGACATGCATATGCGCAAGGTCATACGGCCTGTAAACCCTGCTCTCGTGGCAACGAACGACGACTATGACGCCTTCCACAAGAACTACCTGACAAGCGGGCTTGCGGAGCATCAGGTCCCGGTCATCAAACGGCTGCTCTCGGGCAAGCTTCAGTCCATGACAAAGGTGCTGGCCGCCTATGACGACGATATCGAGGCCATCGCCAAGGCGCGCGCGGACGGTGCCGACACCCCGGACCAGGATATCAAGGCGCAGATCAAGGCCTCGAACATCAAAGGCAGGATGCTGAACTTTTCGAAGGATCCTTCAGGGGCGAACTTCACCTTTTATCCGGCCAATGATGGCAAAAACGGCGTGGCCAAGAATCTCTATTGGTTCTTTGGCAGGGGGAACCCGCCGAACCATGTGCCTCGCGCGGCCGCGAACAAGAAATACCTGGGCAATATGGTCCGTACCGCTCCGGTGCCGACGGACCGGCCGCATGAGTTCATCAAGTCCGCAGACGTGGTCGAGAGCATCGGCAAGGTCACGTCACTGGTGACAGCGGCGCAGGGGACGAGCGACAGCGGCAAGATAGAGAAGGCCATCAAGATAGGTCAGACCCTGTTCCTGTGGCAATACCATGTCCGGGCGCCGACCTATTCTCTCGTCTTCAAGCCCAAAGGTGACTACCCGAAGGACACGGAAAAGGTGACGGTGCCCTACATCTCGGCCAAGCACCGCCATCATTTCTTCAAGCATGGCGGCGACCTCGCCACGCCGCTCAATGCGACCCGGTTGGCGGCCTGGTACAAATCCGGTCAGGAGCCAGGCTATTACGAGACGGTCAGCATCCTGCAGGCGCATTCCGGCGGACTGTATGCGCATGTCAGCAACAAGAAGCCCTCTGAAGTGGCCAAAATCCAATCGGTCGGGAGCCCCGGCTGGCACGGCTACATGAAGGGCCTGATCGACCCCGCCATCACAACTCTGACTACGACGGGTAAAGACACGGCCATCGGTCAGGCGATCTTCAAGGGCTACAAGGAAACGATCTGGGACGGCACCACGAGCTTCTCCGACGGCGGGGACCTCTACCCCGAATACTACCTCGACAGCAGCGAAACCAATCCCAAGACCTTCGCCGAGCTCAAGAGCAATTTCGCCGCCGGTTATCAGGATTCCGTCAAGGAAATCGAGAAAACCATCGGCAGCGTCCGTGACGAGGTGAAAACCCTGACATGACCGGCTATTCCCGCTCTCCCCGTCTGACCAAGGGCGCCATCGTCGCCTTCCGGCCGCCATTGCCGGTGCCGTCGGTGATCGCCTTTCAGTACAATCCCGAGAGCCTGTCACGGACAGTGGAGGCGCGCGCCGCCGAGGGCGATGGCGGGACAGAGACCTTCCGCCTCGCCGGGGTGCCCAAGGAAAAGATCACCGTCGAGGCGATGTTCGATGCCGCCGACGATCTGGAACGCGGCGACAGCGTGGCCGAGACCACCGGCCTCAGCCCGCGGCTCGCGGCGCTGGAGACGCTGCTTTACCCCGAATATGCCACGACCATCGCCAACACCGTGCTGATGAATATCGGCACGATCGAGGTGCTGCCGGCCAAGAGCCCCTTCACGATCTTCATCTGGGGCAAGAACCGGATCCTGCCGGTGCGTCTGTCGAACCTGTCGATCACCGAAGAGGCCTATGACCCGGCGCTGAACCCGATCCGGGCCAAGGTGGGCATGGAGCTGCAGGTGCTCACGACCCAGGATCTCAAGGCCGGCCATCCGGGCTACGGCATGTATCTGGCACACCACGTCATCAAGGAAACCATGGCCGCGATCGGCACCGCCCAGAGCCTCGGGCGCGTGCTGGGATCCGACGTCCGGCTGCTGTGAGGGAAAGCGATGTTCGACCGCGATAGCCGCTATGCCAGACTGCCCGTGAAGCAGACGACCGACGCCCAGGGCCGGACAGTGGCCTATGTCGGCCGCCGGATCGTGCCGGACCGCCCGCCGGCGGCGGAGGCTACGGTGCAGCCGGGCGACCGGCTCGATCTGCTGGCCAACCGCATCTACGGCGATCCGCGGCAGAACTGGCGGATCCGCGACGCCAATCCCGACCCGTCGATGGATGTGCTGCCCGACCTGCCGCTGCCGGAGCCGGCCACGCCGCCCGAGCCCGGCGATCCCGAGCGCGGCCCGCCCTATGCCGTCGGCACGCGGCTGAAGCTCACCCAGATCGAGCCGGAGTGAGCGCGATGTTCGACCTGCTCCAGACCGCGCATCTGAACATCCTGATCGGCAAGGTCGTGCCGCGACCGGCATCGCTGGAGGTGATGGAGCATTTCGTCTCGGCCGAGATCGCAGTGTCGGACCGGGAGCGGTCGGGCTTCGAGCTGGTGTTCGAGGCCGTGCGCGCGGGCGAGCTTGCCGGGGTCTTTCCGATCATGGCGGAGCCCGGGCTCAAGGCCGGGGCGCGGGTGGTGCTGACCGCCTATCTCGGCATCCGTCCCACGGTACTGATGGACGGGATCATCGAGACCGCGGAATTCAAGCCCGCCGAAGGGGATGGCCCCGCGAAACTGCAGGTCCGCGGCAAGGATCTGAGCTTTGCCATGGACCGCGAGGAGCGCGAGGTTTCTCATCCCGCGCAAGGTCCCGGGGACATCGCCCGGCTGGTGCTGCTGCGCTATGCCTCCCTCGGGGTGCTGCCCCTGGTCATCGACCCGCCCACCGCCGAACGCCCCGCGCCAACAGACCGGGTGCCGATGCAGCGCGGCACCGACTTTGCCTATCTGACCGAACTGGCCAAGGCCCATGACCGGATCTTCACGCTCATCCCGGGGCCTGCGCCGCTGACCTCGACCGCCTACTGGGGCCCGCTGCCGCGGCTTGGCGTGCCGCAGCCGGCGGTCAGTACGGATATGGGGACGGAGACCAATGTCTCTGGCCTGAATTTCGAGAACAACGAGGCCGATGCCGCGCGAGTCACCGGCCAGGTCAAGGACCGCCAGACCGGCCAGAGCGTGCCCGTGCGCTCCACCGTCCCGCTCCGCCCGCCGCTGGCGGCGAAGCCCGCGCTGGCCAACCGGACGACGGCACAGACGAAGCTTTTCAAGACGCGTGGCGCGCCCAATGCCGCCGACGCGCTCGGTCAGGCCCAGGCGCAGTCGGACGCCACCACAGACACCGTGACCGTGACCGGCGATCTCGACACCGCGCAGTACGGGCACATCCTGACGCCCCGCGGTCTGGTGGGTTTGCGCGGCGCGGGCACCGAGAATGACGGGCTCTATTACGTCCAGAGCGTCGTGCAGAAGATTGGGCGCGGCAAATGGGTCCAGAGCTTCAAACTCAACCGCGAGGGGGTCGGCACCACAACGCCGGTCGTGCTGCCATGAGCGTGCGGGACGAAGATATGCGAGCCTTCGGCAAGTATCGCGGACAGGTGGTCAACAATGTCGACCCCCAGAGCCAGGGACGGGTGCAGGTCTCGGTCCCGGCGATCTACGGCACCAACACGCTCAACTGGGCGATGCCCTGTGTGCCGTATGCGGGCCCGGGCGTCGGGCTGCATCTGATCCCGCCGGTGGGCGCGAATGTCTGGGTCGAATTCGAGGGCGGCGATATCGACTTCCCGATCTGGGCGGGCGCCTTCTGGGGGCAGGGCGAATGCCCCTCGCGCCTTCCCACCGAAAAGCTGCTGGTGACGAATGTCGCGACGCTGACGCTCGACGATGCCAACCCCGCTGCGCCTGTGGTGATCGAAACACCTTCGGGCCGGATCGTGATAACCCAGAGCGGCATCACGCTGGAGGCCGCCACCGGATCCCGGGTGGAGCTGAACGGCCCCAAGGTCAGCATCAACAATGGTGCGCTGGAGGTGACCTGATGAGCTTTCTTCTGCATCTCGGCGCGACGGTGATCTGCACCCATGGCGGCCAGTGCCTGCCCAACAGCGCCAGCACGCGCGTTCGGCTCGGCGGGCAGCCCGCCGTGACCGCCGCCCATACGCACACGGTCGCCGGATGCCCGCTGACGACGCCGGACGGGCCGAAACCCTGCGCCAGCGTGACCTGGACCGCGCCCGCGACGCGCGTGCGGATCGAAGGCGCGCCGGCGCTGCTGTCGACCTCTGCCGGGATCACCATCGGGCCGCTGGGGACGCAAGGCGCGCCGCAGGCGATGGGCCAGCAGGCACGGGTAACCGGCCAATGAGGGAGGGGCACTGATGTATATCGACCAGAGCTACCGCATCGACGGCACCGGGCGCACGGCAACGACCGACGATGCCCGCCGCCGCGCGCGCAACCTGCTGGAGGCGGTGCTCTTCACCGCACCGGGAGAGCGTGTGAACCGGCCCGAGTTCGGCTCGGGCATCTACGAGATGCTCTTTGACGCCAACAGCGAGGCGCTCGAAACGGCCGCCGATTTCCTGATCCGCTCGGCGGTGCAGCAACATCTGGCCGACGTGCTGACCGTCGAGGCGCTGGAGGTCAGCCGCGACGAGGGCACGCTGCAAATCACGCTGACCTACGTACTGGACGGGGGCGACGAGCGGCTCTCGGACGTCTTCACGCGGGCGGGGGACTGAGGCGATGGACCGGCTGCGCTCCTTCCTCGATGAACGCCGCGAGCGGCTCGCAGCCTCGGACGCGGCGCTCAACGGCATTGCCGGGATCGAGGTTGACCCGGACGACCAGACCCGGCTGCACCTGCGCTTTGTCAAGGCGCTGCCCGGCCCGGGCGGCATCCCCACTGCCCCGCTGGCGCCAGGCGATCTGACCATCACCGGGGGCGACCGGATCCGCGGCATCGGTGTGACATCGGTCGCTGCCGACGGCGATGCGCTTGTGCTGACGGTCAGCGCGGCGGGGGATTTCAGCCCCTACACGCTGACCATCGACGCCGATGTGCCGGGCTTCGATCCCGCGCTCCGGGCGATCGTCTTTTCCTTCAAGGTCCATTGCGACACCGGCGGCGACTGTGCACCCGGCGATCTGGACAGCGGCGAGGTGCGTTACGAGCCGCGGCTCGATTATCTGGCGCGCGACTATGACAGCTACCGCCGGATGCTGCTCGACCGGCTGGCCGTCACGGCACCCGATCTGATCGACCGCAACCCGGCCTCGATGGAGATCGCGCTGGTCGAGTGGCTGGCCTATCTCGGCGACGCGCTGGCCCAGAAGCTCGACGCGGTGGAGACGGAGTACAGTCTGGAGACCGCGCGCCTGCGCCCCTCGGTGGCGCGCCATGCAAGGCTGACCGGCTACCGGATGCACAATGGCGCCAGCGCGCGGGTTCTGGCACAGGCGGTGACCGGCAGCGACTTCGTTCTGCTGTCCGATCAGACCGCCTTTGTCACGGGCAGCGCGGCGCTCATCGCCACCGTCGTCAGCCAGCAGGCCGCGGCCCGGGCCGCTCAGGATGGCGCGGTGGTGTTCGAGCCGCTGGAAGACACCCAGCTGAGGGTGGCCCATAATGAGATCGGGCTCCACGCCTGGGGCGATCCCGATGCGATCCTGCGCGCAGGCAGCACGACCGCCTGGCTGCAGAACCCCGACGGCGCGCTGATGCTCGCCGCGGGCGACCTGCTGATCCTGGAAGCGACCCGCAGTCCCGACACGGGGCGCGCCGCGGATGCCGATCCCGCCCACCGGCAAGCCGTTCGGCTGATCGCCGATCCAGTGCCCGAGGTCGACGCCCTGGCGGAAGACGGCCCGCTGTCGGTCCTGCGCATCGCATGGCATCCCGAAGATGCGCTGCGCTTTGACCTCTGCATCGGGACGCGCCCGGCGGAGGAAGGGCCCCTTTCGATGGCGCGCGGCAACCTCGTCCTGGCCGATCACGGGATGCGGCTGGCCGCACCCGAGCCGTTGGGCGCAGCCTCGTCTCCGGTCGATCCGGAAGCGTCGCCCGCACCGGGCGAACCTGACGAGCGCAAGGGCCTGGCCGCGCTTGACCGGCCCAAACCCTTTGCCCCGGTGCTGGCGCAACGCGAGCTGACCTTCTCCGCAGGGCTCCCCGATCCGGCGGCCTCTGCGAGCGCGCTGCAAGGGGTCGATCCGGCGTGGGCAAAGCCCGAGATCACGCTGAGCGTGGAGGACGACGCCGCACCCTGGACGCCGCTCCCCGATCTGTTGGGGGCGAGCCCCGACGCGCCAGTCTTCGTGGCCGAGGTCGCCGCGGACGGCAAGACGCACCTTCGGTTCGGCCG
The DNA here is from genome assembly GCA_039184415.1 of Pseudomonadota bacterium. Taxonomy (GTDB): domain Bacteria; phylum Pseudomonadota; class Alphaproteobacteria; order Rhodobacterales; family Rhodobacteraceae; genus JANSYP01. The sequence goes on from JBCDBB010000034.1 coordinate 8,319, forward strand.
CGGCCATGGGCAGGCCCGCAGCCCCCATGGACGCACGCCGCCTGCGGACAAGGCGATCGCGGCCAGCTACCGGATCGGCACCGGGCGGCGCGGCAATATCGGCGCCGATGCGCTGGCGCATCTGGCCACCGATGCGGTGGCGCCCGATATCCTGGCCGTGCGCAACCCACTGCCCGCGACCGGCGGCGCGGATCGCGAAACCCTCGCCGAGGTGCGCCAACGGGCTCCCGTGGCCTTCCGCGCGCAGCGCCGTGCGGTGACGCTCGCGGACTACGAGACCCTGCTGACGGCCCATCCCAAGGTGCAGCGCGCCTTCGCCCGCAAACGCTGGCTTGGCAGCTGGTCGGCGATCTTCCTGTCGGTGGACCGCACGGGCGGGCTGGAGGTGGACGACGCCTTCCGCTCCGAAATGCTGCGCTATCTCGAACCCTTCCGGATGATGGGCCACGATCTGACCATCGACGCGCCGATCCACGTGCCGCTCCGGCTGACCATGGCGGTCTGCGTCGACCCCGACCATTTCGCCGCGGATGTGCAGCGCGCGCTGGAGCGCCGCTTTTCCGCCGGGCTAACCGAAACAGGACGGCCGGGTTTCTTCCATCCCGACGCTCTGAGCTTCGGCGCGGTGATCTATCTCAGCCGGATCTATGAGGCCGCCCTCGCGGTCCCGGGCGTGGGCGATGTGACGGTGACGGCCTTCGATGTCGCCTCGGCCACGACGCGGTCGGCGCTGGAGGATGGCGTTCTGCGCTTCGGTCCCCGCGAGATCCCGCTTCTGTCGGATGATCCCAACCGTCCCGACGCCGGCACGCTGACCATCACGACGGAGGGCGGGCGATGACCGGCACGCGCAGCAAACCGACCCCGGCCGCGGTGGGCAATCGCCCCGGTCTCGACACGGTCGCCACCCGTGTGGGGACCCATTCGATGTTTCTTGAGGCGATGCAGCGCGGATTGGCCGACGCCAACCGCCCGGGTCTGGGCGACCTGCGCACGCGGGCTGCGGGCGATGCGACGCTGTCGATGCTCGATGGCTGGGCCGCGGTCTGCGATACGCTCACTTTCTATGGCGAGCGCGCGGCGCAGGAGGCCTATCTGCGCACCGCCACGGAACGCGCGAGCCTGCGCGCCCACGCCCGCCAGATCGGCTATGAGCTTCGCCCGGCCAAGGCGGCCACCGTGCATCTGGCCTTTGAGACGGAGCTTGATGCCGACGGCGAGGCGCCGCTCGAGTACGAGGCCGGGCTGCAGGTCCGGTCCATTCCCCGCGATGGCGAGCTGCCCCAGATCTTCGAAACCATCGAACCGCTCACCGCGCGCGCGCAGTGGGCAGCACTAACCCCGCGGCTGCATCATCCGCAGGTCCTGACCGGCAACAGCGACCGGCTGACGCTCACCCCCGGCGGCCCGCCGATCCGGCAGGGCGATCCGGTCATCTTCCTGCGCGGCGAGACGCCCGAGCGGTTTACCAGCGGCGGTCGCGGCTATCTTCGCCGCATCACCAGCATTGAAGAGGCCGAGGACGGCACGCGGCAGGTTACGCTTGCGGCGAAGCCGGCGAGCAGCCCGATCTATGCGTTCGCCATCGGCTATATCGGGTTTTTCGGGTGGCAGAGCGGGCAGGTGCTGAACTCGGGCAGCCTTCTGTCGAACGTCGCACAAAAGACCTGGAGCCTCTCCGCGCTCTCCACCACGACGGCAATGAACAAGATTGGGCCGGTCAATCTGGCCAAGGCGATCCTGGCGCTGCCGAAAACCCTCTTCGATCCGATCCTGCCGGCGCGGCTGGGCGCCATCGCGGGATGCTTCGGCAATATCGCCAACAAGGAGGCGATCAAGGCGTCCGCGTCCAAACGCTATCCGGGGCGCATCACCAAGACCAAGAAGCATATCGGGGACAAGTCCAGCCTGCCGAGCAACCGGACGTATGTCTATCTCGACCGGGAGGTGCCCGAGATCGTGACGGGCTCCACCGTGCTGCTCCGCGACCGGTCCCGCGAAGGGTGGAGCCTGGTGCGCGGCGTGGAGACGGTGTCCGTGGCCGCCTATGCGCTCAGTGCCAAGGTCACCCGGCTGGAGGTCGACGCCAATCTGACCGGGTCGCAAAGCGATGGCTCGGGCGGGTTTCAGAAGGTTGCCGCCTCGGGTTTCCGGACCCGGACGACCACGGTCTATGGCGCGCCCGAGACGCTGCCGCTGGCCGATCTGCCGATCACGGCGGATGTCGGCGACGGCACCAGCGCGCCCGGTGCCGATGCGATCGAGCTGTCGGTGCCGGTGCTCGACCTGCTGCCGGGCAAGTCCGTTGCCATCGAGGGCGAGCGCGCCGACCTGCCCGGCGTCACCGCCGCCGAAATCCGCACCATTGCAGAGACGGCGCTGACCGGCGGGTTCACGGTCCTGACTTTCACGCAACCATTGGCGCACCGCTACTTGCGTGAGACCGTCACGCTGAACGGCAATGTCGCAGAAGCCACCCATGGCGAGACCGTCGCCGAGGCGCTTGGCGATGGGGACGCGACAAAGCCCTTCGCCAGCTTCGCCCTGAAATCCGGTCCGCTTACCCATGTCTCGGCGGCGACGGAGTCCGGCATCGCCCCGGCGCTGGAGATCCGCGTCGATGGCGTGCGGTGGGATCTGGTCGCGGACTTCGCGGGCACCGGCCCGGAGGACCGCGTCTATCTGCTGAGGATTGAGGAGGACGGCACGGCGCGGATCGTCTTCGGTGACGGGATCACCGGGCAGAGGCCGTCCACGGGTCTGGGCAATATCGAGGCGATCTACCGCAAGGGCGCAGGCGTTGCGGGCATGCTCGCCGCCGGGCAACTGGCGCTGCTCGCGACGAAGCCGGTGGAGCTGAAGGGGGTACGCAACCCGCTGCCCCCCGCTGCCGGAGACGATGCCGAGACGCTAAAGGACGCCCGCACCAACGCGCCCCTGCGGGTCCTGACGCTGGGCCGGGTCGTGTCCCTGCGCGACTATGAGGATTTCGCCCGCGCCTTCGCCTCCGTCGCCAAGGCGCGGGCCGACTGGGCGTTCGACGGGTTCGCGCGCCCGATCTTTCTCACCGTCGCTGGACCGGGAGGCGCCCCGCTGCCCCCCGATGGCGCCGACATGCAGAACCTGCGCGCGCGGCTGGCCGAGGCCGGAGAGGCCGACCAGCGCGTGAGCGTGCGCAACTATACCGAGGCGCGGTTCCACGTCGCGGCGCGGCTCTGGCAGGACCCGGCCTACCTAGCCGACGATGTCCGGAGGGCGGCGGAGAACGCCCTTGCGCTGGCCTTCGGCTTTGAGGCGCGCGCGCTCGGCCAGGGGGTCAGCCATGCCCAGATCATCGCCGTACTGCAATCCGTGCCCGGCGTGCGTGGCGTCGATCTCGACGCGCTCTACCGCGCAGGCGACCCGGTCGCGCTGGAGCCGCGCCTGCCCGCCGCGGTCGCGCGTCCGGGCCAGCGCGGCGTCCCCGAACCCGCGGAGCTGCTGCTGATCGACATGGCCGCGAGCAGCCTGGAGGTTCTGCCATGAGCTTTTCGACCGACCGGCTCTTTGCGCTGCTGCCCGCCTATCTGCGCCTGCGCGATGCCGAAGAGGGCCGCGCGATCAAGGGCCGCGTCGCACCCGGCACGACAGATCCGCGGTCGATCGAGGATTTCGGACCGCTGCGAACGCTCGCCTCGCTCGTCGCGCGCGAAGGCCAGATCGTCGATGAAAGCCTCGACCAGCTTTATGACGATGCGTTCATCGAGACCTGCGCGCCCTGGGCTATTCCCTACATCGCAGAGCTGCTCGGCGTCCGCGGGCTCGCCGATTTGCCCGAAGGGCTCGACATGCGCGCCCGCGTCGCAAACGCACTGGAGCTGCGCGCGCGCAAGGGCACGCTCAGGGCCCTGGAACAGGCGGCGGCCGATTTCAGCGGGTGGCCGGTCTATGCCGTCGAATACTGGCAGCACACCAGCCATGCGCAAGCCATGCGCCTGCCCCATCCGGAGATGGGCCGGACGGTCGATGTCCGCGCGCGGCCCCGTCTGGCCCGGATCGCCACGCCGTTCGAACGCGATGCCCGCAATGTCGAGACCCGCCGGATCGCAACCGCAGGAGGTCGCTGGAACCTCGGCAATATCGGCCTGCATGTCTGGCGCATGCGCCCCTACAGCCTCAGCGCGCATCGGGTCGAGCCCGTGGCCGACGGGCGGCGCCATTTCCGCTTCAATCCCTTCGGCTGCGACGCGGCGCTTTTCGCGCCCCGCGGCGTGGATGGCGGCGTCAGCGAGCCCGCACAGGAAGTGGACATGCCGACCCCGATCAGCCGCGCGATCCTTGCCGAGGATGTGAGCCGGTTTTACGGGCCCGGAGGCGCGATCTTCGTCACCGTCGACGGGACGCCTGTGGCCGCCGCCGACGTGAAAGCCGCGCATCTGGGCGATCTGCCCGGCGGCGGGGCGGAGCCCGACTGGAACCACGGCACGCGGGCCGGTCCCGCCACGGGCCAGGTGCTCATCGACCCCGAACTCGGCCGGCTGGTTGTGGATTCGGCGCTCACAGGGCCGGTGCGCGTGACCTGCCATTTCGCCCGTCCGCTGGAGATTGGGGGCGGAGAGCACGACCGCGCGCTGAGTGCGGGATCGCTGGAGGATGCCACCCTGCTCGCGCCCTCGTCAAATCTCGCGACCGCCGTCACGGACGCCGGGGGCGGAGGCAGCTTCACGTTCGAACAGACGACGCTCTATCGCGGTGGCGGAACGGTGAACGTACCGGCGGACGGGGTGCTGCGGCTTGTCGCGACGGACCGGCATATGCCGACCTGGCGGCTTCCGGCGACCGGCCTGACCATCCGGCTCGGGCGGCGGGCGCGGGTCGAGTTCAACGGGGTGCGGATCTTTGGCGGGCCTCTGCGCATCGAGGGGCCGGGCGCCGGCGCGGCCTTCACCGATTGCACACTGCTGCCCGGCCTGGCGCTGACGCGCCTCGGCGCGATGCGCGATCCCGGAGCGGTGAGCCTGACCATGGCCTCGGCGGGAGCAGAGCTACGGCTAACCCGCACAATCACGGGGCCGATCCGGCTGGCCACCGACGTCGATGCGCGCCTGACAGACTGTATCGTTGATGCGGGCAGTGCGGGCGCCGCGGCGATCGAGCCCGCGTCAAATGCCCGCCGCACTGTGCTCTACCTGCTGCGGTGCACCATCAACGGAGAGGTCCGCGTCGGGCGCTTCGCCGGACGCGGAACGACCCAGCCCGAGGATTTCGGGCTTGCCGTGGACACCGACCCGGACCTAGTCACGAGCGACACGCTCTTCACCGGACGGATCGAGGCCGAGCAGCGCCAGACCGGCTGCATCCGCTTTTCCCATGTGCCGCCGGGCAGCAGCACGCCGCGGCTCTATCGCTGCACGCGCATGCCGCCACCGGTTATTGCCAGCCTGCGCCCGGAAGAGCCCGATTACATGACGCTGGCCTCCGGCGCGCCCGGGAGCCTGACACGCGGGGCCGAGAATGGCGACCAGATCGGGGTCTGGAACCGGGCGGCGTACGCGGCGCGCGGCGACAACATCAGCCGGTCCATCGATGATTTCCTGCGCTTCGGCCACGAAGCGGGAGTGTTCCATGCGACCTGACACACAAGAAACGCGAAAAGGGGGGACAGGACCATGAGCGGAGATTTCTCGCGCTGGACGGGCCCGAACGCTGCACTCCGTCACTATGCCGGGGTCCTGATGCAGCAGGGACGACTACAGACCGACGCCGACTGGAACGAGGCCACCGACATCGCCGCGCGGAGGATGGAGACCGCCCTCGGCGATCTGATAGGCCGCGCCGGCACGCCGAAATCCGAGGGCGGGTTCCGCATCTCGTCTGGGACAGATGGTTTCGCCATCGGGGCGGGGCGCTATTTCCTTGACGGCGCGATGGTCGAGAACCCGGCGGATACGACCTATGACGGCCAGGCCGGGGAGGTCGCGGTCGCGCCGCTCGAAGAAGCGCTGGAGGACACCGGCGAAGTGCTCGTCTATCTCGAAGCGACCCGCCCCACCGTAACCGCGCGTGAGGACACGCGGCTGGCCGATCCCGCGCTCGGCGGCGTTGACACAGCGGTGCGGATCCAGGCGGCCTGGCGGGTAGGCGTCGAGCAGGTGGAGCTGTCCGAGGATGCGCGGGCCGAGCTCATCGATGCCGTCCATTGCGGTGGGATTCCTGACCTGCCGGGATGGGGCGCACCGACCGGGCGGATGGAGGCCGGCACCCTCCCTGCGGGAGAGCTGCCCGAGGAGGCCGATTGCCTGATCCCGCCCGAAGCCGGCTATCTCAGCCAGGAAAACCAACTCTACCGCGTGCAGATCGTGCGCGGCGGTACGCGGTCCCAGGCGCGGTATGTCTGGTCGCGGGAAAACGGCTCCGTCGAGGCGGTGCTGGACCGCGATCCGGATGGCAATTTCGTCCTGACCGGCGCGCGCGACGACGAGGCGCTCGGATTTGGCTCCGGCGGTTGGGTGGAGGTTTACGACGCCGCCGACCGGCTGCACGGGCGCAGCGGGACGCTCACGCGCCTGACGCTGGAGGGCGAGATCGCAAGCTTCGTCCCCGGCATAGGCAACTTCGACACGATGGTGCGCCCCCGCGTGCGCCGCTGGGACCATGGCGGGCTCAGTGCCCAGGGGCTGCCGCTGGCCACGACACCGGTCGAGCTGGAGCGTGGTCTCACGGTCCGTTTCACCGCGGGCACCTATCAGGAGGGGGACTTCTGGGTCTTCGAGGCCCGCGCCGCCACGGGCCAGCCCGCCTGGCCGCCCTATCCGGTCGACGGCAGCGATCTGGCCGTGCCGCCCATGGGCTGGGGCCGCCGCCGGGCGCCGCTGGCGCTGGCGCGCTGGAATGGCGAGCAGCTGAGCGCGATCACTGATTTGCGGGCCGAGTTCCCGACCCTCACCTGCCTGCATGCCGAAGATGTCGAATTCGACGACGATGTCTGTAATCTCGGCGCGGAGACCGTGCAGGACGCCATCGAAGCGCTCTGTTCCCGGACATCGACCGGCCTTTGCAGTTTCGTGGCCGGCACGGTTGAGGAATTGCAGGCCGGGGTGGCCGCCCTGCCGCGCGACGCCAGCGTACGGATCTGTCTGCGCGGTGCGGCTTTCGCCCTCCCACGCACGCTGGTTCTGCGCGATCTCGGCCATGTCACCGTGACCGGCATGGGCCCGAACACGGTGCTCAGCACAGCAGCAGGGGAACCTGCGTTGCTCTTCACCAACTGCGCCTCGGTTCGGGTCGTCGATCTGTCGGTCAATGGCGGGCCCACAGGCGTGCGCACGCTGCCCTTCGAGGAGGGCCGGCGCGGCGCGCTGTCCATGGTCGAATGCGGCGATGTGCAGGTCGAACGCGTCCGGGCGCGCTGCCGGAACGGGCTGGAGCGCACGGCGGCCTGTATCGCGGTGGGCAGCCCGCGCCCCCGCGCCGATGTGCTCGTGCGAGACTGTACCCTGCGCGTCGGCCAGGCGCAGATCGGCGTCCAGATTATCGGGGCACGTCGCGCACTGGTGGAGAACACAACGATTGCGCCGGTGCCGGCCTCCTCCTTTGTCGTGCAGGCCCGGATCGCGGCCGACCCGGTTCTGGTCAACGCCATCGCGCGCAGCGTCGTGGGATTCGCGCGCAGCGCGGGCCTTGCGCGCAGACCTGGGAACATCGCCTTTTTCGACGCGGATCGCGGTGGTGCCGGAGCGCCCGCGGGCGCCTTTGCGGCACTGGCCTCCGTCACCGATCCTGTCGCGGCGGAAGGCTTCGACGACAGCCGGGAGCCCCTGCGCCTGACGCTTCCGGGTAACCCGAACCGGTCGATTTCGATGCGCATCGATCCAGTGGTGGCAACGCGGCTGCAAGCCGCGCTCGATGGCAACCGGGCGAGCGCCATCGCCGATCCGGCAGAGTTCCGGCGGCACATCACCAATCTGGTGACCGAAGCGGTGCGCAATAACGGCTTTGTCGCGATCGGACCCACGCGGCGGAGGATCATCCCGGCGAACCGCCTCGGTCTGGCCGCGCAAAGCTTCGTTGCCCAAGGCATCGTGATTGCGGGCGATAGCGTGGACGAGGCACGGGTGACGGGCTGCCGGATCGACGCGGCCGTGGACGGTGTGCGCATTGCCGCGAGCTCAGACGGCGACGCGCGTCCGCCCAATTGGCAGAGCCGCCGCCCCCGCAACACCGTCGCGCGGGCCAGCATCCAGGACTGTGTGATCGCGCTCAGGCCGGCCGCTCTCGGCACGCGGGCGCACGGTGTTTTTGTCGGCCATGTCGATGCGCTCAGGATCGAGGGATGCGACATCACCGGTCAGGGCGCGGCGCCGAGCCCCGACCGCGCAGTACCGCAGTTCGGTGTCTATCAGTACGGCTGGCGCGGGCCGCGGCTGACGATGAGCGCAAACAGTGTCACCAACTTGCACTTCGGCTTTGCGGTTCTGCCCGACATCAAGCCCTCGAGCCCCGGTGTCTGGCGTCTGCTGCACAACGCGACACGCGGCGTTGTGCGTCCCTACGCGGTCACCGGGAATGTGGTGTTGGCGTGATCAAATTGCTTGGCCGGAGGCTCGGCCGGGTGTAGGCTTTCTCTATCAGACCCGGTCGTCAGATCGTCTGCGGTATCTTTCTACGGTTCAGTCTCAGGGTCTTCCTGCGTTTGATCTTCGTGGTTCACCGTTCGACTCGGAGGAATGATGTGGATGAGGCGCGGCACAGTTCGCGCCTCTACCCTTTTTGAGGCCAGAACAGCATTGTTGCGACGCACGGCAACACCGGCACCAAAGCGGTCAGACGCCGATTTACTCTAGAAAAATCAAGTAAATACTTTGTCTTCCGGAGCGCGAAAGCGCCCCGTCAGCAGCCTTCGGGCATCGCGCCGTCCCAATCGGAAAGGAGCGGCGCCGGCGTCTCCAGCCGGATCTCCCGCGCCCCTTCCGGTCCGTTTGCCAGGCCCTTGCCGGTGATCAGATCGACCTCGCAATTGCCGTCACTATCGGGGGTCAAAGTATCCCACCAGGCTCGCGTGACGCCCGCCAGAAGAAAGCCGTCTTCGCTCCACACGATCGTCAGGGTCTGGTCCCATCGATCGCGGCCCATGGAGCGGTTGCCGGAATTCACTTGGAGCGCGCCTTCCTGGCTCAGCGCCAAGCTCGCCTCCTGCCCTTCCATCCCGCCGCTATAGACAAATTCAGGAAAGCGGTAGGTTGCAGCGGCAGTCGTAATCACGAGATCCGCGCTCAACAGCTGCGCGTTGATTACCAGTTCGGCCAGGTCTTCGGTGCCATCACCATCGAAGTCCGCTGCAATCTGAATTTGAGCGAAGACAGGGTTCGCGACGACCAAGATCGTCGCAATCAGAAGGACAAGAAATCGAATCACGGGGACCTTGGTCTTGCTCGGGGCGACACCATGGCATAGCCATCTCTCATGTCCACAGCATTGATCAGCCATCCGTCGGGTCTCGCGCATGTGACGCCGCCCGGCCATCCGGAACGGGTCGACCGGCTCAAGGCAATCCAGGCGGCGCTTGCGGCGCCAGAATTCGACACACTGGAGCGCATCTCGGCTCCGCGCGCAGATGACGCGGCTCTCACTCTGTGCCATCCGCAGCGCTATATCGACCGGGTCGAGGCCGCGGCCCCGGACAGCGGGTGGAGCTCCCTCGATGGCGACACCCATGTGGTCAAAGCCTCTGCAGACGCGGCGCGCCACACCGCAGGCGGCGTTGTCGCCGCCGTTGACCGGGTGCTGGACGGCGAAAATCCGAATGCCTTTTGTGCCGGCAGACCGCCGGGGCACCATGCCGAACGCGAGACGGCGATGGGGTTCTGCCTCTTCGGCAATGTGGCGATCGCCGCGAAACATGCGCTGGAGAACCGCGGCCTGTCGCGCGTCGCCATCGTCGATTTCGACGTCCACCACGGCAACGGGACGCAGGACCTGATCTGGGACGAGGAGCGTGTGTTCTTTGCCTCGTCGCATCAGATGCCGCTCTATCCCGGCAGCGGCGGGCCAAAAGAACGCGGTGCCCACGGGCAGATCGTGAATGTCGCGCTTGCGCCGGGCGCCGGGGGCGAGGCCTTCCGCCATGTTTATGACAATGTGATCCTGCGCCAGCTCGAAGAGTATCTGCCGGACCTCATCCTAGTCTCCGCGGGCTTCGACGCGCACAGCGCCGACCCGCTCGCAGATATTCGGCTGGGCGAAGACGACTTCGCCTGGGTCACCGAACGGATCTGCGATGTCGCCGACCGGGTCTGTCAGGGGCGCGTGGTCTCGACTCTGGAAGGCGGCTATGATCTGGACGCGCTCGCGGCGTCCACCGCCGCCCATGTGTCCGTCCTGATGCGCCGGGGAGCCGCCACGCCATGACCGAACCAGCCGAGAACGCGGCCTCTGAAAAGCCGGTTGCCGAGATGAGTTTCGAGGAGGCCATGCGCGCGCTCGAAACGGTGGTGAGCCAGCTCGAACGCGGCGATGTGGAACTGGAACAGTCGATCACGCTCTACGAGCGCGGCGCGGCGCTCAAAGCCCATTGCGATGCCAAACTGAAGGCGGCCGAGGAAAAGGTCGACGCGATCACACTCGACGCCGAGGGCAAACCCGCGGGGACCAAGCCGGTCGAGGGTCTCTGACGGGCATGTTCACCACGGCACTGGACGAGGCCGCGGCGCGGGTACAGGCGCGGCTGGACGGCGTGTTTGCAGACCTGCCCGACAGCCCGGTCACCGATGGGATGCGCTACGCGCTGCGTGGCGGGAAAGGGTTGCGCGGGTTTCTGGTCCTGGAGAGCGCGCGGCTTCACGGACTACCGCCGGAGCACGCCGACCATGCCGCCGCCGCGATCGAGTGCCTGCATGCCTACAGCCTCGTCCATGACGATCTGCCCTGCATGGACGATGACGCACTGCGCCGCGGCCGCCCGACCGTCCATGTAAAATGGGACGAGGGCAGCGCGGTGCTTGTGGGCGACGCGCTCCAGACGCTCGCCTTCGATCTGCTGACGCGGCCCGCCTGCGCACCCGACCCGGCCGTGCGCGCCGATCTGGTGGCAAGCCTCGCGCGTGCCGCGGGGATCACCGGCATGGTGCTGGGCCAGGCCCAGGACATCGCCGCCGAGACCGCTACCGCGCCCCTGACGCTGGATCAGATCGTGGCTCTGCAGCGCAACAAGACCGGGGCGCTGATCGGCTGGTCGGCCGAAGCCGGGGCGCGACTCGCAGGGGCCGACCCCGCCGCGCTGACCGCCTATGCCGCGGCGCTCGGGCTCGCCTTTCAGATCGCCGACGACATCCTGGACGTGACCGGCGACACCGAAACCGCCGGCAAGCAGGTACATAAGGACGCAGAAGCCGGGAAAGCGACCTTCGTCGGCCTGCTCGGTCTGGACGGCGCCCGGGTTCGGGCCAAGTCTCTGGTCGATGAGGCGGAGCGCGCGCTCGCCCCCTATGGCGCAGAGGCAGAACAGTTGCGGCAGGCCGCGCGTTTCGTTATTTCGCGCGATCACTGACTGTCCCGGAGCAGACGCTATGGCCGACCGTCCCAAGACCCCCACACTCGACCGGGTGCATATCCCGGCCGATCTGAAGTCTTTTTCCGACGCTGAGCTGATCCAGCTCGCCCACGAACTGCGCGCCGAAACGGTGAGCGAGGTGTCGGTCACCGGCGGGCATCTGGGCGCGGGTCTGGGCGTTGTGGAGCTGACGGTCGCGCTCCATGCCGTCTTCGACACCCCCCGCGACAGGCTGATCTGGGATGTGGGCCACCAATGCTATCCGCACAAGATCCTTACCGGACGGCGCGCACGCATCCGCACGCTCCGCCAGAAAGACGGGCTGTCGGGCTTCACCAAACGCAAGGAGAGCCCCTACGATCCGTTCGGTGCGGCCCATAGCTCCACCTCGATCTCAGCCGCGCTCGGCTTTGCCGCGGCCCGCGATCTGGGCGCACCGGGGGTGGGCGACAGTATCGCAGTGATCGGCGATGGCTCCATGAGCGCGGGCATGGCCTATGAGGCGATGAACAACGCCGGTCACATGGGCAGCCGGCTGATCGTGATCCTGAACGACAACGAGATGTCCATCGCCCCGCCGACGGGCGCGATGTCGAACTATCTCTCGCGGCTCTATGCCGGTGCGCCGCTCCATGATCTGGCCTCCGCCGCGAAAGAGGCCGTGCGGCTCCTGCCGCCGCCGCTGCAGGAAGGCGCCAAGCGCGCCAAGGACCTACTGAAGCAAACCGTAATCGGCCATGGCACGCTCTTCGAGGAACTGGGCTTTTCCTACATCGGCCCGATTGACGGTCATGACCTGCACCAGCTCTTGCCCGTGCTGCGGGCGGTGAAGTCCCGCGCCGACGGCCCGGTGCTGATCCACACCATCACGAAAAAGGGCAAGGGCTACGCCCCGGCCGAGGACAGCGACGACCGCGGCCATGCCCGTGCAAAGTTTGATGTGGTGACCGGTGAGCAGAAGAAGGCTCCTTCCAATGCGCCCTCCTACACCAAGGTGTTTGCCCGCGCCCTGATCGATGAGGCGGCCAGTGACGACCGGATCGTTGCGGTCACTGCCGCGATGCCGGATGGGACTGGGCTGAACCTCTTTGCCGAGCGGTTCCCGGAGCGCTGTTTCGATGTCGGCATCGCCGAGCAGCATGGCGTGACCTTCTGCGCGGGGCTCGCCGCCGCGGGGATGAAGCCCTTCTGCGCGATGTACTCCACCTTCCTGCAGCGCGGCTACGACCAGGTCGTCCATGATGTCGCGATCCAGAGGCTGCCGGTGCGCTTCGCCATCGACCGCGCGGGGCTCGTGGGTGCGGACGGACCAACGCACGCCGGCAGCTTCGACATCGGCTATCTGTCGAACCTGCCCGGTTTCGTGGTGATGGCAGCGGCGGACGAGGCTGAGCTGGTGCATATGGTGGCGACCGCCGTCGCCATCGATGACCGCCCGTCCGCCTTTCGCTTCCCGCGCGGCGAAGGCGTGGGCGTCGAGATGCCGGAACGCGGAGAGCCGCTCGAGATCGGCCGAGGCCGCGTGATCCGCGAGGGCAAGGGCATCGCGATCCTGAGCTTCGGCGCGCGCCTGGCCGAGGTGCTGAACGCGTGCGAGGGACTTGCGGCCTACGGGCTGACCCCAACCGTTGCCGACGCGCGCTTTGCCAAGCCGCTCGACACCGATCTGGTGCTGCGCCTCGCTGCGAACCATGAAGCGCTGATCACCATCGAGGAAGGCGCGGTAGGCGGCTTCGGCTCCCATGTCGCCCAGACACTGGCCGAGGCGGGCGTCTTCGACCGCGGCCTGAAGTACCGTTCCATGGTTCTTCCCGACACGTTCATTGATCAGGCGAGCCCCGCGGATATGTACGCGTCCGCCGCCATGAACGCCCCAGACATCGAGGCCAAGGTGCTCGAAGTTCTGGGCGTCGAGCGCATTGCCGGGACCGGGCAAGGCTAGCCGGCGCAATGACACGGCCGCGCCTTTTCCGCCTCACCGTCTTCGCCCTTGCGCTCTTCTTCTTCATCGACCGGGCGCTGATCGCCAATTGGGACGCGTTCGGGGGTATGTTCCGCTACCTCACGATCTGGGCGCTTACGGGCAATCTGATTGCGGCGGCGGCGATGCTGATGCCGCGATATGGCGAACCGGACGGGCGCGCCGACGGGATGCTCGCAACTCTCGCGATCCTCAACGCGCTCGTCGTCTTCTCTTACTGGCGGCTCTATTTCATCAATCCCGCGCTTGTGAACGGATCAAACGAGATCGTGCTCTGGCGCGAGTACTATCTGCACCTTCTGGGACCGCTGCTGATGTGGGTGGATTTCTTGGGGCTCAAGCGTGGCTTCCGGCGCGTTCGGCCTGCGGTTCTAGGGCTGGCTGTGCTTGTCTTAGCCTATACACTCTGGGCGGAACTGCTCGTCGGGCCTCGGAACGATACGCCGGTTGGTACGGTCGCTTCGGGCCTGCCCTACCCGTTCCTCAACGACATGACGCTCCCGGAAAGGTTGCGGTTCTACGTATCGATCTTTGTCACCGGGCTCGTCTTCGTCGCGCTCTTCCGCGGGCTGGCCTGGGTCCGCGACCGCAGTCAGGGCTCCTCGGCCAACAGCGCGGCGAGCCCGGAACGGTAGTCGGGATAGGTCAGCCGCACGCCGAGCTCCTCCTTGATCCGATCATTCCTGACCTTCTTGCTCTCGGCGTAGAAGCTCCGCGCCATGGGCGTCATGTCGGCCGCCTCCCAATCCACTTCCGGCGGCAGCGGCAGGCCAAGCAGCTCCGCGGCATGGGCGATCACGTCCTGGGGTGGGGCCGGGTCGTCATCGCAGAGATTGTAGATCGCACCAGGGTTCGGCCGCACGATCGAGGCCGCGAGCACCTGGGCGATATCCTCCACATGGATCCGGCTGAAGACCTGTCCGGGCTTCACGATCCGCCGGGCCGTCCCCGCCCGCACCTTGGCAAAGGGTCCGCGCCCGGGGCCGTAGATCCCCGCAAGGCGAAAGATATGGAGCGGCAAGCCCGTTTCCGCGGCCAGCGCTTGCCACTCAGCCTCCGCCGCGACCCGCGCTTGTCCCCGTGCCGTCGCCGGGGTGAGAGGCGTTGCCTCATCAACCCAGCCGCCGCCATGATCGCCATAGACGCCGGTCGTGGAGAGATACCCGGCCCAGGACAGATCTGGGGCGACCGCGGCCAGTTGGGGACGGAGCGCCGCGAGAACCGGATCGCCCTCCGCCCCCGGCGCCGCGGAGGCCAACAGATGCGTGACACCGGTCAGATCCGGGGTCTCCCCAGGCCAGAGAACGGACTCAACACCCTCCTCGGCCAACCGCACCGCTTTCTCAGCATTCCGGGTCGTGCCTGTGACGCGCCAGCCCTCGGCCAGCAGGCGTCGCCCGAGCGCCTCCGCCGAATAGCCGTAACCGAAAACGAAGAGATGTCCGGTCATCGGCGGGCTGCTACCCTGAAGAACCCAAGGTCCGGTTTGTGCGCTCCGCATCGCGCTGGCCTGGCGCAGTTCATGGCGGGCTGCCCTCAGCCAGATAGCGCCCCTGCGCCCAGCCAGTGACGCCGAGATACTCGACCCGGCACCAGACGCGGTCCGCGGCAGCGACGCGCTCCGCCTCGGACGACGCCTCCCATTCGGCAAAGCTCAGCCGCCCCTCGCAGAGCAGATTGCGGATCCCGTCCCCGTCGGGTGGAATCGCGGCAAGAAGCTTGGCCTCCGGGTCCGGGTCGGCCCGGATCGGGAGGACCTCGCCCGCCGGAACGTCCCTTACACGGTAATAGTCGGGCCCGTCCGCGTCCGCCCAAAGCAATGCCGGAGTTCCGAGCGCGAACACCGCAGTTGCAACCGCGTTGCGCATTACCCCTGATCCGTTTTCGGTTCGGTCGGTCGATGACCGGGCCGGGGCGACTGAAGGGTTTCTCCCGTCATGATCACGAAATCCTGCCCGGACCGTCGATCCGGTGTCGCCGCAAGATCCGAGACGATCATCGTCAGACCGGGATGCAGGCGCGCCGTGAGCGCGGCGTTGAAGTCATGGGGCGCGTTCAGCCGTTCCAGCACGGCCCGCTCGGGGCGGAGCGGCTGGGTCGGATCGGGATGGTGGGTCAGGCCGACCCAGCGCAAGCCCTGATCTCCGGCGTCCTGCAGCACGAATACATGCTCGCCCAGCGGCCCGTCGCCCGTCAGATCGAGTGCGCTCTCCATGATCACGTCACCGTTTTCGATCAGCACCAGAAGCCGGTCGGCACCGGTGGCCAAAACGGTCGTGACCGGGAAACTCTGACCGTCGGTCCAGTCCGACGGGTGGTGCCTGGCATCGAGCGCCGCGACCGCATCGGCCATCTCATCTTCCGCGAAGTTGCCGAGCACGAAGCCCGGATGCACCAGTTCCCAAGGGTCGGAGGCCGCGCCGGCAATGATCACCGGCGTGCCGATATGGGTGACGGTGAAAAGCTTCTCGGAAAAGGCAAGCGGCAGGCGCACGCAGCCGTGGGAGGCCGGATAGCCCGGCAGGTTGCCGGCATGGAGCGCGATTCCGTCCCAGGTCAGCCGGTTCATGTTCGGCATCGGCGCGTTGTTGTATGTCGAGGAGCGGTGGTCCTTGTCCTTCTGCAGGATCGTGAAGACCCCGGTGGGCGTGGCGTGTCCGGCACGCCCCGTCGAGCAGGTCGAGACCGCGATGCGCACACCGTTGCGATAGACGTGAACCAACTGTTCGGGCAGCGACACGATGACCGCAACGGCACCCTCCGGTTCCCGGTCGGGGTGCCAGGTGAATTCGCCCGGCAGCATGTTGGCATCATCGAAAACGACGTCCCTGGCCCGCACCGGCAGGGCGCCGGTCAACAGCGCGGCTCCAGTACCCAGCACGAGCGATCGGCGTGCCACGCGCCCACGGGGGTTGCGGTCCTTTGTCTGCATCTGCTCTCTCCTGCTCAAGCTCGGCCTTGTATCGGCCGTTTCTCGTCATCGCGCTTGCAGCGACCCACATCGGTCAGGGATCGCTGATCACCGGGTCTGGCTCGTCTTCGGGGGCGGCAGCCTGCGCCTGTTCGGCCAGCGCCCCGTTCTTCCAAATCCCGGCCAGCACCTCCCCCGAGGCATAGGTCAGTGTCCCCTGTCCCTCGCGCCGTCCGTCCACGAACTCTCCGTCATAGACATCGCCGCCCGCATAGGTGGCAACACCGCGGCCTTCCATCCGGCCATCGACCCAGGTGCCGGCATAGCGCATCTGGCCCGGCATCTCGACGGTGCCTTCGCCATGGAACGCATCATTGCGGAACCCGCCTTCGTAAACCGTGCCGTCCGGATAGGCCGCGCGTCCCTATCCGTCGCGCACGCCGCGGTCCCAACCGCCCCCATAGACATAGCCGTCCGGGGCCTCCATCCGACCTTGCCCGTGGCGCTCGCCATCACGGAACGCCCCGACATAGACCACGCCATTGATCCGGCGCGCCGTGCCCTGGCCCTCGATCACACCCGCGACCCATTCACCATCGTAGCTGTCGCCGCTCGCATAGACGATCTTTCCCGTGCCTTCGGGCAGGTTCTCGACGAAGGCACCGGTGTAGACCGCGCCGTCGGGGTAGGTCAGAACACCCTCGCCATGGTGCAGGCCCTTCTGCCAGCCACCCTCGTAGCGATAGCCATCAGTGCCGACGAAGAGCCCCTGACCCTGGCGCCGATCGTCGACGAACGCGCCCTCATAGCGGTCGCTATTGGCGTAAATCATCATGCCATTGCCGTTGCGGCGGCCCAGGATCAGGACCCCCTCGTAGACATCGCCATTGACATAGGCCACGCGTCCGAAGCCGCTTATCTGGTCGTCCGACCAGGCGCCGTCATAGACGAAACCATCGGGCATCGTCAGCTTGCCCTGGCCGTTACGGCGGTCATTGCGCATCTCGCCGTCATAGACGGAGCCGTCGGCCAATTCGATCCGGGCGGTGCCGTTGCGCAACCCCTGCTCCCAGCCGCCCTCATAGCGGTAGCCGTCGGGCGCGGTGTAGACCCCTTGTCCCCAACGCAGGTTTTCGCGGAACGCGCCGGTATAGACCGACCCGTCGGGATAGGTGGCAACCCCGTCTCCAGTCATCTTGCCATCGACCCAGTCGCCCACGGTGGCCGTACCGTCCGGAAGTACGATCTGACCTGTGCCATGGGGCTTGCCGTCCAGAAAGGCGCCCTCATAGACCGATCCGTCAACGAATTGCGCGCGGCCCTGGCCTTCGCGCGCGCCGTTGACCCAGTCGCCCTCGTACTCATAGCCGTTGGGCAGCGTGTAGCGGCCCTGACCGTGGGGCTCCCCGCCCGAAAGCACCCCGACATAGACGCCGCCATTGGCATATTGCTTGGTCACTTGAGGACCGCTTTGCGCCTCGATCTGGGTCGCGGCAACAGATAGGGAAAGCGCAAGCGCGAGAGCGGCAAGTCGTGAGGCGGTCATGGAAATCCCGGCAAAGAAGACTGCATGCTCTCCCCTAACCCGAACGGGCGCAGCGGCGCAATTCACCAAGCCATCAACGATCGCGCCTTTCCCCGCGCGAGGCAGAGAGCTAGAACCCGCTCCGGACCCCTAGGGAAGACCGCCATGGCCGAACGTTTCCGCATCACCATCGCTCAACTGAACCCCACAGTCGGCGCGCTTGACTCGAATGCCGAACTGGCCCGCGTGGCCTGGTCGGCCGGACGCAAGGCCGGCGCGGGTCTGGTCGCCCTGCCGGAGATGTTCATCACGGGCTATCAGGTGCAGGATCTGATCCGAAAACGCGCGTTCGTCGAAGACGCCGTGGCTGCCATCGAAAAGCTCGCCGAGGCATGTTCAGACGGCCCGGCGCTCGGGATCGGCGGGCCATGGCTCAATGAAGCAGGCCAGCTCTTCAACGCCTGGCATCTCTGCGAGAGTGGCAAGGTCACTGCCCGAATCCTCAAGCACGAACTGCCCAATGACGAGGTTTTCGATGAGGTCCGGCTTTACACACCCGGGCCGCTGTCGGGTCCCGTCCGGTTGGGTCCGCTGCGCCTGGGCGTGCCGGTCTGCGAGGACGCCTGGCACTCGGACGTGGCCGAGGCGCAGTGCGAAAGCGGCGCCGGGGCGCTCTTTGTCCCCAACGGCTCCCCCTATCACCGTGGCAAGCATGACGAGCGGCTCTCGCGCATGGTGGCCCGTGTGGTCGAGACCGGGCTGCCGCTGATCTATCTCAACATGTGGGGCGGTCAGGACGATCAGGTCTTTGACGGTGGCAGCTTTGCCCTGAACCCGGGCGGGGCGCTGGCGCTGCAACTGCCGACATTTGCCGACGCGACCACCCCAATCGATCTGGAGGAGTCGCCGGACGGCTGGCGGATCGTGCCGGGGGAGGTCACGCCGCGGCCCGATGACTGGGAGCTCGACTACCATGCCATGGTGACTGGGCTGCGGGACTATCTGAGCAAGAGCGGCTTCGACCGCGTGGTGCTGGGTCTATCGGGCGGTATTGACAGCGCGCTGGTCGCGGTCATCGCCGCGGACGCGCTTGGCCCCGGTCAGGTGCATTGCGTGATGATGCCGTCTGAATTCACCAGTTCCGAGAGCCTGGAAGATGCCGCCGGGGTCGCCACGCGGCTCGGCTGCCGGCTGGATACGCTGCCGATCAGCGGTCCGCGCGCCGCGGTGACCGATGTGCTCGCGCCGCTCTTTGCCGGTCTGGACCCCGACATCACCGAAGAAAACATCCAGTCCCGCCTGCGCGGTCTTCTCCTGATGGCGCTGTCGAACAAGCTGGGGGAAATGCTACTGACCACGGGCAACAAATCCGAGGTCGCCGTGGGGTATGCCACGATCTATGGCGACATGGCCGGCGGCTACAATCCGATCAAGGATCTCTACAAGACCCGCGTCTTCGAGACCTGTCGCTGGCGCAACCGCACCTGGCGCGACTGGATGAAGGGGCCAGAGGGTGAGGTGATCCCGCCCCGCGTGATCGACAAGCCGCCCACGGCGGAACTGCGCGCCGATCAGAAGGACGAAGACAGCCTGCCACCCTACGAGGTGCTGGACGCAATCCTCGAGGCGCTCGTGGATGAGGATGCCAGCGTCGAGGATCTGGCGGACCGCGGCTTCGATCCTGAAACGGTCCGCAAGGTCGAGCATCTGATCTATATCAGCGAGTACAAACGCCACCAGGCCGCGCCGGGCGTGCGGCTGTCGAAACGCGCCTTCTGGCTCGACCGCCGCTATCCGATCGTCAATCGCTGGCGCGACGCACGCTAAGCAGCCAGATCATCGAACCCGTAAATGGAATGGCGGGCCCCCCGGCGGGCCCCCCCCCAGAGCACCCGGGGGGGCGCAATTCGAAGGAGTGCTTGCCCGCCGAGGCCAACCACGGAACAAGGTATGGGTACGAAAAAAAGATTCCCCGAGGGAGCGTGCGGAACACCG
>JBCDBB010000035.1:0-28110 GCA_039184415.1 Pseudomonadota bacterium
CACGATGATCCGGATCGAACTGGGGATCTGGTTTCGCAGGATCGAGATGAAGAAGTTGGAAAACGCGGTCACGAAGATGACAGCGAGCGCCATCACGAAGGAGACCGTGAGCGAGGATGTCACAGCCAGGGCGGAGCAGATCCCCAACACCTGGAGTGTGATCGGATTGTTGTCGACCAGCGGGTCGATCAGCAGTTCCCGTTTGACCTGCGGCATCAGACCCCTCCTTCCCTGAGGTTTTCGAGGTAGGGCCCGAAGCCCTCTTCACCCATCCAGAAGCGCACCAGATTGTCGACCCCCACCGAGGTCAGCGTGGCGCCGGCGAGCGCGTCGATCTGGTGGGCCTCCATCTCCGAGCTCGGTACACCCTTGGCGACGGTGATCTTCAGATCGCCGTCTCCACCGTCGCCGCGCAATTCCTTGCCGCTCCAGAGCGCCCGCCAGCGCGGGTTGTCGACCTCGGCGCCGAGACCGGGGGTCTCGCCATGCTGGTAGAACTGCAGCCCGAGGATGTCGTTGCCGTTGGGCGCCAGGGCGATGAAGCCGTAGAGCGTCGACCAGAGCCCGTAGCCATGGACCGGCAGGATCACCCGTTCGAGCGCGCCTTGATCGTCATTGAGCAGATAGACCGTCCGGTAGAGCGCCTTGCGCCCGATCCCGGCCGGATCGCTGTCGAGCGCCACCGAAAGCTCCGGATCGCTCGCCGCGGCGGCATCGTCGAAGGTCGCGGGATCGAACTGGTCGGTATAGCGCCCGGTGGCGAGGTCGACGATCCGGGGCTCGAACGCCTGGAAGGCTTCCGGAATGTCGATGCCGGGCTCATAGATGCCGGCGACCTCAAGGATGTTGCGCTGCTTGTCCACGAGGCTGTTGGCCGCCTGGATCGGGCGCAGGCTGACTGCGGCGACCGATACGATCATCGAGGCGAGCAGACAGATGAAGACGGCGACCGCGATCGTCTTGCCGACCCCGTCCGGCGAGGCCGCGAGAAAGCGGCCGATCGGGCCTTTCGGGGCGTCGGGAATGTCAGACATTACGTTTGGCCCTCCTGCGAATATTGGCCTGTACGACGAAGTGGTCAATGAGCGGCGCGAAGATATTGGCGAAGAGGATCGCCAGCATCATGCCCTCGGGGAAAGCCGGGTTGATCACGCGGATCATCACGACCATCACCCCGATGAGCGCACCGTAGTAGTAGCGCCCCATATTGGTGTGGCTGGCGCTGACCGGCTCTGTCACCATGAAGGCCAGCCCGAAAGCGTAACCCCCGAGAACGATGTGCCAATACCACGGCATGGCGAACATCGGGTTGGTGTCCGAGCCAATGACATTGAGCAGTAGCGAGAACCCAATCGTACCCGCCAGACAGCCGACGATCAATCGCCAGTTGGCGATCCGGGTGGCCAGAAGGAAGGCCAGGCCGATCAGGCAGGCGAGCGTCGAGGTTTCGCCGAGGCAGCCCTGGATGGTGCCGAAGAACGCGTCCCACCAGGTGATCCCGTGGGCGGCGAGATCCTGGAAGCCCTGGGAGGCCGAGACCGAGAGCGCCGTGGCCCCCTAATAGCCGTCCACGGGCACCCAGACGCTGTCGCCCGACATCGAGGCCGGATAGGCGAAATACAAAAACGCCCGCCCGGTGAGGGCGGGGTTGAGGAAGTTCTTGCCGGTGCCGCCGAACACTTCCTTGCCCAGCACCACGCCGAAGGAGATGCCGAGCGCCACCTGCCAGAGCGGTGTCGAGGCCGGCAAGATCAGCACATAGAGCATGGAGGTGACGAGGAAGCCTTCGTTCACCTCATGCTTGCGGATGGTGGCGAACAGGATCTCCCAGAAGCCGCCGACCGCCAGCGTCACGATGTAGATCGGCAGGAAGTACACGAACCCGTGCATGAAGTTCGCCAGCGGGTTGGCCGGGTTGTAGCCGAAGATGCCCGCGATCGCGGCGCGCCAGCCGGTGGGTTCCAGCCCGGCCTGGATGGCCAGGTTGGCCTGCAGCCCGGTGTTCCAGAGCCCGATCAGGATACAGGGCACCGTGGCGATCACGACATAGGTCATGATCCGCTTCATATCGACGAAGCTGCGCGCGTGGGGCGCGGCCTTGGTCACGGTCTTGGGGGTATAGAGGAAACTCTCGATCGCTTCATAGATCGGGTAGTAGGTCTCCCACTTTCCGCCCTTGGTGAAGTTGGGTTCGATCCGGTCGAAAAATTGCCTGGCTCCCATTGGCTCAGCCCTCCTTTTCGATCTTGATGAGTGAGGCGCGCAGCGCCTCTCCGTATTCGTACTTGGCCGGACAGGCGAAGGCGCAGAGCGCCACGTCTTCCTCGTCAAGCTCCAGCGCGCCGAGCTGCTGGGCCACGTCTGTATCCTTGACCAGGAGCGCGCGCAGCAGCTGGGTCGGCAGATAGTCCTGGGGCATCAGCGTCTCGAAAACACCGGTGGGCACCATCGCGCGGCGCCCCCCGTTGAGGTTCGAGGTGAGGTTGAAGAGCTTGCCCTTGAAGAGGGAGGACGCGAGCACCGGCTGGACCGCGAAGCGGTTCGGCTGGGGCAGGATCCAGCCCAGGGTGAGCTGGTCATGGTCCTCGGTGATGAGCGTGATCTGCCGCGACTGGCGGCCGAGATAGGCAAAGGGCCCTTCGGCCAGACGCCCCGACAGCACCGAGCCCGAGATCACCCGGCAGGGCTCCTCGGGATCGAGGATCTCGCCCGCGATCAGATCGTCGATGCTCGCCCCGCGCATCGTCCGCAGCAGGCGCGGGTTGGCCGCGCGCGGCCCGCTCAGCGCCATCACGCGGGTCGGGTCGAGAACGCCCGTACGCAGGAGCACGCCCATCTCGACCACATCCTGGGCGCCGACGGTCCAGACGGTCTTGTCCGCGGTGGGCGGTTCGAGGAAATGGAGATGCGTGCCGGCAAGCCCGGCCGGATGCGGCCCGGCGAAGCCGTGGACCTCGATCCCCGGCACTTCCGCCACCAAGGGCGCGCCGCTGTCCTGGCAGAGATAGACGGTGCCTTCGGTCAGCGCGCCGAGCGCGGTGAGCCCGAGCGCCAGGTCCTCCTCGCGCCCCGAGAGCGCGATGCGGGCGTCCGGCGCGAGCGGTTCGGTGTCGAGCGCGGTGACGAAGATCGCGGCCGGCCTGCCGCCGGCGGGGGGAACCTGGCTGTAGGGCCGGGTGCGAAACGCGGTCCAGAGCCCGGAGCGCAGCAGCCGGTCGGCGATCGCCGCGCGGCCGGCCGTGGTCACGTCAACCGCACCGAAATCGACGCCCGAATCCTCCCGGTCGGAGATCGTGATCACGACGCTCTGCAGCACACGCCGGGCGCCGCGGTTGATGGCGCTGACCGTGCCGGTTGCCGGTGCGGTGAACAGAACCTCGGGGCTGTCCTTGTCGCAGAAGAGCGGATCGCCGCGGCGCACGCTGTCGCCCTCGCTCACCAGCATCTTCGGTTTCAGTCCGGTATAGTCGGGGCCGACAAGCGCCACCGATGCCACCTGCGCACCCTCATGGATCGCCTGATCCGGTGCACCGAGGATCGGCAGGTCCAGCCCCTTTTTCAGAACGTGCTGTTGCATTGTTTTTCTGCGCCCTGTCTGCATGCCCATTGGGCGGACATGCTGGTATGTCAACCCGTGGTAAGACAGTCCTACCAGCCCGTGTATGTGGCGAAATGGCCCGGCCGGGCGAACGGCGGCGCAATTGCGGCGCCCGGCAGCGCCCGGCGGCCATTGACAGACCCCCTGCCCGGTGCTTGATCGGAGCCAGATCTGACCGCGGGAGGACGCCATGGGGCGCGTCGTATTTCTTGCACTTGGACTGATTGCCCTGGCCGGCTGCTGGCCCGAAGAGGCGCCGAAACTGCTGAGCGTGACCGGCGAGACCATGGGCACGACCTACAGCGTCACCACGGTCGGCGGGCCCGAGGCTCTTGACGAGGCCGCGCTGACGGCGGCCATCGATGCCGCGCTCGCGCAGGTCAACGGTGCGATGAACAACTGGGACCCGGCCTCAGAGGTGTCGCGGTTCAATTCGGACGAGACAACCGACATGGTCGAGATCTCGGAGGATTTCGCGGCCGTGATGGCGGCCTCCGACCATATCCATGACCGCAGCGGCGGCGCCTTCGACGTCACGCTTGCCCCGCTGATCGAGCTTTGGGGGTTCGGCCCGCGCACCCCCGACAGCCCGGTGCCCAGCGACGCGGAGATCGCCGCCGCGATGCGCCATGTCGGCCAGGGGGAGCTTCTGACCCTCGGCGAGGCGTCGCCCACGCTCACCAAATCCGACCCGGCCGTGTCCGTGAACCTCTCTGCCATCGCCAAGGGCTATGGCGTCGACGCCGTCGCCAGAGCGATCGCCGCGCTTGGGGTTCCCAGCTATCTCGTTGAAATCGGGGGGGATCTGGCTGCACGCGGCACCAATCCCATGGGCGAGGTCTGGCAGATCGGGATCGAGCGCCCCGAGCCCGGCGGCCGCACGGTGCAGCAGATCGTGCGCGTGCCGGATCTGGGGCTCGCGACCTCGGGCGACTACCGCAACTATTTCGAAGAGGACGGGGTGCGCTATTCGCATATCATCGACGCCACCACCGGTCGTCCCATCACCCACCAGACCGCGTCGGTCACGGTGCTGGCCGACAACGCGATGCTGGCCGATGGCTGGGCGACCGCTCTGCTGGCCCTGGGCAGCGCCCGCGCGATGGAGATCGCCGAGGAGGAGGGGCTCGCCGTCTTCGCCATCGACCGGGCGCCGGACGGCGATAGCGGCGGATTTGTCACAGTTGCAAGCCCGGCCTTCAATACTCTTTTAGAAGGCGGGAACTGACGGCACCGATATCGGGCCCGACCCGCGACCGAAAGGACAGCCATGGCCACCTATCTGCTCGCATTCGGACTTCTGATGCTCGTCGTGCTCGGCATGTCGATCGGCGCAATCATGATGGGCCGGACGATCAAGGGCAGCTGCGGCGGGCTGAACGCGGTCGCCGGCGCCGACAAATGCCTGGTCTGCAAGAAACCCGTCGATCCCGACAGCCCGCTGCGCGACAAGCTGCAATGCAAGCGCGCCCAGGCCATGCGCGCGCAGATCGAGGCGGAGACGGCCGGCAAGGTCTGAGTACCGCGCCCGGGTGCACCGTCACCCGGCGGCGCAGTGTCTTCAGGGCGCGCGCATCCCTACCCGGCGACGCGCATTTCCAATCTGCCGCGCGGATCCTCACCAGGCGACGCGCATTCTTACCTGGCGACGCGCATCCTCACTCGGCCGCGCGCTCGGGCTGGACCGGGGCGGTGTCCATCCGACCCAGAAACATGTGCGACGGGCGCAGACCGAGTTTCCGGACGACCAGCCAGACATAGAGCATCCCGCGCGCGAACCCGATGAAGACGACCGACATCAACGCGCCTTCGAGCCCGCCGACGATCACCGCGCCCGAGGTCAGCACGATGTTGGCCACCAACACGACCCTGGACCATCTCGCGGCCTCCTCGTGCAGCCCGCCATAGCGGACGACATAGACGAACACCTCCAGGCAGGAATTCACCACCGCGCCGGCGGCGAGAAAGACGAGCCAGGGCGCGTATTTCTCCAGCGACGGGTGGAGAAAGGTCACGAGTTCCCTGGAGAAAGTGATCAGCACGATGCTGGCGAGAATGCCCATCACGAAAACCGTGCGGATGCTGCGGAAGATCAGCGCCTCCAGCCCGTTGCGGTCGTTGCGGAGCCCGGCGATCTTGTGGGACATGACATTCGAGACGGCATCGACATTCAGCCAGACGATCTCGGCGCAGAGAATGAGCATGACGAACGCGCCCACTGCGGCCTCGTCGGGGTGAAAGATCTCGATCGCGAGCAGATCGACACGACGGATGATCGCCAGGACACAGCCCGAAAAGAACAGCGACTTGCCGATCGCGAGCCATTCCTTGCGCGCCACGTAATCGTTGGGCTTTTTCAGGATCTGCGGCTGCGTCGGAACCAGCCAGAGCAGCTGAAACGCGATCAGAATGAGCGAGCCGATGATATAGACCCCGATGATGTGGTAGTCGTGGATCTGGGTGATCAGCATGGCGGCAAGGAAGATGCCCCCCAGAACCACGAGGGGCCGGATGACCTCGTAGGGCAGAAGGGCGATCACGGGCCGGTCGCAGGCCTGGTGCGTCGCGCTCAGGAGATGGTGCATCGCGAGCAGCGGCGCGAGCGCCATCGCAAAGAGCACCTCGCGGTAAATCCTGTCGATCACCGGACCGTCGAAGAAGAACTGCAGGGTGAAGGCGCCGCTGAGCGCCAGCGCGCCCGCCCCCAGCGCGAGGGTGAGGCAGACGGCGATAAAGAAGAGCACGAGTCCCCGGGCGCCCGCATAGTCCCGGTTCCGGATGTATTCGGGCACAAACCGCTTTGCGACCCCGCCGCCGCCATAGAGCAGAAAGGCCGCAGCGATCGACGCGATCCCGAGGCTGACCGACACATCGCCAAGCCCGTCGAGATTGAGCCGTTTGGCGACCTCGCGGTTGGTGAAGACGTAGGCGGTGAACCCCGCATAAAGGACCAGCAGGGAGATCAGGAAACTTCGCATAGGGGCGGCGGGTCTATCGGAGCGTGCGGTTCTGAGAGGAGCGGATTGGCAACCCTACCACCGTCCCGTGCCGCAATTCCACACCCGCGTTGAAGCGATCGGCTGCTTTCGGCCCGGTGTCGCGTTTCAGCCGAGGTTCATGGGGATGAATGCCAGGGCGGCAAAGCAGAGTGCGGTCGGCACGGCATAGATCCAGGCGCGCCGTTCCCAGCCCGGCGCCTGCTGTTTCCAGTTCACGCGGAACTGGCGCCCGCAGAACAGCATCACCAGCAGCAGCGGTACGGCCGTCCACGGGGTCAGAGTGAGTCCGTCGAGCACGTGGGGCGCGCGTCAGCCGATGATCATCTGTTTCATCTTGAGCGCCTCATATTCGATCTCGCGCAGGCGGAAGGCCACCACGTCGCGGATCGACACCAGCCCGATGAGGTTCTTGCCGATATCGGTGACCGGCATGTGGCGGAAGCCGCCATCGCTCATCTGCTTGATCACCTTGAGCAGCGGATCGGAGGGCGCGCAGGTCTTGGGCTCGGCGGTCATGACCTGGGAGACCGGCGTGCTGAGCCCCTCGGCGCCGCGTTCGGCAAGCTCGCTCACGACATCGCGTTCGGACAGGATGCCGACCATCTTGCCGCCATCGACGACGAGGATGGCCCCGATCTTGTGCTCGCGCAGCTGCTCGATCGCGTGCTGCAACGTATCGCCCGGGGCGACCTGGTGCACCTTGTTGCCCTTTTCCTCGAGGATCTGGGAAACGCGGATGAACTGGGTGCCATGGGACAGGTTGGTGTCCGAGGATTGGGTATAGGTCCGCTCTTTCTCGGTGTCGGCTTTCAGCGGGGGGCGGTAGGATTCTGGCGCCATGGCGTGGCTCCTTGCGATGCGGCGAAGGGAAGCTGTGTCCAAAAATCTACGCACCCGCAGGGCATGGCTGCAAGCGTTATTAGCGCGCAGGTCTAGACCATCACCCCGCCGAGCGCGGTCAGACGGCTGCGAATCTCCGTCCGGACCGGGCCATTGCGGGGCGGATCGGCGAGGGTCCGGTACCAGTCCGGGGGCGGCGTGCCGCGCTGGCGGAAGGTCTGCCCGTCGAGCCCGCGCAGCACCGTCTCGGCCGCCGCGGGCAGCCGGTCGGGGAGCGCGAACCCGTTCAGTTCGGCCCAGACGCGGGTCCAGAGCCGCCCCACCGACCAGGGGTTGTAGCCCCCGCCCCCCAGCACCAGAAGCCGCGGCGCGAGCGGACGCAGGCCGGCGAGGACGGCGATATGGGCGTTGTTGGAGAGCGCAAGCTGCGACAGCGGGTCCTCGGTCACCGCGTCCGATCCGCATTGCAGCACGACGGCCTCGGGCCGGTGTGCCGTGACCCGGGGCAGGATCAGCCGGTCGCGCACCAGCGCCATTTCGCTGTCGTTGAAGCCCCTGGGCACCGGCAGGTTGAAAAGGTTCCCCGCGCCGCGGTCCGACAGGTGCCCGGTGCGGGGCCAGCGGTTTACCTCATGCACCGAGATCATGAGCACGTCCGGGTCGTCGCGGAACGCATGCTCCACCCCGTCGGGATGGTGGGCGTCGAGATCGACATAGGCCACGCGGATCAGGCCGAGGCGGCGGAGCGACAGGATCGATAGCACCGGGTCGTTGAGAAAGCAAAACCCGTTGGCCCGGTCGGGCATTCCGTGATGGGTGCCGCCGCCGGGATGGTGCACCACGCCTCCCGCGGCCAGCAGCGTCGCGGCCAGCATCGAGGCGCCGGCGGCGGTGGCCGGACGGCGGAACATCTCCGGGTAGATCGGGTTGGAGGCGGTGCCGAGATGATGGCGGGCGCGCACCGCATCGCTGACCGACTGGCTCCGCTCGGCGGCCTGGAGCGCGGCGACATAGTCCGGCGTATGCCAGAGCGTCAGCGTCCCGGGCTTGGCGCGCGGGCTGGTGCGGTAATTGCCGGGATGGAGCCAGCCGAGCGCGCGGCCGAGATCGATTACGGTCGAGACGCGCGGCACGCGCAGCGGATGGTCCACGCCGTAGGAGGAGCCGCGATAGATCTCGGAGCCAAGAAACACCGGGGCGGGCTGCGGCGGCGTCAGGGGGGGCCGTTTCCCTGCCCCGGCCGGCACCCCATCCGGTGACTGTTGGGGCATGCCGCTGTCGGGGGTCACTCCGCCAGCAGCGCGTCGATCTGCGACGTCACCTTGGGCGAGGTCGGCCGGTCGGTGGAGCCGAAGGTCGCCACCACGGCGCCCTCGCCATCCAGGAGCACCTTGTTGAAGTTCCAGCGCGGCACGAAGCCGGTCTCGGACCTGACCCACTGATAGAACGGGTGGGCGTCGCGGCCCTTGACGCGGGTGATGTCGGTCATCGGCAGGGTGAGACTGAAATTGACCTCGCAGAACTCCTTGACCTGCGCGGCGTCGGCATATTCCTGGTTGAAATCCGCGGAAGGCACGGCGAGCACCACCAGCCCCCTGGGCCCGTAGCGTTCATGCAGGCTCTGGAGCCCGTCATATTGCGGGGTGAAGCCGCACATCGACGCGGTGTTGGTGACCAGAACCGGCTGGCCGCGGAACGCCGCCAGGGAAATCTCGCCCCCGTCGATCGAGGCAAATGTGAAATCTCGGGCGGCGGATTGCATGGCGGACAGCGAGACCGGGGTCAGTGTAAGCAGAATGGCAACAATCAGGCGAAGCATCGGGCATCTCCCTTTGACCCTCGAAGGTAAGCCGCGCATCGTCCAGATCAACGATCAACTTTTCTCGTTAAATCAACATTAGCTTGAACTTACGTACAGATAACACACAGCTAAATGGGGCGGCTCGGTAGACAGGACGGCCTGTCCTTCGCATACTGAGGCAACCGCAGATCGAAGATCGCGAAGTATCCAGTGCGGGGTTGCGTAATGTCGCTACAGAAGCTCGGGCAGATACCGCTGACGTTGAAGAAGGGCTCCAAGGAGGAGGCCCGGTCACAGTTTGGCGCGATCTGTTACCGTATGCGCAAAGGCAAGCCGCAGGTGTTGCTCATCACCAGCCGCGGCACCGGCCGCTGGGTGATCCCCAAGGGCTGGCCGATCGACGGAAAGACCCCCGCCGAGACCGCCGCCATCGAGGCCTGGGAAGAGGCCGGCGTTCAGGGCCGGCTGCATCCGCTCTGCCTGGGGATCTTCTCTTACGTGAAGATGATGGATCGGCAGCAGCAGCTTCCCTGTGTCGTCGCCGTCTATGCGTTGCTGGTCAAGAGCATGGCGCGCCGCTTTCCCGAACAGGGCCAGCGCAAGTTGAAATGGGTGAGCCAGAAACGCGCGGCTCAGATGGTCGACGAGCCGGAGCTGCGCCACCTGCTGGAGCGGTTCAATCCGCGCGGCCTGCCGGTCTGAGACGGCAGGTTCGGCAGGTGACCTTGCGTTATGAGCAAAAAGTGCATTAGCGCGCGCCGATAACGCACTATAATGCTCACCGTATGATCAAGTACGCGCTCAAATGTACCGAGGGCCATGGGTTCGAAAGCTGGTTTCAATCGGCTGATGCGTTCGAGTCTCTGCGCAAGGCCGGCCATGTGACCTGCCCGGTCTGCGGGGACACGTGCGTCGAAAAGGCCCTGATGGCCCCCAAGCTGGCTCCGAAACGAGGCAAGGACGCTGCGCCGCCGGGTGCGCCGCCGATGAAGGCCGCCCTGGAGGATCCCGAGATCGCCACGGCGCTCAAGCGCATGAAGGCCGAGGTGGAGGCCAATTCCGACTATGTCGGCGACAGGTTCGCCTCGGAGGCGCGGGCGATCCATCTCGACGAGGCACCGCCCCGCGCCATCCATGGCGAGGCCAAGCCCGAAGAGGCCAAGGCGCTGGCCGACGAGGGGGTTCCGATCCTGCCCCTGCCCTTCCGCCCGACCCGAAAGACCAACTGAGCCGGAGCCCGCCATGGCCATCGTCATCACCGGCGCATCGCGCGGCATCGGCGCCGGCCTCCACGCGGCCTATGCGGCGCGCGGACAGACCGTGATCGGCACAATCCGGTCGGGAGAGGACGAGACCGGCGCCCTGGACGAGGCCCAAAACGGCGCCTGGCGGTCGCTCGACGTGACCGACCCCGAAAGCGTCGCACGCTTTGCCGAAGGGCTCGACAGCGTGCCGGTCGGTTTGCTGGTCTGCAATGCCGGGGTCTATCCCGACAAGGGCATGAAGCTTGCCGACGACTATCCCGCCGCGATCTGGGCCGACGCGTTCGCAACGAACGTCACCGGCGTCTTTCTGGTGATCCAGGCGCTGCTGCCGAATCTGCAGATGGCCGAGACCCCGCGCATCGCGATCCTGTCCACGCACATGGCCTCCACGCTCCGGGCGCCGGGGGGATCCTATGTCTATCGCGCCTCCAAGGCCGCGGCGCTCAATCTGGGGCGGAACCTCGCCACCGACCTGGCGCCGCTGGGCATCGCGGTCGGGATCTATCATCCCGGCTGGGTGCTGACCGAGATGGGCGGGCCCAACGCCGAGCTCACCGTGGAGCAGTCGGTGGCCGGTCTGCTGGAGCGCTTCGAGGCGCTCACGCCGGAGACCTCGGGCGTCTTCGAGACCTGGAAAGGCGAACCGCTCGACGTCTGACCGGGTCCGACGTCGCGCGACCCGGTGGGGACCCGCGCGGCATCGCCGGAGCCTTGCACAGGCCGAAAGCGGGGCCGAGAGTGGGGGCCGGCGCGGGAGAGGCGAGGTCTCAGGCGCGGGCGCCAGCCAGCCAGCCCAGCGTTGCGCCGGTCTCTCCGCCCGGCTTGTATTCGGCCCCGAGCGGCGTGGCCCAGCCCATCTCGGCGATGGCCCGGAAAACGGTCGGATAGTGGATCTCGCCATGGTCCGGCGCGCCGCGGTCCGGGACGGCGGCGATCTGGATATGGCCCAGGATCGGAGCGAGGTCGGCCAGGCGGGTCACCAGATCGCCCTCGGTGCGCGCGACATGGTAACAGTCAAACATCAGCCGGAGATTGGGCGCGCCGATCTGCTCGATGATCGCGCGGGCCTGGTCGGTGGTGGCCAGGAAATAGCCCGGCGCGTCATGGCGGTTGAGCGGTTCGATCAGAATGCCCATACCCCGCGCCTCCGCCTGCTCGCAGGCATAGCGCAGATTGGCGATGAAGGTGGCCTGCGCATCCGGGCCCGCGGCAAAGCCCGCCATGACATGGACCTGCGCGGCGCCGATCTCGGCCCCGTAGCCCAGCGCCTGATCGATCGCGGCGCGGGCCTCGACCTCGCGCCCGGTCAGCGCCGAGAGGCCGTTTTCGCCCCCCGCCACATCGCCGCGGAGCGTGTTGAGGCCGAGCACCGGCAGGCCGGTTTCGTCCAGCGCGGCGCGCAGATCGGCCGCTGGAGTGTCATAGGGCCAGTGGAGCTCCACCGCGTCGAACCCGGCGGCGGCCGCGGCGCGCACGGCATCGGGCAAGGGCCGGTCAGCCCAGAGAAATCCGAGATTGGCCGAAAACTTCATCCGTCCCACTCCACATCGAACCGGGTGACGAGCGCCTGAACCTGATCGGGGCCGAGCGCGCGGGGGGCGTGGCCGCGGGTCAGGAGCGCAAGGCGGGCGGTATCCTCAAGCTCCTCGATGGCGTTGCAGGCGGCCTCGACATCGCGGCCCGCCACGACGGGGCCGTGATTGGCCAGCATCACGGCGCTGCGCTTGCCGGCGAGGCCGCGCACCGCGTCGCCCATGGCGGGATCGCCCGGCAGGAAGAAGGGCAGCAGTTTGACCTTGCCGAGCTTCATGATCGCGTAGGGCGTGAGCGGCGGCAGGAAATTGTCCGCGTCCGCATCGGGCATCATCGAGAGCGCCACGGAATGGCAGGAATGCAGGTGGACCACGGCGCCGGCGGTGCTGCGCGTGTCGTAGAAGGCGGAATGGAGCGGCATCTCCTTGGTCGGGGGGTCGCCACCGATGAGCTGCCCGGCCGCGTCGAAGCGGCTGAGCCGCCCCGGGTCGAGCCGGCCGAAGCTGGTGCCCGTGGGCGAGACCAGAAGCCCGCCATCGGGGGTCCGGGCGGAGATATTTCCGGTGCTGCCGCCGGTCAGGCCGCGGTCGAAGAGCGACTTGGCGAGCAGGCAGATCAGCTCGCGCAGGGTCGCCTCGGCACTCATGGGGCCGCCAGCCGGTCGAGCGCGTCGGCGAAGAAGCTCTCGGCGCCGAAATTGCCCGATTTCAGCGCCAGGGCGATCCGGTGCCCGCCGCTGTCGCAATAGGTCCAGGGCACGCCCGGCGCGATCTCATCGCCGATGTCGAGCCGGGTGACGCCGAGCGCCTTGGTCACCGCGCCGGAGCTCTCGCCGCCAGCCACCACGATACGCCGCGCGCCCCGGTCGCGGGCGGAGAGGGCCAGGGCGGCCAGTGCCTCTTCGACGATCGCCCCGGCCCGCGCCGCGCCGAGCCGGTCCTGGGCGGCCTTGACCGCGGCGGGTTCGGCCGTGGCATAGACCAGCGGCGCCGCGGAGAGGGATTGCCCGGCCAGCCAGTCGAGCGCCGCGCCGGGGCCGTCGCTGGCAAGGCGCAGCGGATCGAGCCGGTAGCCCGGCGCGCCGGTCGCGAGATAGGCCGCCACCTGTGCGTTGGTCATCGCCGAACAGCTGCCCGAGAGCAGCAGGGCCTCCGGCGCGAGATCGGGGCGTGGGGTCGGCGCCGCGTCGGCCGAGAGCGTGCCATCGGCCAGATAGAGCCCCGGCAGCGGCATCGCGACGGCGCTGCCCCCGGTCATGAGCACCCTGTCACGGCAGGCTTCGGCGATGGTCGTCAGGTCCGCATCGGCCACGGCATCGACCACCACATGAGCCACGCCGTCGGCCCGGAGCCGCGCGAGCTCGGCCCGGAGCGCCGGCGCGCCCTCCGCCACGGTCAGCCGGTCGGCGAGGCCGACGGGGCGGGTCACCTGGGGGGCGAGGAGCCGCATCAGATTGCTGTCGCGCATGGGCGTCAGGGGATGGTCCTTCATGGGGCTCTCAGCCAGCGGCTGGCGGCCCACGAAGAGATTGCCCATGAAGATCGACCGCCCGTTTTCCGGGAAGGCCGGGCAGTAGATCGTCTGGTCGGTGTCCAGATCCGCCATCAGCGCCTCAGCCACGGGGCCGATATTGCCCTGGGGCGTGGAATCGAAGGTCGAGCAGTATTTCCAGAAGAACCGCCCTGCCCCCGCCGTCTGCAGCCAGGCCAGCGCGGCACGGGCCTCGCCCACGGCCTCGGCGACCGGCGCGGTGCGGATCTTGAGCGCGATCACCTCGAAGGCGGCGGTCTCGGCGGGCGGCGCCTCGGGCACGCCGATCCGGAGCGACACGCGCACCCCGGAGCGCGCGAGAAGGCCCGCGAGGTCCGTGGCGCCGGTGAAATCGTCGGCGATGGCGCCCAGAACGGTGGTCATGTCCGCGGCTCCGGCTGTCGCGGAACGCTGCAGCGCGCGCTCATGCCTGCCCCGGCAATGTCAGCCCGGCATTGCGGGCATAGACCTTGGCCACGGCGGCGTCGTCCTCCTGGCCTAGACCCTGCCCGGCCGCAGCGAGATACTGCTGAAGCGCAGCGGCGGTGATGGGCGCGCTGAACCCTGCGGAGCGCGCGATGTCGAGCACGATCCCCAGATCCTTGGGCCAGATATTGACCGAGCTGCGGGGGGTGTAGTCGCCCTCGACGACATGGGGGGCGCGGTTCTCCAGCATCCAGCTCGTGCCCGCGCATTTCGAGATCACCTCGACGAATTTTTCGGGCGTCACCCCCTGGGTCATGCCAAAGGTCAGCGCCTCGGCCATGGCGGCGATATGAACGCCGGCCAGAAGCTGGTTGACGGCTTTCATCGCCGAGCCCGCGCCCGCGGCATCGCCGAGCCGGAACACGGTTTCGGCGGTGGCCTCCAGCACCGGCGCGGCGGCCGCGAAAGCCTCTGGGCGGCCCGAGGCCATGATCGAGAGCGCGCCCTGGGCAGCCTTGACCGAGCCGCCCGAGATCGGCGCGTCGAGATAGTGAACGCCGTGGGTGGCGCAGCGGGCCTCCATCTCCTTGGCGAAGTCCGGCGGCACCGTGGCGCAGGCCACGACGACGGCCCCGGCCTGCATCCGGGGCACGAGCCCGTCGGCGCCGAAGAGCACCGTTTCGGTCTGGGCCGCGTTCAGCACCACCACGGCCACGGCATTGAGCGCCCCGGCCACCTCGGCGAGGTCGCCCTCTGCGCCGCCCTCGGCCCGGAACCGCGCCACGGCGTCCGGATTGACGTCGGCGCCAAAGGTCTCGTGCCCCGCGCGGAGCAGCGATTGCGCCATGCCGTAGCCCATGGAGCCCAGACCGATGACGGCGATTTTGCTGGCGTCGGACATCGCGTCCCTCCGTTAGTCGATCGTGCGGCGCTTGGGCAGAAAGCGCTTCAGAAGCGGCCAGAAGACCACGATCAGGGTGATAGTGAAGAAGCCGACCGCGATCGGGCTTTCGAGGAATTTCAGCGGCTGCATCTGGGTGACGATCAGGCCCTGGCGGAGGTTCGTCTCCAGGGGCGTGCCGAGGATGAAGCCGATCACGATGGGCGCGAGCGGCACGTTGGCGTAGCGCAGGAGCAGCCCGGCAAGGCCCGCCATTACCGCCACCCAGACATCGAGGATCGAGAACCGGATGACGTAGGAGCCGGCGAGCGACAGCGCCACGACGCCGCCCATGACCAGCGCATGGGGCAGTTTCAGCACCCGGCTGAAGACCTGCGCCATCATCGCGCCGACGATCAGCATCATGATGTTGGCGACCAAAAGCGCGACAAAGATGAAGCTCACGAGATCCGGGTTGCGGTTGAAGAGCTGAAAGCCCGGGGTGATGCCATGGATCACCAGCGCGCCCAGCATCACCGCAGTGGCCGCGTCGCCAGGGATGCCGAGCGCCAGGGTCGGCACCAGCGCACCGCCGGTGACGGCGTTGTTGGCGCTCTCTGAGGCCACGATCCCCTCGGGCTCACCCTTGCCGAAATTCTCCGGCTTGGGGGAGGCGGATTTGGCCTGAGCATAGCCGATGAGCGAGGCCGCGGTGGCCCCGACCCCGGGCAGCACGCCGAGGAAGGTGCCCAGCACCGAGGACCGCAGGATCGTGCGCTTCATCGCCCACCACTCGCGGAAACGCGCGATCTTGAAGCCCGTGGAGATGATCGGCTTGGCGGTGGTGGAGAT
The DNA here is from genome assembly GCA_039184415.1 of Pseudomonadota bacterium. Lineage (GTDB taxonomy): Bacteria > Pseudomonadota > Alphaproteobacteria > Rhodobacterales > Rhodobacteraceae > JANSYP01. The sequence goes on from JBCDBB010000035.1 coordinate 15,725, forward strand.
GCCCTGCCCGGCGGTCACGAAGACCTCTGACAGCGCAAAGAGCCCGATCAGGATCGGCACCACATGGAACCCCGCCGAGAGCGCGAAATTGCCAAAGGTGAACCGATCCGCGCCCGAGAGCTCATCGACGCCCACGGTGGAGAGGATCACACCGATCACCCCGGCGAGCAGGCCTTTGAGGGGGTTGCCGGCAGAGACCCAGGCGATGGTGGTGAGCGAGAATACGATGAGCGCGAAGGTCTCGATGGAGCCGAACTGGACCGCCAGCGCGGCGAGTTGGGGGGCGGCGAAGACCAGCACGATCATGGAAAAGATCCCGCCGATGGTGGAGGCGACGGTGACCCAGCCCAGCGCCTCGGCCGCCTTGCCGGCCTTGGCCATCGGGTAGCCGTCGAAGGTCGTCGCGGCCGATTGCGGCGTGCCGGGCACATTGATCAGGATCGCGGGGATCGAGCCGCCATAGACCGACGACACATAGATCGCGAGTAGAAGCCCGATGGCCTGGGGCCCGGTCAGCACGAAGGTGAAGGGCAGGATCATCGCGAGCGCCGTGACCGTGCCGAGGCCCGGCAGCGCGCCCACGATCATGCCGACCACGGTGGCCAAGAGCATTATCAGGATCGCCCAGGGATCGACCAGCAGGCCCAGGGCCGCGACGAAGGCGTCGAGCCCCACCGCTCAGATCCCCAGGCCCGGCACGGTCGGCAGGGGCATCTGCGCAAAACTGACCAGCAGCAGATAGAGCAGCGCCACGATCCCGACCGAGACCGCCGCATTCACCAGATGGTTGCGGTAGCCGAGATTGAGAACGGTCACGAACACTGCGAGCGGTGCGACGACCAGATAGCCCAGGGGTTTCATCAGGGCTGTGGCGGCCACCACCGTGGCGAAACCGACCGCGATGGCGCGCCAGTTCTTGGCATCGAGCCTGACCCCGCCGCGGCGGAGCCCGCCGATCAGGATCGCCGCTGAGATCGCCGCCAGCACATAGAGAAAGAGCTGCGGCACCAGAAAGGGCGGCGCGTCGCCCGGCAGCAGAAAGACGGTGGCGCCTTGCCGGTAGCTCGAGACCAGCAGGACCGCCGAGGCGGCAAGGCCGGCCGCGCCCAGAAGGGTATCGGTATTGACGACACGGGACATGGGCGTGGCCTTTGCGTTTCCGTCGCGCGTGGGGGCTTACTGCGCCGGAAGCTCGACGCCGATCACCGGCAGAAGCTCCCGGTTACGGACATATTCGGCCTGGAAGAAATCGCCGAATTCCTCGCGGCCCATGAAACGCACGATATAGTTGGCGTTGGCCATGCCCTCGATGAAACTGTCGGTCTGGACGGCCTCCTCGCAGGCGGCGGAGAGCGCATCGAGCACCGCGTCGGGCGTGCCCGCCGGGGCGAAGAGCCCGAACCAGATGGTCGAGACGACATCGACGCCCTGCTCTTTCAGCGTGGGCACGTCCTCGAGCCCCTCGACACGCTCGGCACCCGCAACAGCCAGGGTCTTGAGCCCGTGCACCCGCTCCATCGCGGATGTGTCGGTGGCAAAGGTCGCCTCGCCCGCCATGATCGAGGCCGCGGCGCGCCCGCCGCCGCCCGCGGGCAGGTAGGTCCAGTCGACATCATAGGCATCGGCGATCATGGCCTGGGTGATGTGGGTCATGGAGCCCGGCGCGCCCCCCACGGCGACGATGTTCTCGCCCGCCTTCGCGGCGTCGATCAGATCGTCGATGCTCTCGAACGGGCTGTCGGGGGCCACGGTGACCGAGGTCGGGTTGTCCGCGATCATGCAGACCGGCGCGAAGCTTTCGTTGTTGTAGGGCACCGGGCGCAGATGGGGCTGGACGGTCACGGTGGCGATGGGGTTGTAGCCCAGCGTGTAGCCGTCGGGGGCGGACCCGGCCAACTGCGCGGTCCCCACGGTGCCGCCAGCGCCGGTGACGTTCAGCGGCACGAAATCCGCGCCCATCACATCGCGCATCGCATTGATCAGGATCCGGCCCGACGTGTCGGAATTGCCGCCCGCACCGTAGGGAATGATCACTTCGATCGGGCTGTCGGGATAATCGGCCAGCGCCGGAGCGGCGGTGAGCGCGACGCCGAGGCCGGCGATCAGGGCGATTGCTGAAGTTCTCATCGTGTCATTCTCCTCCCTTGGAGATTTGGGTTAGCTGTTGCTCGGCCAGTCGGCCTGGCGTTCTTTCGTCCACTCGATCTGCGGGATCTCGACCTTGGGCGATGGCGGCCAGCCGTCGCCGCGCTGCGAGTTGAGGCTGCGGTGCGGGGCCCAGGCATAGGGCCGGTCGGGTTTGCCCACCAGCTTGCCATCCCGGATCCAGTCCAGATCGGTGCCATAGATCTCTGCGACGAGCCCCGCCTGCAGCCGCGCGAGCGTTCCGGCATGATCGGGATCGGGCGCGAGGTCTGTCATCTCGCGCGGGTCCTCGGCCAGATCGAAGAGCTGGGAGTGATTGCCCACGGGATAGTAGATCAGCTTGTAGCGCGCATCGCGGATCATGCGGGTGGCGTGGTCATCCTCTCCGCATTCGCCATAGAGCGTCTCGCGGGTCTCGGCGCCCACCATCGAGATCCCGTCGACCGTGGCGGGTGGCGCGATATCGCAGAGATCCAGCAGCGTCGGCATCACGTCGGCAAAGCCCACCAGCCGGTCGTCCAGCGCCCCTTCGGCGGCCTTGGGATTGCCCTTGTTGGCGCTGAGGATCATCGGGATGTTGGCCGAGCTTTCGTAGAAGATCCGTTTCGCGGCCATGCCGTGATTGCCCAGCATGTCGCCATGGTCCGAGGTGAACATGATGATCGTATCGTCGAGGATCCCCTCCAGCCGCAGCGTGCCGACCAGATAGCGGATCTGGTAGTCGATCTGGGTGCAGAGCGCGTAGAAGGCCCGCTTGGCCGCCATCATCTGCGCGTCGGTATAGAGGTTGGTGCGGCTCTGGAGCGCGGAGAGCGCGAAGGGCAGACGCTCGGGGTCGCGCGCCCAGTCGCCGACATAGGGCGGGTCGATCTCGACGTCGCGGTAGAGCTCCAGCATGGCTTGCGGCGGCACGAGCGGCGGGTGCGGATGGCGGAAGCCCAGATACCAGAAGGCGGGCCGGTCGGGATCGCGCCGCTTGATCGTGCGCGCCATCATCCGGGCGGCCCAGTTCGTCGGGTGATGCTCTTCGGCCAGATGCCAGGGGCGCCAGTTATACTGGTTGTTGGACATGCCGTGATCGAACTGACGGCCGGCAAGCCCCTGATCGCCGAGATAGATGTCATAATCGTCCAGCGTGCCCCATTGCGGGCGGCCCTCATCGTCGAGGATCACGGAATCGAACCCGATCCGGTCGCGCTGCGGGTGGACATGGAGCTTGCCCACCGCGTCGGCCTGGTAGCCCGCGTCGCGGAACGCCTGCGCCATGGTCGTCACCTGCGGCATCCTCAGGTCGTCCCGGAACACCCGGTCGCCATGGGATTTCGGGCTCATGCCGGTCATCAGCGTGCGCCGGGCCGGAATGCAGACGGGACATTCGGAATAGGCGTTGGTGTAGCGCACGCCGCAGGCCGACAGCTCATTCAGGCCGGGCGTGATGATCGCGTGGTTGCCGGCAAAGCCCAGATGCTCGGCCGCCCAGTGATCGGTCACGATCAGAAGCACATTCGGCCGTTTGTCCGTCACACCCCCCGTCCTCCCAGACCGGTCACCGTTGACCACACCTAGCGCTGGAGAAAAATTTCCAATAATGGCAAATCCTTTTCAGCTACTGAAAGTTTGGAATGTTTGGGAGGGTAAACCATGGCGAACCGGATCGGATTGCGCCAACTCAGGGCGTTCCACGCGGTCATGGTGACCGGCAGCATCGGTGCGGCGGCGGAACGGCTGAACCTGACGCAGCCCGCGATCAGCAAGCAGCTCTCCGGTCTGGAGCACGCGCTCGACATCCGCCTGTTCAACCGGCGCAGCGGGCGGGCGACCACGCCGACCCAGGAGGGCGTGGATTACTACAAGGCCATCGAGACCACGATCGCGGGGCTGGAGGATCTGGCGCCCATCGCACGCACCATCCGCGCGGGCGGGCGCAAGCGCATCCGCTTCGCCGCCACGCCGCCGGTGATGAACAGCGCACGCCTGATGTCCGCGCTGCACCGTTTTCTGGGAGCGCATCCCAACACGCATATGTCGCTGGAAATCCGGCACCGGATGGAAATCGAGGACTGGGTCGCGGCCCGGCAGATCGACATCGCGCTGGCGCTCCTGCCGTCGAACCATCCGGCGCTGCTGGCGATCCCTTTCGTGGACACGATGGCGGTCGCGGCCATGCGCCCCGATCATCCGCTGGCAGAGCTGGAGACGGTCGGACCCGAGGATCTGGCGGGCCACACCGCGATCCTGCCCAGCCGCCAGACGCTGCGCAGCCGGATCGATGCGGAACTGGAGCGCAGCGGTGCCGTGGTGACGGCGGAACTGGAATGCTCCTCGGCGCTCAGCTGCTGCCGGATGGCGGCGGCCGGACTGGGGGTGACGGTCTGCGACGCCTTCAGCCCCACCGCCTTTTCACCCGCGGATCTGGTGACGCGCGGGTGGCGGCCGAGTGTCCGGCTGACCCATGGCGCGCTGATCAACCGCGCCACCGATATCGACGACACGGTGCAGAGCCTGATGGACATTCTCCGGGACGAGTTTTCGGACAGGGCGTGACCGACGCCGGCGAGACCCGGTGACCGGATTGGCAACCCGACCGGCAAGGCGAATGGCAAGCGGCAGGATCTGCTTCGACGCGGACGGCCCCTGTTCGCCGACGCCGTGACCCAGACCACGGCGAACCGGTGGACCCTTCCGGGGCTACTCGGCCAGAATGGAGGCTGGCGCCGCGCCACCCTCCAGCCAGATCTCGAGAGGCGTCAACGGGTCGAGCGCAGCGGCACTGATGCCGCCGGGGCCCGGCAGGATCCCGCAATGATCCAGACCGGGCACCATGAAGAGTGCGACATTTTCGGCCAGCGCGTCTTCTCCGCCCGCCAGCTCGGCGGCCTTTTCGTGCCAGTCCAGGGTCTTGTAGGGCGTCACGATCGCATCGGCCCAGCCGTGATAGACGATCATCTTGCCGCCCGCCGCGCGGAAGGCCGAGATGTCGGGATCGTCCCCGTTGTATGTCGCCGTCGCCATGCTCATCCGGGCCGGGTCACTTTCGAAATCGAAATCCATCGGCGACCAGGTCGGGCCGGGATCGTCGTCGAAGGCCATGTAGCGGCCGAAACCGGTGGCAAAGGCGGGGACGAGCTTGCCGGCGCCCTCGGCATTTCCGGTCAGCCAGAGCCACCAGAACGGCTCCGATCCCTCTGGGATGCCGCCGGGATAGAGCTGGTCGCCGGCGGCGTTCCGGGGGCCCTCGCGCCATTTGGCCAGCGCGTCGAGCTGCTGGTTGGTCAGCCCCAGACCGCTATAGTCGACCTCGCACTGGCGCGGATCGGCGATCACGCCATCCTCTGCCCCGTCCAGACCGTCGCATTGCGCCAACACGGCCTCGCCGATCAGCGCGGCCTCGTCGGGGCCGAGGATCTGGCTGCCGTCGGGTGCCGTGTTCGCCTGGACGAGCCAGGACATCTTGGTCGCGACAAGGCCGGGATAGTCTATGGCCGGCGCGCCGGAGATGATGCCGTCGAACATCTCTGGATAGCGCAGCGCGGCAACATGGGCCATGCGCCCGCCGGTGGAGCAGCCCTGGAAGATCGCGCGCCCGGAAGCGTCGCCATAGAAGGCTTCGATGGCCAGATTGGCGATGCGGTTGGTCTCGGCGATGGAGCGCCAGCCCCAGTCACGCTCTGCCGCGGGGTTGTGATGGGCCCACGCCGCATCGACGACCGAGAGGCCGAGATGGCCGCTGTCGGAGGTCGCGGTCGCATAGCCGCGTTCCAGCCCGGGCCGCATGGCGTTGATCCAGCTGTCGCCGGCATCCGCGCGTCCCAGGATCCCGCAAAAACCACCGCAGCCCGCCTGGTAGAAGCCGCCGTTCCAGCCTTCCATCGGCAGCCGCACCTCGATCGAGATGGCGGGCAAGGCCGTCGCGCGCAGCTCGCAATAGGACGGGAGTGTCTCGGACGCCGGGATGACACGGGTGGATGTGACATGCCCGCCGGAAAAGACGAGGTCGCGGAGCGCGGTGCAGTCGGCGTCGCTCTGCTGCGCCACGGCGGGCTCCACTGCGGGCACCGCCGCGACGGTGGCCAAAACTGCCAATGTCAGTCTCATCATCAATCCTTCCCCGTGGAAATCGGCTGTCCGCTCCGGCCCCGGCGCCGGATATGCGCGCAGGTTTCCAGCGGAGACGGGTCAGGTCAAACGCTTTGCCCTTGCGGATCGCAAGAAATGGGCCGGTATGAGCCATTGGGAGATTTCCGTCCATGTGCTGCCCCGGGCGTCCGGCCGCGGACCCGTGCCAATACGCGCCCTGCGCGCCTGTCCGGTTGCGCCCCCCGTCACGCCGCCGTAAGAGGCGCTGCCCAACGTGGCAAGGCCCAGTGCGGCCGGGACAGCGGAGATGAGACAGTGCCGATCCTCGTGATGAAATTCGGCGGTACCTCGGTGGCCGATCTCGAAAAGATCGGGAATGCCGCGGAGAAGGTCGCGCGCGAGGTCGCGCGGGGATTTGACGTGATCGTCATCGTCTCGGCAATGTCGGGCAAGACCAACGAACTGGTGGACTGGGTCGAGCAGACCTCGCCGCTGTTCGATGCCCGCGAATATGATGCGGTGGTCAGCTCCGGCGAGAACGTGACCGCCGGCCTGATGGCGCTGACATTGCAGGAAATGGATGTGCCGGCGCGGAGCTGGCAGGGCTGGCAGGTGCCGCTGCAGACGACGTCGGCCCATTCCGCGGCGCGGATCGAGAGCATCCCGCGCGAGCATATCGACCAGAAGTTCACCGAGGGCATGAAGGTGGCCGTGATCGCGGGCTTTCAGGGGATCAGTCCGGAGGGGCGCATCACCACCCTGGGGCGCGGCGGGTCGGACACCACGGCGGTGGCCTTTGCCGCGGCCTTCGAAGCCGAACGCTGCGATATCTACACCGATGTGAACGGTGTCTACACGACCGACTCGCGGATCACCGACAAGGCGCGCAAACTGCCGCGCATCGCCTTTGAGGAAATGCTGGAACTCGCCTCGCTGGGGGCGAAGGTGCTACAAACGCGGTCGGTCGAACTGGCCATGCGCAACAAGGTGAAGCTGCGGGTGCTGTCGTCGTTCGAGGATAATGACGAAACGTCGGGCACGCTGGTCTGCGCCGAGGAGGACATCATGGAAAGCAACGTGGTCGCTGGCGTCGCCTATTCCCGCGACGAGGCGAAGATGACGCTGGTGTCGGTTGCCGACCGCCCCGGTATCGCTGCGGCGATCTTCGGCCCGCTCTCGGAGGCCGGGGTAAATGTCGACATGATCGTGCAGAACATCTCGGAGGAAGGTCGCACGGACATGACCTTTTCCTGCCCGACCAACCAGGTGAGCCGGGCCGAGGACGCGATGGAAAAGGCCAAGGCTTCGGGCGAGATCAACTATCACGGGCTGATCGCGGATACCGACGTGGCCAAGGTTTCGGTCGTCGGCATCGGCATGCGCAGCCACGCCGGTGTTGCCGCGCGGATGTTCCAGGCGCTCCGCGACGAAAATATCAATATCAAGGTGATCACCACATCCGAGATCAAGATTTCGGTGCTGATCGACCGGAAATATATGGAACTGGCTGTGCAGGCTCTCCATGATGCCTTTGATCTCGCCACAGCCGGATAGGCCATGACTGTATGGTTCAGCAATCGGAAACGGAAAGCCGCAAGCTGCTTGGCCGCCTGCGCGAGGAAATGGCCTCGGAAGGGGCGGGTCAGGAGCGGCTCGACCGGATCACCCACCTGATCGCAGATTCGATGCGGACCGAGGTCTGCTCGGTCTATCTTTTCCGCGACAATGACACGCTGGAGCTGTGTGCCACCGAAGGGCTGAACCCCGAGGCCGTGCACCAGACCCGGATGCGGCTGGGCGAGGGTCTGGTGGGGCGCGTCGCCAAGACCCGCACCGTCATCAACACCGCCAACGCGCCCCAGGAAAAGGGGTTTCGCTTCATGCCCGAGACCGGGGAGGAGGTTTATTCCTCCTTCCTCGGCGTGCCGATCCAGCGGGTCGGTCAGGCGCTCGGCGTGCTGGTCGTGCAGTCCAAGGAAGGGCGCGAATATTCCGGCGACGAGATCTATGCGCTGGAAGTCGTGGCCATGGTTCTGGCCGAGATGGCCGAGCTTGGCGCGTTTCTCGGCGAAGGCGATGCGCTGGCGCCGCTCCACCAGCGGGCCTTCAGCTTCGAGGGCGGCATCGGACAGGAGGGCAATTCCGAGGGCCGGGTGTTTCTGCACGATCCGCGTGTCGTCGTCACCAACCCGATCGGGGATGACCCGGACGCGGAGCTGGAGCGGCTGCGCGCCGCCGTCGATGCGCTGCGTGTATCGGTGGACGAGATGCTGCGCAGCGCCGACAGCGACAATGCCGAAGAGCTGCAGGTGCTCGACACCTATCGGATGTTCGCCAATTCCAAGGGCTGGATGCGCCGGATGGAGGCCGACATCGCCCGCGGCCTGAGCGCCGAGGCGGCGGTGGAGAAGGAACAGTCCACCGCGCGGGCGCGGATGTCGCGGGTGCCCGACGCCTATCTGCGCGAGCGGCTGCAGGATCTGGACGATCTGTCCAACCGGCTGTTGCGCGAACTGACCGGCCAGGGCAGCGAGACCGGCGCCGAAATCCCGGAAAACCCGGTGCTGGTGGCGCGCAATATCGGACCGGGCGAGCTGCTGGAATATGGCCGCGGGCTGCGCGGCATCGTGCTGGAAGAGGGCTCCGTCGGATCCCATGCCGCGATCATTGCGCGCGCCTGGGCGATCCCGCTCATCGTCCATGCCAAGGGCATCCTGTCGGAGGCCCTGAACGGCGATGCCGTTCTGATCGATGGCGACCGCGGTCAGGTGCATCTGCGCCCCGATGAGCCCGTCGCGGCGGCCTTTCGCGACAAGCTGGCGATGCAGGCCAAGGCGCAGGAGCGCTATGCGTCGATCCGGGACCTGCCGGCCCAGGCCAAATGCGGCACGACGGTCAATCTGTACATGAATGCCGGTCTGATCGTCGATCTGCCGTCGCTGGAGGGCTCCGGCGCCGAGGGCGTGGGGCTTTTCCGCACCGAACTGCAGTTCCTGATCCGCAACAAGATGCCCAAGCGCAGCGAGCTGGCGCAGACCTACAACCGGGTGATGAATGCCGCCGGCGACAAGCGGGTCGTGTTCCGCACGCTCGATATCGGCTCCGACAAGGTGCTGCCCTACATGAAGCGCCAGGAGGAACCCAACCCCGCGCTCGGCTGGCGCGCGATCCGGGTGGGGCTCGACAAGCCCGGCGTGATGCGGATGCAGCTCCAGGCGCTGATCCGCGCCGCCGGCGGGCGCCCGCTCTGGGTGATGTTTCCCTTCATCGCCCAGTTCGACGAGTTTCGCGAGGCGCGCCAGTACCTCCATGACGAGATGGAGCGCGAAAGGCGGCTGGGCCATGTGCTGCCCGAAGAGCTGCATGTCGGCGCGATGCTGGAGACCCCGAGCCTCGCCTTTTCGCCGCGCCAGTTCTACGAGATGGCCGATTTCATCTCGATCGGGGGCAATGACCTCAAGCAGTTCTTCTATGCCGCGGATCGCGAGAACGAGCGTGTCCGGCGCCGCTATGACACGCTGAATGTCAGCTTTCTGACCCTGATCGAGCAGATCGTCTGGCGCTGTGCGGACACCAAGACGCCGCTGAGCTTCTGCGGCGAGGATGCCGGGCGCCCGATCGAGGCGATCTGTCTGGCGGCGATGGGTCTGACCTCGCTGTCGATGCGCCCGGCCTCCATCGGACCGGTCAAGCATCTGCTGCGGCGCACCAATCTCGACGAGCTGCGCGACGTGATCGACACCGCGCGGCGGTCCGGTGTCCAGTCGGTACGCCCCGCGGTCATGGACTGGCTGCGGTCGAGCGACTGGGTGGTGTAGGCGGCTCTGGGTCCGGGCGCTCGGCGGCGCGCAGCTCAACGGCGGCATTCAGGAGCGCCCGCATCTGCGCGGCGTAGCACGCGCTGCCCGGCGGTGCGATACCCGTCAGGTGAAGGCTCTTTTCCGCCACGCTGACGCCGAGCATGGCCGCGCTGAACAGGGCCGCCCGCCCCGGATCGCCGATGATCCGCGACAGCGGGACCTGCCATTTCTCATTATAGAGATCGCGGATCGCGGCCCCGACCTCCGGATCGTGGGCATTCATCAGGATGAGCGCGGTCGGTGAGGCGTGCGCCCCATCCCGCGGCGCCTCTGCAAACAGCCGGACAACCGCGTCGATCAGCGTCGGCACGTCCGACACGGCGTTTGAATCGATCCCGGGCAGGTCCGCGAGAGTGGCTTCGAAAAGCCCCCGCTTGGAGCCGAAATAGCGCGACACCAGCGCCACATCGACACCCGCCGCGGCGCTGATCTCGCGCAGCGACACGTTCGAATAGCCGCGCGTCCAGAAGAGATTACGGGCCTGGGTCCGCAATGCGTCGCGCGTCTGTTGAGCCTTTGACATGGGCGCACCCTCGTCCCTTGCCGCGGGAATGTCAACGAGTGTTGACTTTACCGGGAATCGGGTCTATTTGAAAGTCAACAAGCGTTGACAACTCTCCGAAAGGCAAATCTCATGTCCAGCACAGCCCTCGTCACCGGCGCGTCCTCCGGCCTCGGCGCAGAGTTCGCCCGCTATCACGCCTCCAAGGGGGGCGACGTGATCCTCACAGCCCGCCGCGAGGAGGCGCTGAACGCCCTGAAGGCCGAGCTCGAGGCCGCCCATGGCGTCACTGCCCATGTCTTTGCCCTCGATCTCGGCGCGCCGGGCGGGGCCGATGCGCTCTTCGAGGCGGTCAAGGCAGCCGGGCTGGAGGTCGATATTCTGATCAATAATGCCGGGCTTGGCGGCCATGGACGGCATGTGGAACGCGATCTCGCCGCCGAGCAGGCGATGATCGACCTCAACATCAAGGCGCTTGTCACGCTGACCCACCGGTTCGGGCAGGACATGGCGGCGCGGGGCGGCGGCAGGATCCTGAATGTCGGCTCCACCGCGGGCTTCATGCCGGGGCCGCAACAGGCGGTCTATTTCGCCACCAAGGCCTTTGTGAATTCCTTCAGCCAGGCGGTGGATCAGGAGTTGCGCGACAAGGGGGTCACCTGCACCGTGCTGGCGCCGGGATATGTGAAGACCGAGTTCGCCGCAGTCGCCGGACTGGAAGGCACCAATCTGGTCAGTTCCGGCGGGGCCCCGGCGGACACGGTGGCGCGTCACGGCTATGACGCGATGATGCAGGGCAAGCTGGTCACGATCAACGAGCCGCGGCTAAGCGTCATGCTGAACTGGGTCTTTCCGCTGATACCGCGCCGCACGGTGCTGAACATGGTCGACCGGATGCAGGCGAAATAGGGCGCCCGCGCTCAGCGCAGCGGGCGGCTTTCGGCGATGGCGGCCCGGAACTCCGCCAGGACGGCCTCGCGGTCGCGGCCCTCGGACAGCCGTTTCAGCCCGAAATAGACATGGGCCATCTCGGTATAGAAGGACATGAAGGCGTAGTTGACCGTCGCGCCACCGACGGCACCCAGAACCGGCAGGGTCTGGGCGCCGAGCTTCTGTCCGAGCATCCCCGCGAGCCGCGCCGACACGGTGGCGATGAGCTTCTGCACGCTGCCCCCCGACAGGGCGAACCGGGCGCTGAGAAAGGCCGTGTCGACGCCGTCGTCGGACCGATCCGGGCTGCCCGCGGTAAAGACGATCAGGCATTCGCGGGCGATCTCGGGATCGTCGGGGTCATAGCCGTAATCGCGCGCCACCGACCGGATCGAGCGCAGGATCGCGGTGACCGCCACGGGCAGTTCGGCAAAGCTGCTGGCGGTGCCGAAAAACCCGCCGAGCGCTCCGGTCACGGTGGCGACCGCGCGGTGCAGGCTGTCGCTTTCGCGCCAGCTGCGCGCCTGGCCCGTGCGGCCGGTGTCCGTCGCTGCGCTGGCCCGGAAGGCGGTATCGAGCGAGGCGCGGAGCGCCGTTTCCAGGGCGGCGCGCGGCGCCGGGCCCATCCGGCCGGTCGCGGCCTCGATCCCGCTGCCGAGCTGGTTGATGCTGCGCATCAGCAGATTGTCCGCCGCCCGGAACCGCGCGACGATTGTGTCCATATCCGGCGCATCGGGGCGGCGGGTGGGCAGTTTCGTATCAGGCATGGCGGGCTCGCGCGCTCATGGACCCAATATGGGGTGCGGCGGCCACCGGTCCAAGCACCCCGTCCCAGGCGCCGGGCAGAAGCGCCAGGCCCAGCACCCGGTCGG
>JBCDBB010000036.1:0-27887 GCA_039184415.1 Pseudomonadota bacterium
AACCTCAGCCTCCGCAACTGAATCTTTGGCAAGATAAATCCGACCGCCTGCCTCAGCGGTGTCGCGCACTAGATCGCGGATGATGTCCTCGGCTTTGCCACGATTGGGAAAGTCCACCGCCAGCGTATAACCTTCCATTGGGAATGACATCATGCCTGCACGACCGGGTCCCATCCGCTTGAGAACTGCCAGAGGCGAGGCGACACCCGCCTTTGCAATCTTCTCCATCATAGTGCGCAATTTGTCTGCCGCCGTTAACGGAACGACACATTGAAACTGGTGGAACCCCTGCTTGCCATAGAGCCTGTTCCAGTCGTGAATCTTGTCCAACGGAAAGAAGAAGTCATTGATCGGTTTCACCACAGTCCGTCCGCGCGCTGGCACTCGGCGCCAGTAGAGCTCGTTGAAAACCCGCACGACGGAGGGCGAAAGCGCAAAGGCCGGGGCGTCAAACGGAACGGACTTTGAGCGTTTTTTTACAGGCGTCAGGCCAGATCCCGTTTCGCCTTCTTCCAGAATTCCACGCCCCAAACTGTCGCCGTGCGCCGTCGCATCAATCCAACCTACCGTGTAGGTCGCGGTCGATGCATCAAGGTGGGCGAGGTGTTCGTCCCAATCCTGAATGCGCCGTTCGGTAACGACCATCACATCGCCCTTGGCTTTTTTCATTCTGATTTTTGCAGAAAGAATGGCGCCGGTTTGTCCCAGTCCTGCGACCGTTGCCGCAAAGAGCTTGTCCTTTGAGCCAACCGTTTTGCGACCCTTGGGCGTGATCAGTTCGATACTCTCTACATGTTCGCCAAAGGATCCTGCGTTGTGGTGGTTTTTGCCGTGCACATCGTTGGCGATACAGCCGCCCACCGTTGCAAACCCGGTTCCGGGCATCACAGGCGGCAGCCAGCCACGCGGCGCAAAGATCTCTGACAATTGCCCCACTGGCATTCCTGCCTCGACCTCTACAACACCAGCGGCATCATCAACTCCGAGGATACGGTCCATCCGGGTCAGGTCGATCGCACGACCGCCTGTATTGAGGCAGGGATCGCCATATGACCTGCGGTTGCCGATCGTCGGGGCGGTCTCTTCCTTGATGAGGGCCTCGAGCTGTCGGGCCCGCTCAGGTCGTGCCAGTTGGCCTTCAGCACGCAGGGCCCGGCCCCAGCCTGAGTACTTAGCCGTTTTCCAAGCCATCTTTCTTCCTCTTTGAGGCACGTTCAGCAAACGGAAAGACCAAAAGCCCAATGCCAATCGCGAACCACAACGTGGTGACCCGTATGATAAGTGTAGCAGGAACGGAAATCTCGGGCGGGACGCCCTGAAGGCCCAAAAGCACTACCATAGCTGCTTCGGCACCGCCTACGCCGCCCGGCGCACCGGTCAGCCCCCCGGCAAGAGTGGCGAAGATGAAGATCGCGGCTGCCGCGCCAAGACCAATCTCGGCCCCCATCCAGTCGAGCAGAAGCCAGAAGGCCACCGCTTCTGCGCCCCAACCAACCAGACCCAAAAGGCATGCGCCACCCATCACGGCAAAACTGCTGAACGCATCGAGCGACACAGCAGCGCGTCGTACGCGCGCAAAGAGTTTCGCCGCTATTCCGGTGGTCTTGTAGCCCAAAGTTGCAAGCCCGCGCAAAAGCGAGGGCCGGGTCACCACGAATGCCATGGCCAAGGCGATAGCGACGATCGGTACTGCACCGACGATGCCGGTGGTCGAGAAGGCCAAGGCGACGGCCAAGAGCAGTGCCATGGCGGCAAGGTCCGAGGCGCGGTCAACCAAGACCAGCGGCGCGGTACGCTCGAAGCTCCATCCGGTCTCGCGCCTGATCCAGCGCATGCGCACCAGCTCACCCACGCGTCCGGGGGTAACAGACATTGCAAACCCACCGAGAAAGTGCCGCAAGTCTTGCAGCAGTTCGGTTGGCAAACCCAGACATTGGGAAAACAAACGCCATCTCAGCCCGCGAAACAGGTAGTTTACCAGGCTCAGTGCCAGCAGGATCGTCATTTGCAGCGCGGTCACACGACGAAGACCTTCCAGCGTTTTCTCCCAGCCCGTCGCCGCTGCCAAACCGGCGAGGCCCCCCAGAACAAGCACAAACAGCCCGCCCAAAAGGGCAATGTCGCGCCAACGCCGTGAGGGATCGCTGGTCTCACGTTGGCTCACGTGGTGGTTTTGGGCCTGTGTCAATTCCATCTTGCCACCACGTAGGCGGCAACTGGGGCATCAATATGAAGCATTGCCGCGAATTTGCGGCGCAATTGGGGGGGCAGTATTTCAGACCGCGAAAACATCCGACCATTCAGGATGTCGGGCGCGCTGGGCGTTTACAAAGGGGCAAAGCGGGGTAATTTTGAAGCCTTCGCGCCGTGCGTCCTCCACAAGCCGCTCGACCAGTAACTTGCCAACGCCCTTGCCTCGCAGTGCGTCCGGCACACCGGTATGGTCCGCTATGACAAGAGTTGGCGAGGCGATCGAATAGGTTAATTCGGACTCATGGCCGTCAATAGCGACCACATACCGGCCTTTGGTCCCATCGACCTCTCTGCGGATTTCGCCGTCAGACAATCGTCGCTTCCGTTGCTGCCCTGATGTCTTCTTCTGTCACATCCGGCGCGGTTTCGACGATCTTCAAACCGCCATCGACAACCTCCAGAACACCAAGGTTTGTGATCACCAAATCCACGACGCCGGTGCCGGTCAGTGGAAGCGTACAGGACTTTAACAGCTTTGTTTCGCCCTTCTTGTTGGTGTGATCCATCACCACGATGACCTTGCCGACACCGGCCACCAGGTCCATCGCGCCGCCCATGCCTTTCACCAGCTTGCCGGGGATCATCCAGTTCGCGAGGTCGCCGTTCTCGGCCACTTCCATGGCTCCCAGAATTGCCGCCGCAATCTTGCCGCCCCGGATCATCCCGAACGATGTCGCGGAGTCGAAATAGGCGGTCCGATCCATCTCAGTGATCGTCTGCTTGCCGGCATTGATCAGGTCAGCGTCTTCTTCACCTTCGAAAGGGAAGGGGCCCATGCCAAGCATTCCGTTTTCGGACTGCAGGGTAATGTCCTTGTCGCCGACGTAGTTTGCCACCAGTGTCGGAATCCCGATGCCTAGGTTCACGTACATGCCATCTTCAAGTTCTTGCGCGGCCCGTTCGGCCATCTGGTTTCTGTCCCAAGGCATCAGGCAGTCTCCTTCTGGCGCAGGGTGCGTTGTTCGATCCGTTTCTCGTGCTCGCCCTGGATCAGGCGGTGCACATAGATGCCGGGCAGGTGGATGCAGTCGGGATCGAGGCCGCCGCGGGGCACGATTTCCTCGACCTCGGCCACGCAGACCTTGCCGCACATCGCAGCCGGCGGATTGAAGTTCCGCGCGGTCTTGCGGAAGATCAGGTTGCCGGTGTCGTCCGCTTTCCAGGCCTTGACGACGGAGAGATCGGCGAAGATGCCTTCTTCGAGGATGTATTCCTCGCCGTTGAACACCTTGCTTTCCTTGCCTTCGGCAATGACCGTCCCGACGCCCGTCTTGGTGTAGAAGCCGGGGATGCCGCAGCCGCCGGCGCGCATCCGCTCGGCCAGGGTGCCCTGGGGGTTGAACTCCAGCTCCAGCTCTCCGGACAGATACTGCCGCATGAACTCGGCGTTCTCGCCCACATAGGAGCTCAGCATCTTCTTGATCTGCTTGGTCTGGAGGAGCACGCCGAGGCCGAAATCATCCACGCCGCAATTGTTCGATGCGATGGTGATGTCCTTGGTGCCGGCATCCTTGATGGCGTCGATCAGCAGTTCCGGGATCCCGCAGAGGCCGAACCCCCCCGCCGCAATGAACATCCCGTCGAACAGCAGCCCGTCGAGCGCTTCGGACGCGCTCCCGTAAACCTTCTTCATCGAACGCCTCTCATCCATGGCCGTAATGTCCGTGGGGTTCTGGCGTGCGGGCTGCGGGGAGTCAATCGCTGCGACGCGGCAACGGACCGGTCAGGCCGCGTCGCCGCTCGCCGTCTTGTCGGCGGTCGCCTTGCGTTTCGTGCCGGTTTTCTTGGCCGTCGCTTTCTTTCGGGCGGGTTTCTTCTTGCCTGCTTTCGCCTGACGCTCGGCGATCAGTTCGACCGCCATGTCCATGGTCACCTGCGCGGGCTCGACATCCTTGGGGATCGTCGCGTTGACCTTCTCCCACTTCACATAGGGCCCGTAGCGTCCGTTCATGACCGCCACCGGCCCGCCAGCTTCGGGATGCTCGCCCAATTCATGCAGAGGTTTGGCCGCGGCAGGTTTGCCCCGTGTGGGTTTGGCGGCAAGCACCTCGACCGCACGGTTCATGCCGATGGTGAAGACCTCGTCCACCTCCGGCAGATTGGCGTATTTGGAGCCATGTTTGACGTAAGGCCCGTAGCGCCCGATGGCGGCGGTGATCATCTCGCCATCCTCCGGGTGGGGGCCCACATCGCGCGGCAGGTTCAGCAGCATCAGAGCCTTTTCCAGATCGATGCTGTCGGGCGCCCAGACCTTGGGCAGCGAGGCTCGAGGCGGTTTCTTGACCTCTTCGGTCGGCTCGCCGCGCTGCACGTAGGGGCCAAACCGCCCCGTGCGCAGGCTGATCGCATCGCCCTCGTCATAGCCCAGAAGCTTGCCGTCCGGGCCGATTCCGGAGGCGTCCTCGGCCTCGGTACCCGGCGGCCCGAAGGGCCGAGTATAGCGGCATTCGGGATAGTTCGAACAGCCGATGAAGGCTCCGCCGGAGCGTGCGGTGCGCATCGAAAGACGCCCGGTGCCGCAGTTGGGGCAAAGGCGCGGGTCGGAGCCATCCGCCTTTGGCGGGAAGAGGTGCGGCTCGAGCACCTCGTTGATCTTTTCCAGTACATCGGTGATGCGCAATTCGGAGGTCTCGTCCAGATGGGCCTTGAAATCGCGCCAAAACCGGTCGAGCACCTCGCGCCATTCGCGGTCGCCTGCCGTAATATCGTCGAGTTCTTCCTCCAGCCCGGCTGTGAAGTCGTAGCCGACATACTTGCGGAAGTAGTTCATCAGAAATGCGGTGACGAGACGGCCCTTATCCTCGGGCATCAGGCGGTTGCCGTCCTTGACCACATAACCGCGGTCCTGAATCGTTGTCACGATGGAGGCGTAGGTCGAGGGTCGGCCGATGCCGAGCTCTTCCATCCGTTTGACCAGTGTCGCCTCCGTGTAGCGCGGCGGCGGCTGGGTGAAATGCTGTTGGCCGAGCACCGCGCCGCTCGGGTCCGTGAGAGCGTTGGCCGCGCGGGTCGCCGCGTCGGTTTTTTCGACCACGGCACCGCTGCCATCGACGAGCTTGGCGAATGCGGCGCGCTGACCTCCGGCATGGAGCTTCGCCGCCTCGCCCTGAACGATCTGCGGCAGCCGCGCGTCGTCGCCATCAGTGACCGGTTCGTCACGGCCCTCCTCATAGACCTTCAAGAACCCGTCGAAGAGAATGACCTGACCAGTGGCGCGCAGCACCACCTGACCGTCGCTGCTCGCCACATCCACGGTTGTTCTCTCCAGCCGCGCCGCGGCCATCTGGCTGGCCAGCGTGCGCTTCCAGATCAGGTCGTAGAGCTTGCGCTGATCGGCGTCGGTCAGTTTCAGGCTGGCGGCATCGCGCGTCATGTCGGTCGGACGGATGCATTCATGCGCTTCCTGCGCATTCTTGGCTTTGTTCTTGTACATCCGCGGGCTTGCAGGCACGTAGTCTGCGCCATAGCGGTCCTTGATCGCGTCACGGGCGGACATCACGGCCTCCGGCGCCATGTCGATGCCGTCGGTCCGCATGTAGGTGATATAGCCGGCCTCATAGAGCCGCTGGGCGCTCGACATGGTCTGGCGGGCGCCGAAACCGAATTTCCGGCTGGCCTCCTGCTGAAGCGTTGAGGTCATGAAGGGCGCGGAGGGGTTGCGTGTGCCCGGCTTAGCCTCGACCGTGCGGATCGAGAGGTCGCGCGAGGCCACGGCCGCCACGGCCAGCTCCGCAGCCTAAGACGAGGCGAGGTCGAACGTTTAGAGCTTTTTGCCTGCGAGCGTCGTCAGCCGCGCCGCGAAAGTCTGACGGCGCGGGGTTTCCAGAACGGCGCGTACCGACCAGTATTCCTGCGGCTTGAAGGCCTCGATCTCCATCTCGCGCTCAACGATGAGGCGCAGGCAGACCGATTGCACCCGTCCGGCGGATTTCGATCCCGGCAGCTTGCGCCAGAGCACCGGTGAGAGCTTGAACCCGACCAGGAAATCGAGCGCGCGCCGGGCACGATACGCATCGACCAGTTCCATATCGACGTCGCGCGGGGTCTGCATCGCCTCGGTGACCGCGGACTTGGTAATGGCGTTGAACACCACCCGGCTGACCTGGGTCGATTTCTTGATCGCCTTGCGCTTGGTCAGGGTCTCCTGCAGATGCCAGCTGATCGCCTCACCCTCGCGGTCGGGGTCGGTGGCGAGGATCAGCGCATCGTCCTCCTTCAGGGCGTCAGCGATCGCTTTGATGTGTTTCTTGCTGTCGCTGCCGACTTCCCAGACCATGTCGAATCCATGCTCCGGATCCACTGCCTGTTCCTTGGGCAGCAGGTCCCGAACATGCCCGTAAGAGGCCAGAACCGTATAGTCGTTCCCGAGATACTTGTTGATTGTCTTGGCCTTGGCGGGCGACTCGACGACGACGACAGGCATAAACGGACCCTTACACGATCAGACAGCAGCATTGCGGGCTAGATGTGATGGGGGTCCGGCAATTGTCAATGATACGAGATGCCGGGCGGTGTGCGACGCCTACCCATGCCGCCTAGGCCCGCAAGGATAAAAGCCCGCCGGGTTGTCTCAGAACACGCCCGTCGAGTTCGAGGTCCAGCAGGGCCGGGCTGACCGCGCCGTTGGGCAGAGCCAGATCGCGCAGAAGCTGATCCTCCGAGATCGGGCTCGGGCCCAGTCGCTCAAGGATCGTATCGTGCAGCCGCGCCGCGTCCTTGGGTCTCGGCGCCGGGCCGGGTGCAGCCTGTTGCGGGTCCGGTGCGGCGGTCGGGGACACGTCTGGCATCGAATGGCGCGGGGCGGCGGGCGTTTCGGCGGCGCCGAGAACCTCGATCACGTCGTCTGCATTCCGCACGAGCGTCGCTCCGTCACGGATCAGCATGTTGCAGCCCGAGGCGCGCGCATCGAACGGATGCCCGGGCACGGCCATGACCTCGCGGCCCTGGTCGCCGGCATCGCGCGCCGTGATCAGACTGCCGGAGCGTGCCGCCGCCTCGACCACGACGAGGCCACGCGCCATCCCGGAGATCAGGCGGTTGCGGGCGGGAAAATGTCGCGCCTGCGGGGCCAGCCCCATGGGCTGCTCTGAGATCAGCACGCCCCGCTTCGCGATATCGCCGTGCAAGGCGTTGTTTTCGCGCGGATAGACGACATCGACCCCGCCGCCCAGAACGGCGATGGTGCCGCTGTCGAGCGCAGCGCCATGGGCGGCCGCGTCGATCCCGCGGGCAAGGCCCGAGACCACGACAAAGCCTGCCTCGCCCAATGCACGGGCGAGCGTGCGCGCGGTGCGCTCGCCGAGGCTGGAGGCGTTGCGCGCGCCCACCATGGCCACCATCGGACGGCTGAGCAGTGTCAGATCTCCACGCGTCCAGATCAGCGGCGGCGCATTGTCGATCCGATCCAGTTCGGCCGGGTAGTCGGGTTCGCCACGGCAGATCATCCGCGCGCCGAAGCGCGCAGCGGCGCGCATTTCGGCCTGTGCCCGGGACGCGTCTGCGGGGGTGTAGTCGGTCACGCCCGCGGCTGCGGCCACCCCCGGCAGCGCGGCAAGCGCCGCGCCGGCAGAGCCATGTTCGGCCATCAGGCGATAGAAGGTGGCGACACCAACGCGGCGCGACCGCAAGAGGCGGAGCCACGATAACCTGTCTTCGTCCAGCTGTGGTGGGGTGAGGGGTGTGGGGCTGGAAAAAGAGGTCTGGTCGGTCATCGCGGCTCCGCCCGAGGGGTGATGCCACTCTTGGGGGATCGGGGTTAATCAGTGCTGAATCCCGTCAGCTTTTTTTCCCCGGGGTCAGGCGCGTCCGGATTCCCTCCTGTGCGAGGGTGTCAGCCGGCCCCGCCGACGGTCAGCCCGCCGATCATCAGTGTCGGCTGGCCTACGCCCACAGGCACCCATTGCCCGGCCTTGCCGCAGTTTCCGATGCCTGGATCGAGCGTCATGTCGTTGCCGATCGCGCGCACCTGGCGCAAGGCTGTCGGCCCGTCGCCGATGAGCGTGGCCCCCTTGACGGGCGCGCCGACCTTGCCGTTCTCGACCTTGTAGGCCTCGGTGCAGGAGAACACGAACTTGCCGTTGGTGATGTCCACCTGTCCGCCGCCAAAGCCCACGGCATAGATCCCGTCCTTCAGATCGGCCAGGATCGCGGCGGGCTCGCTGTCGCCCCCCAGCATGTAGGTGTTGGTCATGCGCGGCATCGGCGGGTGAGCATGACTCTGGCGCCGCCCGTTGCCTGTAGGCGCGACCCCCATGAGACGCGCGTTCTGACGATCCTGCATGAAGCCGACGAGGATCCCGTCCTCGATCAGAACATTGCGCCCTGACGGCGTGCCCTCATCATCGACATTGATCGAGCCGCGCCGGTCGGGGATCGTGCCGTCATCGAGCACCGTGACCCCGCGCGAGGCGACCTGCTGGCCCATCAGACCGGCGAAGGCGGAGCTTTCCTTGCGGTTGAAGTCGCCCTCCAGCCCGTGGCCGATCGCTTCATGCAGAAGAATCCCTGGCCAGCCCGGACCAAGCACCACGTCCATGACGCCCGCCGGTGCCGGAACGGCCTCCAGATTGACGAGCGCGATTCGCAATGCTTCGCGAGCCTGAGCCTCCCAGTTGTCGCGCGCGATGACGCCGTCGAGGGTCACGCGGCCGCCGCCGCCGGTGGAGCCGCTCTCGCGGCGGCCGTCCTGTTCTACGATCACCGAGACATTCAGCCGTGCCATCGGCCGGCTGTCACTGACCGCGACGCCGTCGGGGCGGAGAATCATGACTTCCTGCAGCCCGGCGGCCAGCGTCGCGCTGACCTGCACGACACGCGGATCGAGGTCGCGGGTGAAGGCGTCGATCTCGCGCAGGGTTTCCACCTTGAGCCCGAATCCCGCGCCCGCGACCGGATCGGCGTCGGTGTAGAGGCGGGTGTTGGTGTGCTGCGGTGCCGGTGCGAGCGTTCCGCCTCCGTCCCCCACCGCAAGGCGCGCGGTATCGACGGCGCGTGCGAGCGACGCCTCGGAGATTTCACTGGAATGGGCATAGCCCGAGGCTTCGCCGCGTACTGCGCGCAGCCCGAACCCCTCCGAGGCATCATAGCTTGCCGTGCGCAGCCGCCCGTCGTCGAAGCTCAGGACCTCGGACCGGCGGCGCTCCAGGAAAAGCTCTCCGTCATCGGCCCCCGCGGTCGCGTCGCGCAGACGCGTAAGTGCCGCATCTCGGTCGATATGGGTCTCAAACGGACGAAAGGGGGACTGGTTCATGGCGGGATCGCTTCCTCGGTACCGACTTAGGATGCGCGTCGGGATGACGCAGCGGCCATTCGGGCTCTGCTCTTCTAATATGGCGCGCAAGCAAGCAGACACAATCTCAAGGGTCTGTCATACGGCACGGAATTGTGGATGTGACGGATACCGCGGAAAAACAACAGGACGCTCGTAATGCGCTTCAGACTGCCGCTGTATGCTGCGCTCGCCAGCATGACCGCATCGCTCGCCTCGGCCCAGCAGGCGCTGGAAGATCTCGAGGTGATCGGCAAGCCAGTGCCCGGTGGCATCGGGTTCCAGCCGGCCGCTACGGAACTTGCCAGCGATCTGCAATGGCTTGACGGATTCATCCTCGTCATCATCACAGTGATCTGTCTCTTTGTTACCGGGCTCTTGGCCTGGGTGATCCTGCGCTTCAACCAGCGCGCGAATCCCACACCGGCGACCTTTACCCACAACTCGCCGCTGGAGATCGCCTGGACGATCGTGCCGATCCTGATTCTGGTCGTCATCGGGGCCTTTTCCCTGCCGGTTCTGTTCAAGCAGCAGGAGATCCCGGTTCCGGACATCACCATCAAGGTGACCGGCTACCAGTGGTACTGGGGCTACGAGTATCCCGACGAGGGCATTTCCTTCGACAGCCTGATGCTCGCCAAGGATGAGCTGGAGGAGTACGGCTACGCCGAAGACGAATACCTTCTGGCGACCGACACCGCCGTTGTGGTGCCCAAGGGCAAGACCATCGTGATGCTGGTGACCGGCGCCGACGTCATCCATTCCTGGACCGTGCCCGCCTTCGGCGTGAAGCAGGATGCCGTTCCAGGGCGGATCGCGCAGCTCTGGTTCAATGCCGAACAGGAAGGCGTCTATTTCGGTCAATGCTCGGAGCTTTGCGGCAAGGACCATGCGTACATGCCGATCACCGTCAAGGTGGTCAGCGAGGAGGCCTACGCCGAATGGCTCGAGGGTGCGAAGCTGGAGTATTCCAGCATCCCGCCCGCGGTCCAGCTCGCGTCCCGCTGATCCTCTGAGAGCGGAGCGCTAGCATATCCATGACGGACGCAAGCCTTTACGATCGCACGGCGGAGCCTGAGTTCGGCGACTACGTCACCCTGCTCAAACCTCGTGTGATGAGCCTTGTCGTGTTCACGGCACTCGTCGGCCTGCTCGTCGCGCCGACGCCCGTACATCCGATGATAGGCTTTGCAGCGATCCTCTTCATCGCGATTGGCGGCGGCGCCTCGGGCGCACTGAACATGTGGTACGATGCCGATATCGACGCGGCCATGAAGCGGACCCGCAAACGCCCCATCCCCGCCGGTCTGATCGCGCCGGACGAAGCGCTCGGCCTTGGACTGGTGCTGTCGGGAATTTCGGTGGTGATGCTGTGGCTGGCATCGAATGCGGTCGCCGCAGGGCTGCTGGCCTTCACGATCTTCTTCTACGTCGTGGTCTACACGATGTGGCTGAAGCGCTGGACGCCGCAGAACATCGTCATAGGAGGCGCTGCCGGCGCCTTCCCCCCGATGATCGGCTGGGCCGCGGCAACGGGGGGCGTTTCCATCGAGAGCCTCCTGATGTTCGGACTGATCTTCATGTGGACGCCGCCGCATTTCTGGGCGCTCGCGCTGTTCATGAAGTCCGACTACAACGACGCCGGCGTGCCTATGCTGACGGTGACCCATGGCCGCGACGCGACCCGCCGTCATATTCTGGTCTATACGATCCTGCTTGTTCCCACCGCTTTGGCCGTCGCCTTCACGCCGATTGCCGGGCCGGTCTATATCGCCACAGCCCTGATCCTGAACGCGATGTTCCTGATGGGGGCCATACGTATCTCGCGCCGCGACGACGCAGCCTGCGAGGCCGACAGCCATGCTGTCGAAAAAAAGTTCTTCCGTCTCTCACTATGGTACCTTTTCCTCCATTTCGGGGCGCTGCTGGCCGATGGGCTGATCGCGCGCCTGGCACCGGGAGTTTTCTGAATGTCCACCTTCGACCGTGCTACCCACGAAATCCATACCCGCCGCTGGGGCCGCAATCTGGGCCTCGGGCTGGTCCTGGTCTGCTTCGCCGCCATCGTCTTCGGTCTGACCGTGGCCAAAGTGTCCACCGGTGCGAGCATGGAAGCCTTTGACCATGTCGCGCGCCCCGCACTGATCCCGGCCGATTGATGCTGGGGTTGGAGGGAAAGTCCCGGACCGCGGCGCAGGCCGTGAGTGTCGTTGTGATCATGGGCAGCCTCGCCTGGGCGAGTGTGCCTCTTTATGACTGGTTCTGCCGCGTCACCGGCTATGGCGGCGCCACCGGCGTATCGGCCACAGGCTCCGACGTGGTGCTGGACCAGACGGTCACCATCCGCTTCGACGCGTCCAAGGAACGCGACATGCCGTGGGAGTTCACCCCGGTCGTGCGCGAGATGGAGATGAAGATCGGCGAGACGGGGCTGGCTTTCTACGAGGCATATAATCCGACCGACAGGCCGGTTGCCGGCACGGCGAGCTACAACGTCACGCCCTACTCGGCGGGCGGCTATTTCTCCAAGATCGACTGTTTCTGCTTCGAGATGCAGGTGCTCGAACCCGGCCAGCGGGTGCAGATGCCGGTGACATTTTATGTCGATCCCGACATCACGCGCGACCGCGACGGCAAGTTCGTCCACACGATCACGCTCTCCTACACCTTCTACGAGACCGATCTGCCGGAAGAGCAGGCCGCGCTCGACACATCTACAGCCAGCTCGGTCAACTGAGCGCGCGGAGGACAGGCGATGGCCCACGAAAAAAACCACGACTATCACATTCTCCAACCTTCCCTCTGGCCGTTCCTCGGCGGCGTCGCGGCTTTCGTCATGCTGTTCGGCGCAGTCATGTGGATGCATGGAAACGGTCCATGGCTCTTCGGTGCGGGCTTCATCGCAGTCCTCTATGTCATGTTCGGCTGGTGGTCGGACACGATCGCCGAAAGCAAGGCGGGCGATCACACGCCGGTCGTGCAGATCGGCCTGCGCTACGGTTTCATCCTCTTCATCATGTCCGAGGTTATGTTCTTCGCGGCATGGTTCTGGTCCTTCTTCAAGCACGCCATGTACCCGATGGGGCCCGAGAGTCCCTTGGTCGACGGGCAATGGCCTCCCGCCGGGATCGAAACCTTCGACCCCTGGCATCTGCCGCTCATCAACACGCTCATCCTGCTATGTTCTGGGTGTGCGGCAACCTGGGCCCACCATGCGCTGGTCCATGAGAACAACCGCAAGGACATGCGTACAGGCCTGATCCTCGCCGTCGTGCTCGGCGTGATCTTCACTCTGTTCCAGATCTACGAATACAGCCATGCTGCCTTTGGTTTCGCAGGCAATATCTATGGTGCGAACTTCTTCATGGCGACCGGGTTCCACGGTGCCCATGTGATCATCGGCACGATCTTTCTGACCGTGTGCCTGATCCGGCTCCAGAATGGCGACTTCACACCGCAGAAGCATGTCGGATTCGAGGCCGCGGCATGGTACTGGCACTTTGTCGACGTGGTCTGGCTGTTTCTCTTCGCCGCGATCTACGTCTGGGGCGGCTGACCGGCTCGTCCAAGGCAGGCGGGCGCTTCTGCGCTCGCCATATGAAAGGGACCAAGGGGTGCGATGATCGCGCTGCTCTTCGCGTTGCTGACATTGGCGATGCTGCTGGTGCTCTGGAACCGCAGCACCCTGGCCTACATCGTCTTTGGCGTGACATTGGTCCTCAGCGTCTACTGGTTGCAGTTCCACGCGACGTCGCAGCTCACGATCCATCTGTGAGCGCGCAGCGATGACACCTGAGCTTTCCAGAAGGCTCAACGCCCTGGCGCTGCTGGTGATCTGCGGCATTCTGATCGCGGCCTTCATCGACCAGCTCGTCAATTTCGACCTGCCATGCCCCCTTTGCCTGTTGCAGCGGGTCGGTCTCGTCGCGGTGGGCTTCGGGCTCTGCCTCAACCTGGTCAAAGGACCACGCGCGCATCACTACGGGATCATCGTTTTGGGCGCGGTCTTCGGCGGCAGTGTTTCGATCCGTCAGATCCTGCTGCATATTGTTCCCGGCACCGGCAGCTACGGCGACCCGTTCCTCGGTCTGCATTTCTACACATGGGCCGGGCTTGCGTTTTTCTGCGTCATTCTCGGTGCGGCCCTGATGCTGATGTTCGAGAAGCAGTTTGAGTACGGCGACGTGCAGCCGGCGCCGTTCGGGGGAAGCGCACTGGCCAAGTTCGCCTTTGTGGTGATCCTTGTACTCGCCGCGGGCAATGCCGTTTCCGCGCTACTCGAATGCGGCCCGGGGATCTGCGATGATCCTCCGACCGATTACAAATTTCTGGAACAATTGGAGCAGGCGCAGTAACAGCTGTTGGTCACTGGCGGGGCATCCCGCCGCAGCAAACGGGTCCGCATGACGTCCTCCTCCGTGCCAAGCTCACGAACCCGACGGGCGCCTGTCGTCTTTGGTCTTCTCGTCGGCGTTCTCGGGACGGTCATCCTGCTCTGGCTTGGCGTGTGGCAACTCCAGCGGCTGGACTGGAAGGAAGGCATCCTTGCGGACATCGCGGACCGTATGGCCTCTGCTCCCGTGGCTCTGCCGGACGACCCGGATCCCGTGCGCGACCGGTATCTGCCGGTCCGCATCAGCGGCGAGGTCGGAGAGACCGACGTGCTGGTCCAGGCAAGCCTGAAGCGTGTCGGGCCGGGCTACCGCGTGATTGCGCCCTTCACGACCGAGGATGGCCGCCGCATCCTGATCGACCGCGGGTTTCTGCGCGCGGCGAACAAAACCGACCCGCGCGCGCCGCTCGCCATGACCGTCGAGGGCAATCTGCACTGGCCCGACGAGGTGGACGGATTCACGCCGGACCCGGATCCGAACGCCGGGCTTTGGTTTGCGCGCGATGTGCCGTCCCTCGCGGCCCATCTCGACACCGAACCCGTTCTTCTTGTCGCCCGCGCAACCAGCGCTGAACAGCCCGGCATCGTCCCGCTGCCGGTCGACACTGCAGGCATTTCCAACAATCACTTGCAATATGCGGTGACATGGTTCGGGCTGGCTCTGGTCTGGGCGGTGATGACCGGCTATTTCCTGCGCGCCCGGCTCCGCGGCTCCGCGTAGTCCCCGTCCGAAAGGTGCCCGTCATGCAGTATGTCTCTACCCGCGGCAGCGCGCCTGTGCTTGGTTTCGAGGACACGATGCTTACGGGCCTTGCCCGCGATGGCGGGCTCTATGTGCCCCAATCCGTGCCGCAGATGAGCCACGGGGAGATCGCGGCGCTTGCGGGGCTGCCCTACGCAGAGGTCGCGTTTCGGATCATGCGCCCTTTCCTGGGCGAGAGCTTTGGGGACGACCAGTTTCGTGCCATCCTCGCCCGCGCCTATGACGGGTTCGGCCACGCGGCTCTGGCGCCGGTGAAGCAGATCGGGGCGAACCAGTTCCTGCTGGAGCTGTTTCACGGACCCACGCTGGCCTTCAAGGACTTCGCGATGCAGCTGATCGGCCAGCTCTTTGAGGAAGCGCTAAAGCGGCGTGGCGACCGGGTCACCATCGTCGGCGCGACCAGCGGCGACACTGGATCCGCGGCGATCGAGGCCTTTAGAGGGCTCGATGCGGTGGATGTCTTCATCTTCTTCCCGCTGGGCCGGGTGTCAGAAGTGCAACGCCGCCAGATGACCACGCCGGCCGAGGCAAACGTCCATGCCATGGCTTTGGAGGGCGATTTCGACGATTGCCAGGCCGCGGTGAAGGACATGTTCAACCATTTCGAGTTCCGAGACCGGGTGCGTCTCGCGGGCGTGAATTCGATCAACTGGGCCCGCGTGCTGGCCCAGGTGGTCTACTACTTCACCTCCGCCACGGCCCTCGGTGCGCCGCACCGCCCGGTCAGCTTCTGTGTGCCCACAGGGAACTTCGGCGATATCTTCGCAGGCCATATCGCGCGCAAGATGGGCCTGCCCATCGACCGGCTGGTGATCGCGACGAACCAGAACGACATCCTGCACCGGACGCTCGCCAGCGGCGCGCATACCAAGGAAACCGTGCGTCCCTCGATCAGCCCGTCCATGGACATTCAGGTGTCGTCGAATTTCGAACGGTTGCTCTTTGACATCTACGACCGTGACGGGGCGGCGGTTGCCCGGCAGATGAGCGAGTTGAAGGACAAGGGCGGCTTCACCATCTCCCAGGGCGCGCTGGAGCGGCTGCGCGAAGGCTTTGCTTCGGGGCGCGCGTCAGAGGAAGAAACCGGCGCCACGATCCGCGAGATCTTCGAGACGACCGGCGAGATCCTCTGCCCGCATACCGCCGTGGGTGTGAAGGTCGCGGCCGAAACCGCCGATCCCGCGGTGCCGATGATCACGCTCGCCACGGCCCATCCGGCCAAGTTTCCCGACGCGGTCGAGACCGCCATTGGAATAAGACCGCCTCTTCCCAAGCGCATGGCCGATCTTTATGACCGACCGGAACGGCTGCGCGAGGTGCCGAACGCGTTGCCACAGATCGAAGCGGCCATCGAGGGAAGCATCCGCGCGTGACAGTTGAACTCCACCGTCTGCCCAACGGCCTTCGTGTTGTCACCGAACATATGCCGGGGCTGCGCTCGGCCTCGGTCGGCGTCTGGATCACCGCGGGCGGCCGCCATGAACGGCGCGAGCAGAACGGGATCGCGCATTTCCTCGAACATATGGCCTTCAAGGGCACGGCACGGCGCTCGGCGCTGCAGATCGCGGAAGCCATCGAGGATGTGGGCGGCTACATCAATGCCTATACCTCGCGCGAGACGACAGCCTACTACGCCCGGGTGCTCGAGGACGATGTGATGCTGGCGCTCGACGTGATTGCCGACATCGTGCTGAACCCCGTGTTCGATGAGGCCGAGATCGAGGTCGAGCGGGGCGTGATCCTGCAGGAAATCGGCCAGGCCCACGATACACCGGACGACGTTGTCTTCGACTGGCTGCAGGAGGCCGCCTATCCCGACCAGGCCATGGGCCGCACGATCCTTGGCGAGGCCGAGAGGGTACAGCGGTTCTGCCAGAGCGACCTGTTCGGATTTGTCCAGGAACGCTACGGGCCGGGGCAGATCATTGTCGCTGCCGCCGGGTCCGTCGACCATGACGCCATCGTGCGCGAGGTCGAACGGCTCTTCGGTCAACTTGCACCGACGGAGTTCTCCGCTCCCGATCCGGCGCAGTTCGTCGGTGGCGAACGGCTCGAATCCAAGCCGCTGGAGCAGGTGCACTTCGCGCTTGCGCTAGAGGGTCCAGGTTATGCCAGCCCCGAGATCTATGCGGCCCAGATCTTTGCAACCGCGCTCGGCGGGGGAATGTCCTCGCGCCTCTTCCAGGAGATCCGGGAAAAGCGCGGCCTCTGTTACAGCATCTTCGCTCAGGCCTCCACCTATGCCGATAGCGGCATGACCACGATCTATGCCGGCACCAGCGCCGAAGATCTGCCGGAGCTTGCGCGTCTGACCGTGGATGAGATGCGATCGGCGGCTGCCGGGATGACAACAGAGGAAGTCGACCGCGCCCGCGCCCAGATGAAGGCCGGCCTGCTCATGGGGCTGGAGAGCGCCTCCTCAAGGGCCGAACGCCTTGCCCGGCTTCTGGCGGTGTGGGACCGGGTCCCGCCATTGGGTGAAACCGTCGCGCTGATCGATGCGGTGACCCCTGCGGACATTCACCGCTATGGTGCGGATCTGGTGGACCGCGCGCCGGTCGCCCTGGCGCTTTACGGGCCCGGGGCCGGGGCGCCGCTTCTGGGCGATCTGAGGGCGCGGCTCGCGGCGTGATGTTCGTCCGGCGTCGAAAGCTCCGGCTGGTGACGGACCGGCTTGTGCTGCGGCCGCCCCTGCATTCCGACTTCACCGATTGGTCGAACCTGCGCCGCGAAAGCGCGGAATTCCTGCAGCCGTGGGAGCCGTCCTGGTCTTCGGACCACCTGACGCGCAAGGCCTTTACCAACCGGGTCTACTGGGCGCAGCGGTCGGTCGCGTCCGGCACGGCCCTGCCGCTCTTCATGGTGCAGGCGGAGGAGCGGTCCCTCGTCGGGGCAGTGACGCTGGACAATATCCGCCGCGGGCCGGCGCAGGCGGCGACGCTGGGCTATTGGATCGGTGCGCCCTTCGCCCGGCAGGGCTTCATGCGCGAGGCGATCGAGGCGGTGGCCCACCATGCCTTTACCGCGCTCGATCTCAGTCGGATCGAGGCCGCCTGCCTGCCGGAAAACACGGCCTCCCGGGGGGTGCTGGAGAAGAGCGGCTTCAAGTATGAGGGCGTCGCGCAAAGCTATCTGCAGATCAACGGGCGCTGGCGCAACCATGTTCTCTACGCCAATCTGCGGCGCGATCGGCGGGGCCGGACGACGGTCGGATAGCGGCCGGGGGCGCCTGCGCTCTTCCGGGGGCGGCCCATGCCTGCTAGGCTGCGTCGAAACAGAGCAGCATAAATGAGGCAGGCATGACGCTTTCACGGCGAAGCTTTGCACTGGCGCTTTCCGCAGCGACGCTCGCGGGATGTGCGGGCACAGGTGCACCCACTGTGGCGGGACGTGCATCGCCCGCGCCGGGGATGACCCCGGTGCCTAACTCCGGGTACGATGCCTGGGTCGCCTCCTACCGCGGGCGGGCGCTGTCCCGGGGCATCTCGTCCGGCACGTTCGACAATGCCTTCCGGGGTGCAGGCTACCTGCCCGGCGTGATCGAGCGGGACCGTCAGCAGGTGGAGTTCACCCGGACGCTTGAGGATTATCTCGCGATTGCGGCCTCCGACGAACGCGTCGCCAAGGGGCGTACCAACCGCCGCCGCTACGACAGCGCGCTTGCCCGGATCGAACAGGCCTACGGCGTCGAGCCCGAGGTCGTGACCGCGGTCTGGGGGTTGGAGAGCCAGTATGGGGAACGGCGCGGCGATATCCCGGTCATCTCCGCCACCTCCACCCTGGCCTATGACGGGCGTCGCGGGAATTTTTTCGAGCAGCAGCTGACCGCGGCGCTCAGGATCCTCCAGCGAGGCGACACGACACCGGCCAACATGACCGGCAGCTGGGCGGGCGCCATGGGGCACACCCAGTTCATTCCGACCTCTTTCGAGGCCTACGCCGTTGATTTCACGGGTGATGGTCGCCGGGACATCTGGTCGAACGATCCGACGGACTCGCTGGCCTCGACGGCGGCCTATCTCAAACGCTCCGGCTGGCAGCGCGGCCAGCCCTGGGGCGTGGAGGTGCGTCTGCCCGCCGGCTTTTCGGGGCCGTTCGGCCGCGGCACCACCCGCAGCCCGTCCGCCTGGGCGGCGGCGGGAGTGCGCGATATGAACGGAAACGTGGTGCCCGACTACGGGCCGGCCTCGATCATCGTCCCGCAGCGCGGCGGACCGGCTTTCATGGTTTTCCGAAACTTCACCGTGATCACCCGCTACAACAATTCCGAAAGCTATGTGATCGGCGTCGGGCATCTGTCCGACCGGATCGCCGGTGGCGGCCCGCTCCGCAGCGGGTTCCCGCCCGACGCAACCGGGCTGACCATCGATGACCGAAAGGAACTGCAGACCCGGCTCAACCGCGCGGGCTACGACGTCGGTACGGCGGACGGTGTGGTGGGCAAAAAGACCGAGGCCGCGATCAGCGCCTATCAGCGGGCCAACGGTCTGGCAGTGACGGGCAAACCATCCCAGGCTCTATTGCAGCAGTTGCGCTAGATCAGAGGGCGAGCAAAGGACCAATGGTTCCCGAAAGCGCGTCCGTGCCGCCGCGCCCGCAGCGAACAGCGGCGGTGTCAGACCCGCACCAGCGTGCCGAAGATCCGGTCCTGATGCTCCTGCATGTAGATCTGGAGCCAGGGCGTGAAGCGGGCAGGGCGGCGGGCAACCTCGGCCGCAAGATCGTAAAGTCCGATCCACTCGACCTGCATGACCTCAGCCGGGTTGATCTGCACCGGTAACTGCTTGGTGGCATGGGCCAGGAAGATGTCCACCACCTCATGTTCGATCAGTCCGTTCCCGACATCGGCGCGATACTCCACCGTGTCGCGGAGCGCGGGGTAAAGCTCTGTGATGCCGAGCTCTTCACGCAACCGGCGCACTGCACAGTCAGAGGAGCTTTCGCCCCATTGCGGGTGCGTGCAGCAGGTGTTCGCCCAAAGGCCCGGGGTATGGTACTTCGACATCGCCCGCCGCTGGACGAGCACATTCTGCCCGTCCATCACAAAGACAGAAATGGCTTTGTGCTTCAGGCCGCGCTGATGCACCTCCAGTTTTTCAACCGGGGTTAGCGTGCCATCCACCCAAGCGGGGATCATTATGCTCATATGTTACGTCGTGGTAGCTGGGACGAGCCGGGTAATGTGTGCGATGTTCTTTACCGCGATTTTCAGGTGAGCCAGCGGACGTGCCTTGACCAGCTCTTTGTTCATGTAAGCCTCGAACGTCAGCTTTTGCACGTCGACATCGTGACACAGGGAGACGAAGCGCTCCCGGCGTTCATCGCTACGGTAATAGGCGTCCTGCATGGATTGCAGGACCTTGAAGACAGTCCCATGTTTCTTGAGGAACATTTTTCTGGCCAATTTCAAATCTTTGGCCCGTCCACTGGACAATGTGGCCTGGGCCGCCGTCGCCGCCGCGCGCCCGCAGGCCATGGCATAATAGATACCTTCGCCCGAGGAGGGTGCGACAACGCCAGCAGCATCCCCTGCGACAATAACGTCTCGTTCATTGTCCCAGCGGTCGAGCGGCTTGAGGGGAATCGGTGCTCCTTCGCGCCGGATCGTGTCGCACTCGGTCAGTCCCGAGGCCGCGCGGAGGTCTGCGGTCGCCTTTTTCAGATCGATTCCATCGACGCCTGTGCCCATGCCCACCGAGGCGCTTTTGCCATGGGGAAAGACCCAGCCGTAGAAATCCGGAGCGATTGCGCCGTCATAGACCACGTCGCAGCGGGCGGGATCGTAGCTGCCGACCTTACCCGGCGCCTCGATAATCTCGTGATAGGCAATGACGTAGGGGATCTCCTGCCCGCCGGGGATCTCGGCCCGGGCCACGCCGGAACGTGCGCCGTCCGCACCGATGATCAGTTTGGTGTCGAGCGCAACCTCCTCGCGGCTTTCCTTGTCGCGATAGATGACGCGGGTGCCGGCCTCGTCGCGCTCCACCCGCACGAAGGTGCCGGTATGGCGATCTGCGCCGGCGCGGGCGGCGCGGGCGCGCAGGACTTCGTCGAAATGCTCCCGGTCGACCATGCCGACGAACCCGTCCTCGATCGGGATATCCACATGCCGCTGTGTGGGAGAGATCATCCGCGCAGTATTGATCTTGGCCACCAGCTGGTCGTCGGGGATGTCGAAATCCTGGATCAGCCGCGGCGGGATTGCGCCGCCGCAGGGTTTGATTCTCCCGGCGCGGTCGATCAGGGCGACTTTCTTGCCCGCGCGTGCCAGATCCTCTGCGGCTGTGGACCCGCACGGTCCCCCGCCCACGACGACGACATCATAGATCATGGTCATTCTCCCGGAACGAGCGCCGCGCCATGCGCGGTCGGCTTAGGTTGTGAGGTGAGCCGCAGAGCCAATGCCGCGGCGATGAGGAAAACCAGTCCTTCGGCAAAGAAGACGCTGCCATAGGCGGCGGCATCGGAACTCAACAGGCCGCGCATCACATCGGCCGCGGCGGTGCCGGCAAAGGATCCCACACCAAAGGCGATGGCCTGGGCAGCGCCGAAAAGACCCATGCGGGCGCCTTCGCGGGCC
Source organism: Pseudomonadota bacterium (assembly GCA_039184415.1). Classification (GTDB taxonomy): domain Bacteria; phylum Pseudomonadota; class Alphaproteobacteria; order Rhodobacterales; family Rhodobacteraceae; genus JANSYP01. The sequence continues at coordinate 21,257 of JBCDBB010000036.1, forward strand.
TCGTCACCTTCACGCGCGAGCCCCATCATCGCGCCGATCGCGGCCACGGCGAAGGCGCCATTGGCGAGCCCGAGGAGGAAAATGTTGGGCCCCAGGGGCCAGACAGGCGCATGGAGCCCGCCGAAAGCCAGCCCGATGAGCGCGGCCCCCGACAGCAGGCAGCCGCCGGTGATCCAGACACGGATCGGCACCGTGATCCAGCGCGCGAGCACTGTCCCCGTGATCAGAACCGCGAGCATGCCCACCAATGCGCCGGCATGGTGCATGCCGCCGAGCGCGGTGCTCTCGCCCACCGTCAGGCCGAAGACATGGCCGGCGAAGGGCTCCAGGATCAGGTCCTGCAGGTTGTAGGCGAGCATCGAGGCGAAGACGAAGATCGTGAAGCCGCGCACGCGCGCATCACTCCAGAGCTCTCGCGCGACCTGGCCGAAATCGATGTCCCGTTTCGGGGCGGGGCGGGCGGCCTGCCGCTCCTGTCCCCAAAGACCCACCAGCGTCAGGGTCATCGCCACCGCACCGACCCCGGCCGTCACCGCCACAAGTCGCGCGGGCGTGTAGGGGTCGAGAAGCTGCCCGGCGGTGATGCCGGTCACCGCGAGCCCGAAGATCATGAGGATCCAGACCGCTGATCCCGCCGCCGCCTGCCGCTCTTCAGCGACACGCGTGGCCAGCAGAGCGAGCAGGTTGGTGCCCGCCGCACCGATGCCGAGACCGATCATGAGGAAGGACGGCACAGCCGCCGCGATGCCGAGCCATGTGCTCTGCCCCATCAGCCCGACCGAGAGCGCGGCCCCGATGGCCCCCGCGGCCAGGAGCGCCACGCCACCGACAATCCAGGGCGTGCGCCGCCCACCGCGATCGGCGCCATGGCCAAAGCGCGGGCGCAGGAACTGCGTGCCGTAATAGATCGACACCAGCAATCCCGGAAGGATCGCGGGTAACGCCAACTCCACCACCATCACGCGGTTCATCGTGGCCGTCGTGAGTACGACGATGGAGCCGAGGGCCATCTGCACGAGCCCGAGTCTCAGGATGCCGGGCCAGGACAGTGTGGGCGTCATCTCAGCCTCCCATCCCGCGCAGGGCGAAGGCCGTGACCATCATCCCGGTGATGTAGAGCAAAACGCCGGTGCCGTTGTACCAGGGCGCGCGCCCCTTGGGATCCGACAGCAAGGTGCGCATTGCGAGGAGTTGAGCGAGCAGGCTCGCGGTGACCGCGGCGGCAAAGATGAGTTGTCCCCACAGGACCAGGAGCCCGATCACGGCGAGCTGCGGCACCGCCATGACCCAGCAGGCCAGCCGCGCGGCCCGTTCCGGCCCGAGCGTCACGGGCAGCGAATTCACCCCCATCTGGCGGTCGCCTTCCAGTGCCTTGAAATCATTGAGCGTCATGATGCCGTGGGCCCCGATCCCGTAAAGCAGCGCGACCAGGACGACCTCCCAGGTCGGCAGTCCGGCGGCCAGAACCGCGGCCCCGGTGAACCAGGGCAGGGACTCGTAGGACAAGCCGACCAGACCCGGTCCCCACCAGCCCGAGCGTTTCAGGCGGATCGGCTCCACCGAATAGGCCCAGGCGGCCAGGACGGCGACGCAGGTGGCCGCGAAGCCCCATGGACCGAGGAATGTGCCGAGGATCAGCGATAGCACGGACATGGCCAGTGCGATCCACAGGCCCCAACGACCCGGAATGCGCCCAGAGGGGATCGGGCGGTTCGGTTCGTTGATCGCATCGACATGGCGGTCGCACCAGTCATTCGCGGCCTGGCTCATGCCGCAGACCGCGGGGCCGGCAAGAATCACGCCGAAAATCACCGGCAGCCAGTTCCCGGCTGGGGACGCCCCAGACGATACCGCGCCGCACAGATACGCCCACATCGGCGGAAACCAGGTAATGGGCTTGATCAGTTCCAGCATCGCAGCCGGCTGCGGCAGCGGTGACTTGGGATCGGGGTGTAAACTTTCACTGACACTCATGCTGTCATTAGTGCATTACAATCGCGAATCGACAAGCACAGATCTGTCAATCTGGCCTGAAAAAATGCCGCGGCTCGCTGCTGTGCTGGGAAATGGGTGTCAGGCTGGCTTTACGGTGATCGCCCCGACGCTTGCAGTGCGTAAAGTGGTCAGCTTTCGCCGTTGCGCGCGATAAGCCCGTATTTGCGAAGCTTCACATAAAGGCTCTGCCGCGACAGGCCAAGCATTTCGGCGGCGGCGACGCGGTTGTTGCGGGTCAGCTCGATCGCGGTCTCAATGCACATCTTTTCGACGACATCGGTGGTCTCGGCGACGATATCCTTCAGGGTGGCGGACCCTACAAGCTCCATGACGGAGCGCACCGCATCGTTAGAGACCGCAGCCCCCGGGCGGCGCACCGCTTCGGCCCGGCTGGCATCACGGATCACAAAGACATAGGCCGGGTTCGCCCTGTCATTCAGCAGTGTGACCGAGATTTCCACCGAGATCTGGGAGCCATATTCGGATTGCAGCTTGGTGGCATACATCCGCATCTGGCCGGTGCGCGCGGCGTTCTCCAACAAGACCTTGAGGTCGATATTGCCCCGCACCAGGAATTCGGCGAGAGATTTGCCCTTGGCCAGCGTCAGATGCGCGACATCGACCAGTTTCAGGAAGCTGTCATTGGCTGCGATCAGCGTGCCTTCGCCATCCGTGAAGGCGATGGCGTCGACGCCTTCCTGATAGAGCGCTCCGAGGTTTTCGGACAGTTCGTCCCCCAATTGATCGATCTCATCGGTGGGGTCGATACGGCAGAGCAGAACCCGTTCGCCGGCTGCCCGAAAGATCGTCGGCGTCAGGGTGACATTCCGCCCCGTCCGCCGCGCCTGCAGCTCCACCGCGCCGGCCCCGTCGGCCACGGCGGCGTTGGTCAGGCTCTCGATAAACTCGCCGCGCCGGCGCCCTTCGAACTCCTGCGCAAAGGCCGCCCCGACGAGCGATTCCTTGGACGTCGCGAGCAGTTTCGCTGCCAGAGCGTTGCAATCCATGATCCGACCGTTCGACAGGGATACAAAGACGAACGGGTCGCGTGTCGTCTCCAGCAGCACGCGGAATCGCGTGTCATAATCCCGCTGGGCTTCGTAGTCCTTTTCGAGCGCGAGCTGTGCCTTGACCAGCTGCTGCTGCATTTCCGCGATCGGACGCAGATCGCGCCCGAGCATGAGATAGGCGCCGTCAGGGCCGATGCTGTGAAAGGTGTAGCGGACCGGAAACTCCCATTCGGCGCGGTCCACATGATTCAGTTCGACCGGGCGCGCGGAACTGTTCTCGGAGGCCAGCGCTTCGAGCTCCCGTTCGAGCTTGGGCTGGCTTTCATCGGTCAGGTAGTCGCGCAGATTGCGGCCCTTCCAATGCTCAAGACGCCCTTCATAGGGATGGTTGGGATTGACCAGAACGGACAGAACCTGGGCTTCGGGTGAAATGACGATCGCGATGTCCGACGCCGTGGCGATGATATCACCAAGAAGATCAGGCGCGATCAGGGGGATCGCGCCTGCATTCCAGTATTTGGTGCCCCGCGATGTCACGGGCTCACCCTCGGCATATGCCGGACGCGCCTCATGCCCTATCCTGACATCGCCAGAAGACGCGCGCCGTAATGCGGGATCTTCAATTTGCAGCGACGCAGCGCCTCAACGGGATCTGCAGTCGCAAAATCTGCACCTGTCATGGCGGCGATATCCGTGTCTTCGTCAAAAGCGGCGCCACCGATGACAACGGGGATTGCTTTCCCGGCGCGGCCCGGCACGCTCTCGACGAAACCGCAAAGTGTTTCGAGTCGCGCTCTCTTTGCGGTTGACAGCATGACAATGTCAAACCCGCGTGACGCGACAAGTGTCAAGATTTCGCTATCGGGTTGCCCCACGGACACATGCACACCGACCCCGACACGCCGCAACTGCTGTGTGGCAACCATTGCGCCGAGCGTATGATGCTCATCCTCGCGTACCACCATAAGCACCTGGGGCGCCATCGCGTCGCCGCCATGGGATGGCGTCGTGCGCCTGATCAGATCCCTTAGCAGCCCCTGGAGCCTGGCCGAGCCGATGGTCACCTCGGCAAAACCCAATCCGTCGCGACACCACGCTTCGCCCATCCGGCGCGCGGCCTGCGGAATATAGTGGTCGATAAGATCGTCGATGGAAACGCCATCCGCGATCAGTCCCGCAACAATCCGGTCGCGTCCCATATCGTCGGACTGGCGCACGGCCGAAATCAAACGGTCGACAAGCACATCCTCCAGATCACCCTTTGGAGCAGCCGGGTCGTTCGGGGCCCGGGCCGCGAGGACGGATAGAACATTGCCCGCCAGTGCCTCCACCTGTTCCGGGCCGGGTCTGTTTGCGTCGTAGCTCTGCCTGGTCTGGTGTTCGCTCATCGGTTCGTACACCTTTCAAGGGATCCCGCGCAGTCGAGATCGGTTGGGAAGGCCCGGCTCCATGTCGGAGAGGTGCTATAAACAGTCCGACAGTCCGCCACGAATGTCAAAGCAAATTGACACCAGCGCGATTTGCTGGCCGTTGCCACGCGCTGCGACCCGGCCAAAGCCCATGATCCGCTGGAGATTTGGGCCTCCGGGCCTCCGGTTACGACTGTTTTGGCCAGGCACAAGTGTCAACCTAAAAGCTGTAAGTTTGAGTTGACACTTCATTCCTTCGATTGCAGTCTTCCTTCATCGGCGCGGTCAGGGAGTCGCTGAATGGCACACCATAACGAAGCGGGGGCACGGCCCGGTCGGCTTTACACCGACGCGGAACGGGCGCGAAGGGATGCGACGGTCTGGACACTCGTTCAGGGCATTCTTGCGCCGTTCCAGTTTCTGGTCTTCGCGGTCTCGCTGGTGCTGGTGCTGCGCTATCTGTGGACCGGTGCCGGGTATGAGGCCGCGACCTGGTCGATCCTGCTCAAGACGCTTTGCCTCTATGCGATCATGGTCACCGGTGCGATCTGGGAAAAGGTCGTCTTTGGCCAGTATCTCTTCGCGCCGGCATTCTTTTGGGAAGATGTCTTTAGTTTCGGAGTGATAGCTCTGCACACCGCCTATGTCTGGGCTCTGTTTGCCGGGGCGCTGTCGCCGGTCGGGCTGATGTGGCTCGCCCTGGCGGCCTATGCCGCTTATGTGATCAATGCCGGTCAGTTCCTGTGGAAACTGCGGATGGCGCGTCTGGAAGGCGAGCGCCTCGATGCGGCCCGCGGGGTGCCGGCATGAACGACCATCCCGCCCTGTCGCCCGTCGGCCGCCCGGCACGCCCCGCCGTGGGCTGTGGCGCAGCGCCGGTCCTGCACCAGCGCGGCCAGCACGAGGTCTTCTGCGGTCTGACCGGAATCATCTGGCTGCACCGCAAGATGCAGGACGCATTCTTTCTGGTCGTGGGCAGTCGTACTTGCGCCCATTTGCTGCAAAGTGCTGCGGGTGTGATGATCTTTGCCGAGCCGCGCTTCGGCACGGCGATTCTCGAAGAACAGGATCTCGCCGGGCTTGCCGACGCCCATGAAGAACTTGACCGGGAGGTGTCCCGGCTCTTGTCACGGCGCCCTGACATCCGGCAACTGTTTCTGGTCGGCAGCTGCCCGAGCGAAGTCATCAAGCTCGATCTCGCGCGCGCCGCAGAGCGGTTGAGCCAGGTGCATGCGCCCCATGTCCGCGTTCTGAACTATTCCGGATCGGGGATCGAGACGACCTTTACCCAGGGCGAGGATGCCTGTCTCGCCTCCATGGTCCCGGTTCTGCCCGAGACCGATGCGCGCCAATTGATCGTCGCAGGTGCGCTGCCCGATGTGGTCGAAGACCAGATGATCGGCCTGTTGGAGCGGATGGGCATCGGCCCGGTTCGGGTGCTGCCCGCACCGCGCGCCGATGGCGATCTCGCGGTCGGGCCCGAAACCGTCTTCGCGCTGGCCCAGCCGTTTCTGGGCGATACCCATGCCGCGCTCGTCCGGCGGGGCGCGCGCCATATCCCGGCGCCCTTTCCCTTCGGAGAGGAGGGCACAACCTCCTGGCTCCGCGCGATCGCCGATGAGTTCGGGGTGGATGACGCAACCTTCGAGGCGGTCACGGCCGCACCGCGGGCGCGGGCCCGCAAGGCCGTCGCTGCGGCTGCGGAAACCCTGCGCGACCGCTCGGTTTTCCTGTTTCCCGACAGCCAGCTCGAGCTGTCGCTGGCGCGGTTCCTGATCCGCGAATGCGGAATGACGGCGCTCGAGATCGGCATGCCGTACCTCAATCGGCAGGTCATCGGCGAGGAGCTTGATCTGATTGCCGAGGGACCGGTGCTGTCCGAAGGCCAGGATGTCGATCTCCAGCTTGACCGCTGCCGGGCGGCGCGCCCGGACCTCACGGTCTGCGGTCTGGGGCTCGCCAATCCGTTGGAGGCCGAAGGTCTGACGACCAAATGGGCCATCGAGCTCGTCTTCACCCCGGTCCATTTCTACGAGCAGGCCGGTGATCTGGCGGGGCTCTTTGCGCGCCCGATCCGCCGCCGCGACCTGCTGAAGGTGGGGGCGGGCTCGGGCGCGCAAAGAGCCCCGCCAGATCACCGGCCTGCTCGTGGAAATGGACCGGGGTGAAGACGAGCTCGATGGCCCATTTGGTCGTCAGACCTTCGGCCTCCAACGG
>JBCDBB010000037.1:0-26373 GCA_039184415.1 Pseudomonadota bacterium
CGAGTACTGGAAGTTCGTCGACGGAACGCAGTCGGCCTCAACTGCCGAGACGGCGACACGGCTCAAGGGCGATGTGCGGCTGCTCGAGGCACCCCACACCGAAGCCAACTATCTGATGACCGAAATGGGCTTCAAGATCGCGCGCACCCATGCGGCCAAACTGCGCCGCGCGACCGTGATCTTCGGTTTCGCCATCCCCTTCGTGGCGTTCCTTTCGGCCTATACCGCCGGACCGGCTCTCGCGGCGATCCTGACGCTCTTCGGTACGCTCGCCATGGCCGCCGGGATCCTGATCGAACGCTGGCTCTTCTTCGCAGAAGCCAAGCATGTCGTCATGCTCTATTACGGCGAAAAGACGGCCTGATCCGCTCTCGCGCAGGGTCCCCGGTTCGGGCCGGGGCGCGTCAGGCCTGCTGTTTCTTCGGCCGGTCACGAAAGGTCAGCGCCGTCATCATCACGCTGGTCGCAATCAGGTCGATCGCCAGAAGGGTGGTGATCGCGACCGGCCCGAGCCCGGCGAAATGCAGCAGCGCCAGAAGCCCCGCAATCAGCGACACCGCCCCCGCACCGAGGATCCAGAGCCCGGCCTTGCTCGGCATCTGGCGGCGCCCGATGCTGAGCCGCACCAGGCCCGAGGAGATCAGCTTCAGCGGGATAAGAAGGGCGATGACCCGCAATGTCATCGCCGGATTGAACAGCACGAGCAGCCCCACCAGAGTTGCCAGCACACCGACCACCACAAGCTGCCATTTCAAGGGCTGGGGCTGGTAGCGTCCGATGATGACCGTCAGGACACCGACAATGGCAAAGGTGCCGCCCAGGAACTGCTCCAGCGCAAAGGACAGCGCCTCGACGTCGGTGTCGACCTGTCGACCGAACGGGTTGATAAAGGCAACCAGCGCTCCGAGCAGCGCGATCGCGGCGGTCACCAGGATGAGGCGTATCGTGTAACTTGTGGTCATGATCGTCCCGCGTCTGAGGCCGGAGGCGACCAGCAGGGCCGCCGGGGAGTGGCTGTGAACACAGCTCTAACACGGTTTTCCGCATTTGGGAGCGTCCGCGCAACCGTCCTGTCAACGCCATCGCCGGCTGAGAGGGCACGCCCGCGCTATCGGCGGGGCGCGGGCGCGCCGGGCTCAGAGCTCCTTGACGGCCCCCAGCACCTCTTCGACATGGCCCGCAACCTTCACCTTGCGCCAGACGCGGGCGACCTTGCCGTCGCCGTCGATCAGAAAGGTCGCGCGCTCGATGCCCATATAGGTCTTGCCGTACATCTTCTTTTCCACCCAGACGCCGTAGCGCTCGCAGACGTCGCTTTCGGCGTCCGACAGCAGGGTGACGCCCAGATCATGCTTGGCGCGGAACTTGCCATGCTTGGCAACCGTGTCCTTGGAAACCCCCAGCACCTTGGCGCCGGCCGCCTCGAACGCGTCAAGATGCTCGGTGAAACCGACGGCCTCCTTGGTGCAGCCGCTGGTGTCGTCCTTGGGGTAGAAATAGAGCACCACTATGCCGGGGCGCAGGGCGGACAGGGTGACATCGTCGCCGCCATCCTGCGGCAGAGTGAAGTCCGGAGCTTCGGATCCGGCGTCGATCTGTGCGATATCCAACATTTTTGACCTTCCTCGGGCTTGACTATTCACCTTGTTCTAGCCCGTCTGGTGAGGTGTCCAACACCGAAGAACAGCGCACTCCGCCGAAACGCTCCAGGGCACGGCATTGGCACCCGCTGCGTATCCTCGCGCGGTGCGTCTGGACCTTTGCGCTCGCGGTCATGGCGCTCGTGGGCGTCGGGCTCTGGTGGCTCAGCACGCACTCGATTGAACTCGGCCCGGACCTGCGCGACCGCGTCACCGACAGGCTCGCGCCGATGCTCGCCGCCCATAACAGCACGCTGCAGGTCGACGAGATCTTCGTGCGGTTGCGTCCCGGCCTGACGCCGAGCGTCACGGCGACCTCGCTGATAGTCACGGGGCCCAACGGCAACAGCGTAGAGCTCGACCGCGCCGAAGTGCTCCTCGACAGGCTGGCCCTTCTGGAAGGACGTCTCGCCCCCCGTGCACTCCGCATCACCGGCATGCAGGTCGCCGTGACGCGCGCGGACGACGGCGACGTCACGCTGGCGGTCGGGGGCTCATCGCTGCTGAGGGACCTCGAAGACCCGGGCGACGTCATCGCGGCCCTGGAGAGCACACTCGCCCGAGCCCCGCTCACGGATCTGACCACGGTGGGCGTGACCGGGATCTCGCTCCAGGTTACCGATACGGCCACGGGGAGCGTTCTGGAAAGCAGCAACGCCGATCTCAGCCTCGACCGGGCCGATGGCGATCTGGATCTCGTGATCAATCTCGGCGAGATCGGCGACCGTACCGCACCGGGATCGGCGCGGGTCGAGCTGCAGGCGGCATCGGACGCACGCGAGGCCAGCCTGCGGGTCGCTCTACGCGGGATCGTCCCGGCCAAGCTCGGCGGCCTTACCGCCCTCGGCGCCCGCGAGGACCTGCTCGACCGCATCGACATCCCGATCTCACTCGATCTGGAGGGCGATCTCGGCTCGGACGGCAAGCTCGGCACCCTGACCGGACGGGTCTCCGCCGGCTCCGGTGAGTTGTTTCTGACCGACCCGCTGTCGACCGTCGCGCTGACTTCGGCCACCGCGCGCGTCACCACCTATAATGGTGGCCGTCGTTTCGACCTGACCGATCTTGAGATCGATACCGATGTGTTGACGCTCTTCGGCCGGGGCAATCTGAACATCGAACCCCATGGCGCGAACAGCACCGGCGAGCGGCTGGTTGCGCAGCTCAACCTGAGCGAAGTCACCATCGATGCCGGCGATCGCCTTCCGGGGGTCGTGAGTTTCGAGAATGTCGCCACCGACGCGGAACTGACCATCGATGGCGAGGATCTCGATCTCGACGCCTATGTCGATCTGCTCTTCAACGGCGATCAGGTGCGCGCGCGGATCCGCACGGCCGGCCCGGGCGGTGTGCGCGATCCGGAACGGAGTTTCGCGCTTGATGTCACCGGCCCGAGCGTGCACCGCGACAGCATCTTCATGCTCTGGCCGATCGAGACCTTTCCCAGAACCCGGCAATGGCTGGATGAAAACATCCTCTCCGGCCTCGGCCACAACATGGCCTTCTCGCTGCGTTTCCCCGCCAACGACGCACCGCATCAGGTGTCGCTGAATTTCGGATACAGCGATGCGACCATCCGCTTTCTCGACAGTATCGCGCCGCTGAAAGGCGCCGAGGGCCGCGCCACGCTGGAGGGCAAGACCTTCCGGCTGGAGATCGACGCAGGCAGCGTCACGCCCGAGGGCGCCGGGGCGGTCAAGATCCGGCCGAGCATGATGGTGGTGCCCGACGTCACCCGGCGGCCGGGTCTGCTGGATCTCGATCTGGGCATGGTCGGGCCGACGGCCGCCTTTCTGACCGTGCTGTCCAACCCGCCCTTCAAGACCGATCCCGACGCGCCCGACATGCTGCCGCCCGATCAGGCCACGGGCGAGACCGAAATCTCGACCACGATCGAGGTTCCCCTGGGCAAGGGCGGCGGGATGCAGGCGGCGACCTTCGATATCGCCGGGCGCGTCACGGACTTCACCAACGACACGCTGCTCCAGGGCAAGACGTTGGCCGCAAAGCTGGTGACGATCGAGGCAACCCAGGCGCATCTGGAAATCAGCAGCGATGCGACGCTGAATGGCCAGCCCCTCACGATCACCTTCACCCGCGATCTCGATGGCGCCCCGGGTGGCGCCACCCCGCCGGTCATCACGGCCTCCGGCCCCCTGACCGTGGCCCTTGCGGACGCCGTCGGCGTGCCTGTGCCCGACGGCATGTTCTCGGGCGCCGGTTTTGTCGAAACGCGGATCCAGATGGGCGACGACACCCCGCCGGATCTGACGGTCGATGCCAATCTGGAAGGTCTGGGTATCTCGGTGCCCGAGGCAGGTATCCGCAAATCGCCGTCCCGCGCCGGGCGCGTGACTGTCGCGGCGGAGCTTTCCCAGCCACCACAGATCGAAAGCTTCAGTGTTACGATGCCGGGGGTGACCGCCAGTGGGAGTGCGACGCTTGCCTCGGGCGGCGGGCTGGCGCGTGTCGATCTCACGCGTCTCGATCTCGGCAACTGGTTGTCGGCGCGCGGCAGCTACCGGCCGGCTTCCGGCGGGCGTCCGGCGCAGCTCGAGGTCGATGGCGGGCGGCTGGATCTGCGGAACCGGCCCAGCATCTCCGGCGGCAGCGGCCGTCCCCCGGACGTCGTGGCCCGGCTGGACAGCGTGACGGTGTCGGACGAACTGCAGCTGACGGGGCTCCGCGCGAATCTCGCCGGCGCGACCGGATCCACAGGCGCGCTCAGCGCACGGGTGAACAATATCGAGCCCTTCACCGCCGACCTCGTCCGCCGCCGCGCCGGGATCGCCGCGCTCCTGCGGACGGAAAACGCCGGCGCGCTGCTCGCCGCGGCGAACCTTTTTTCGCGCGCGCGCGGCGGCCGGCTTGAAATGAGTCTCGTGCCCAACGGCCAGCCCGGCACCTATGACGGGCATCTTCAGGTGACCGACGCGTCTCTCCACGGTGTCGGCACGGCGGCAAGCATCATCTCGGCCCTCAGCATCGTCGGCGCGATCGAGCAGATGAGCGGCGAAGGCATCGTCTTTTCCGATGCGGGCGCGCGCTTCACGCTTTCGCCCGGCCTTTTGGACCTGCAATCGGCCTATGCCGAGGGGCCGTCGCTGGGGCTCACCGTCGACGGCACGGTCGATCTGAACAACCAGCAGCTTGCGCTCCGGGGGTCGGTCTCGCCCGTGTATTTCCTCAACCGGCTCGGCGCCGCACGGCGCGGCCAAGGCTTGATCAATGTCGGCTTTGAGGTTACCGGCACGACCCGCGCGCCATCGGTCCGGGTTGTGCCCCTCGCCCGGCGGACACCGGACCAGGCGCGCGAAAATGTAAGCCAACCCGCCGCGCGCTCGAACTGAGGCCCGGCCAGACCGGGACGGACCTGCCCTGCGCCTCTCCGATTTCGATTTCGATCTGCCCGAGGCGCTGATTGCCACGCGGCCCGCACGCCCGCGCAGCAGCGCACGGCTTCTGGTGGCGGGTCCTCGCACGCTCAGCGATGCCGTGGTCTCCGACCTGCCGGACCTCCTGACCTCCGGCGACCGCCTTGTGCTGAACGATACACGCGTGCTGCCCGCCCGTCTGAGCGGCACCCGCCACCGCGAGAGCAAGGATGGCGGCGGCGCGGCCCGGATCGAGGTCACCCTGCTCGACCCGGTCGGGGATGGCAGCGGCGACTGGACCGCCCTGGTCAAACCCCTGCGCAAGCTCCGCGACGGTGAGCGCGTCATCTTCGACCCCGACTTCTCGGTCACCCTGGTCGGACGCAACGCCGATGGCCAGGCGCGGCTGTCCTTCGAGGCCGCGCCGGATTTCGACAGCGCGCTGGCCCGCGTCGGCGCGATGCCCCTGCCCCCCTACATCGCGGCACGGCGCAAGGCGGACGACCGGGACCGCGAGGATTACCAGACCGTCTGGGCCCGCCGTCCGGGGGCCGTGGCCGCACCCACCGCGTCGCTCCATTTCGACGATGCGCTGCTGGCCGGGCTGACCGCGCGGGGGGTTGAGATGACCCATGTCACGCTCCATGTCGGCGCCGGCACCTTCCTGCCGGTGAAGGTCGATGACGTGGCGGAGCACAGGATGCACGCGGAATGGGGCGAGATCCCGGCCCGCGCCGCGGCGGAGATCAACGCCACCCGTACGGCAGGCGGGCGCATCATCCCCGTCGGCACCACCGCACTCCGCCTGATCGAAAGCGCGGCCAATCCGGACCGCACGATCGCCCCCTGGACGGGCCCGACGGATATCTTCATCCGGCCGGGGTTCGCGTTCCGCGCCGCCGACGCGCTGATGACCAACTTCCACCTGCCGAAATCGACGCTGATGATGCTGGTCTCGGCGCTGATGGGCCGCGACCGGATCATCGAGATCTACGCCCACGCCATTGCGGAACGCTACCGCTTCTTCAGCTACGGCGATGCCTCGCTGCTGCTGCCGAACGGCTGACCGGAGTCCCGTCCGCCATGCCGCCCGCACATCAACAGTTCGACAGCGCAAAAAACGGCGCGGCCAAGGTCGCAAACAGACGCTCCCGCCCGGCGCACAAAAGATATGGCAGGACCAGAAGACCTGTGACCCTGAGATTGAGTAATGCTTGACGCTTTCACCCGTACCTGGGCCCTCCTTCTGGGCATGTTCCTGCTCATGGTCGGCAACGGCCTGCAGGGGACATTGCTGGCCATCCGCGGCGCGATCGAGGGTTTCTCGACCCTTGAGATGTCGCTCGTCATGTCGGCCTATTTTCTGGGGTTTCTCGGCGGCTCGCATCTCACGCCCGAGCTGATCCGCCGGGTCGGCCATGTCCGGGTCTTCGCGGCCATGGGATCCTTCATCTCCGCGATCCTGATCCTCTATCCCACGATTACCGACCCGGTTGCCTGGATGCTCCTGCGCGTACTGACGGGTTTCTGTTTCTCGGGGGTCTATGTCACTGCGGAAAGCTGGCTGAACCGCGCCGTGAGCAACGAAAACCGCGGCAAGGCGCTGTCGCTCTACATGATCGTGCAGATGGGCGGTATCGTGGCCGCCCAGGGCGTGTTGCTGACAGGCGATCCGTCGGGCTTCATCCTCTTCATCATTCCCTCGGTCCTGGTGTCGATCTCCTTCGCGCCGATCCTGCTGTCGGTCCAGCCGACGCCGGTCTACGAGACCACCAAACCGATGAGCTTCCTCCAGCTCTTTCGCGTCTCGCCCCTGGGCTGCATCGGCATGTTCATCATGGGCGGGGTCTTCTCCGCGCTGTTCGGCATGGCCTCGGTCTACGGCACCGAATCCGGCATGTCCGTCAGCCAGATCTCGGCCTTCGTGGCCTCGATCTATATCGGTGGCCTGCTGCTCCAGGCGCCGATCGGCTACGCATCCGACCGGATGGACCGCAGGAAACTGGTGCTCGCCGCCGCGGTGACGGGCGCGGTCGCCGCGCTGGCCGCCATCGCGCTGCCGGGCTATGCGGCGGTGCTTGTCGCGGGGTTTCTCGTCGGCGGCATGTCGAACCCGACCTATGCGCTGCTCATCGCCCATACCAACGACTATCTCGACTATGACGACATGGCCGCGGCCTCGGGGCGGCTGATCTTCATCACCGGGATCGGCGCGGTCAGCGGTCCGCTCGTGGCCGGCGCGCTGATGGGCCAGATCGGACCCCAGGGGTTCTTCATCTTTCTCGCGGCCCTCTTCGCCGTGCTTGCGGGCTATGCCGGCTGGCGCATGACGCGCCGCCCCGCCACCCCGGTCGACGAGACCATGGGCTACGCCGCGATCCTGCCCAGTGCGAGTCCCGTCGCCATGGAGGCGGCCATCGAGACCGGACAGGAGGAAGAGCAGGACACGCAACAGGGCGATACACGCGCCCAATCCGACGCGACATAGGCCCATTGTATACAATGGTGTTGCGTTTCTGCGGCGTCTGGTGCGCCCCGTCACATTAGGCCGTTGCAATGCGGGACCCTCTTGCCCACCTGATGGGACGAAGGAGGAGGGAGGAGTTTATTCCATGGAAGATTTCGAGCCGCTCTTGGCGTTCTGGATCGATGAGGTCGGTCCAAAAGGCTGGTACAAGAAAGACGCGGCCATCGATCAGCGCATCCGCGACAGCTATCAGGCTTTGTGGGAGCGGGCGGCTCGGGGCGACAGGCTCGGCTGGACGGCCCATCCAAGCAGCACGCTGGCTTTGCTGATCCTGCTCGACCAGTTTCCGCGCAACATGTTCCGCGACGATCCCCGGGCCTTTGCCACCGATCGTCAGGCTGTCGCGGTGGCCAAGCAGGCCATCGACCGCGGCTGGGACAGGCGGATCGCAGAACCTGCGCGCCAGTTCTTCTACCTGCCGCTGATGCATTCGGAATGCCTGGAAGACCAGGAACGCTGCGTGCGCCTGCTGCTGGAGCGGATGCCGGAGGACGGGGCCGACAATCTGCTCCATGCCAAGGCGCATCGCGAGGTGATCCGGCGCTTCGGTCGCTTCCCGACCCGCAACCGCGATCTGGGACGGACCGACAGCGAAAGGGAATGCCACTACCTCGGCAATGGCGGCTATGGTGCGGTGGTCAACGAGATGCGCGTCCCGGGCTGACCGTCCTTCCGTGCGCGGCGAAACGGTCGCGCACTCCTGCCGGACCTGATCTGCCGGTGGCGCCTCCCTGCAGCGAGGCCGGGCGTCGCAACGGACCCGAGCGCCCGCGCCACCCTTCAGCTTGTGCCCCGACCCGGGCCTGCCTAGAACCGGAAGCGCAGGAACCCAGGGAGGCCCACCATATGTCCGACACCCCCAAGCACGGCTTCGACACGCTTCAAGTCCACGCCGGAGCCGCGCCGGACCCGGCGACAGGCGCGCGCCAGACGCCGATCTACCAGTCCACGGCCTTCGTCTTTCGCGACGCCGATCACGCCGCCGCGCTCTTCAATCTCCTGGAAGTTGGCTACATCTATTCCCGCCTCACGAACCCCACGATTGCCGTGCTCCAGGAACGTGTCGCGACCCTCGAAGGGGGCGTCGGAGCGGTCGCCTGCTCATCCGGCCATGCCGCCCAGATCATGGCGCTCTTTCCGCTGATGCAGCCCGGCTGCAACGTCGTCGCCTCCACGCGTCTCTATGGTGGAACGATCCAGCAGTTCTCGAACACGATCCGCCGCTTCGGCTGGTCGTGCAAATGGGTTGATTTCGACGACACCGACGCTCTGAAGGCGGCCATCGACGACGACACGCGCGCGATTTTCTGCGAATCCATTGCCAATCCGGGCGGCTACATCACCGATCTCGATGTGATCGCGGCGATTTCCGACGCGGCCGGTCTGCCCCTGATCGTCGACAACACCTCGGCCACCCCCTATCTCTGCCGCCCCTTCGAACATGGCGCGACCCTCGTCGTGCATTCGACCACGAAGTATCTGACCGGCAACGGCACGGTGACGGGCGGGATGGTCGTCGATTCCGGCAAGTTCGATTGGTCGGCGTCGGACAAGTTCCCCTCGCTCAGCCAGCCCGAACCCGCCTATCACGGGTTGAAATTCCATGAAGCGCTCGGGCCGATGGCCTTTACCTTCTACGGCATCGCGGTCGGGCTGCGGGATCTCGGCATGACCATGAACCCCCAGGGCGCGCATTACACACTGATGGGGATCGAGACCCTGAGCCTCAGGATGCAGCGCCATGTCGAAAACGCCGTGCGTGTGGCAAACTGGCTGGAGCGGGATCCGCGAGTCGAGGCCGTCACCTATGCCGGCCTGCCCTCATCGCCCTACCATGACCGCGTGGCGCGGATCTGTCCCCATGGCGCCGGGGCGCTCTTCACCTTCGCGATCAAGGGCGGCTACGAGGCCTGCGTGAAGCTCGTCGACAGTGTGGAGCTCTTCTCCCATGTCGCCAATCTCGGCGATGCGCGCTCGCTGATCATCCATTCGGCCTCGACCACCCACCGCCAGCTCACGCCCGAACAGCAGGAGGCCGCCGGCGCGGCCCCCAATGTTGTGCGGCTGTCGATCGGGATCGAAGACCCCGACGACCTGATCGTCGACCTCGATCAGGCCCTGGCCAAGGCAACCGCCTGAGCAAAAAGAGTGAGCGACCGTCCGAGCGGTCACTCCGTCAGCGCGTAGACCACCGTGATCTGCGCGCTGACCGTCAGGCTGCCCGGCGCGACCGGCATGGCCCCCATGTCCGCGGCCACGGAGCGGAACTCCATCGGCCGTGGACTGCTGCCCGGCTCGGCGATCTGCAGCACCGAGCCGAGGGCGAGACCCGCAGCCTCGGCAAAGGTCTCGGCCCGCAGCCTGGCGTCGGCAATCGCGGCGCCGCGCGCATCCGCCAGCGCTTCGGCCGGGTCAGAGAGTTCGAATCGCAGACCGTCAAACCGGGTCGCTCCGGCCTCGGATGCCGCGCCGTAGATCGCGCTCAACACCGAAAGATCGCGCACCTTGACCTTTAGCATGCTGTCGGCCTCGAACGCCACGGGCACCGGTGCGCTGTCGGCGTCAGGACGCTGCTCGAACACCGGGCGCAACCCGGCGCGGCGGGTCTGGATATCCGCCGCAGGGATGCCGGCCGCTTCGAGCGCATCGAGCAAACTCTGGGTCGTCGTGGCCGCCTCGGCCATGACGTCTGCGGCCGTTTCCCCGCGCAGCTGCGCCCCCAGATCAAGCACGGCCATATCGGGGCTCACCTGAACCTCACCGCTTCCGGTCACCGTGATCTGCGGCTCCGCGGCATGGGCGACGGACGCCGTCGCAATTAGGAGCGCCGCAACGCCGGCCCCGATCAATTCGCGCATTCTGTCTCTCCTTTAGGATGTTCTCCGCCCAGAGCCGTTTTTAGAGGCTGTGCACGCTTTCTAAACCGGGTATACTCAAGGCTAGAAAGGGACTGAACCCTCACCTACAGGCAACTACCCGGATATCGGGCATTCATGGCTTATCCTGACTGCGCCCTCGCTTTGTCGTTCGAAGGGGTGTCTTTGCGAAGACGCCACTCTGAGGGTTGGATTGCCCAGGGCCAGGCCCTGTTTGATGCCCCGGACATGGGCACCGCACTTGCAAAGCTGCGCGGCCGGGCGACCGGACCGGACGCCAAGACGAAGGCGCCCGTGCTGCTCATCCTGCCCGAGGACCAGGTGCTCTACCGGCAGCTTCGCCCGCGATATTCCGGGCCCGATGGCGCCAGCGCCGTGCGCGCGGACCTCGACGGACAGACCCCCTACCCGGTCGACAAGCTGCGCTTTTGCTTCGAACGGCTCGCCAATGGCGGGATCGCCTACGCCGCCGTGGCGCTCGAAACGCTTGAGGAGGCCGAGGGGTTCGCGCGGGCGAATGGCTTTGATCCCCGCGGTGTGATCGCGCCGCCCCGCGAGGGCGTGCTCGATGCGCCGGCATGGTTCGGGACGAGCGCTCAGACGACACCGGACGGCTGGTTGGCACGGCCCGAGATGGTCGACTGGGCCGTCGCGCCCGAAGGCAGCACCCTGCCCGCCCGGCCCGATGCGGCGCGCTTTGCCACCGCCCGCGCCAATGCGCGCGATGTTGCGCGCCAGGTTCCGCCGCTGCGCGAAACCGCCCCGGCGGAGGCGCTCACGGCTGAGGAAGAGGCCCGCATCGCCCGCCTGCTGCGCAGCACGTCGGGGCTCGCGCGGCTCAAGGCCGGCGCGGTCCGGACCCTGTGGATGGGCGGATCGCTCGTGGCCGTCCTCGGCGGGCTGGTGCTCTGGCTCGACCGTCCGGCGCCCGCGCCCGAGGACATTGCAGGCTATTCCGAGGATGAGGCGGAGCTCATGCTGCCCCTCGACGAAACCGTCGCGGAGACCTCGGCAACGCCTGCGCCCCGCCCCGATCCGCTGGCGGACGCACTGCCGCTGAATATCGAGGAGGCCGATCTCTGGACGCCCGAGCGCGGGCTGATGCGTCCGGCCGACATCGCAGGGCTCGACGGGCTGGTGCAGCCCGCGCTGGACCCGCCGGTCGGCACCGATGCGCTCGCGCTCGACCTGCCGGACCCGGAGACCGGGACACCGGATCTGGCCGGTCTGACACCGCCGCCGGCGCCGCAGGCCCGTTTCGATATCGACGCCGCGGGACTGGTGCGCCCGACGCCCGACGGCGCGGCAACCCCTGAAGGGTTCCTTGTGTTCGAAGGGCGCCCGCCACTCCTGCCCACATCGCGGCCCGATGAGGTCGTAGCGGCGCAGGCCGCCGCGGAAACCCTCGCCGAGGAGACACCGCCGGAGGTTCAGACCGCCTCGGAGGATACTGTACTGCCGCGGGTGCGCCCCGCGGACCTCGTCACGCGCTTCGAACGCAGCGCTCTGGGCGGACGCACCCGGACGGAACTCGCCACTCTGCGCCCCAAACCGCGCAAGGCGGAGCTTGCCGCCGCCGCAGCCGCCACGCGCGCGGTGCAGACCGCCGCCGTCGACGCGGCGCTGGCCTCGGCTCAGGCGGCTGCCCTCGTCCGGCCGGGCGCGTCGGACCCCCGACCGGCACCGCGGCCCAAGACCCTGCGCGCGCCCTCCAACAGCCAGCAGCGCGCCGTCGCTGCTGTCGCCGCGGCGTCGACGGCCGCGGTCGCGACCGCTGCACCCTCCGCCGCGGAGAGCCGCGAGATCGATGCCGCATATGTCGAATCGACGCGCACCACCAACAAGACCGTCGTCAAGCAAGCGACCTCGAACCGCATCAACCTGAAGGATGTGAACCTGCTGGGCACCTTCGGTCCGACCTCGAACCAGCGCGCCCTGGTCCGCCTGCCCTCCGGACGCGTCATCAATGTCGAGGTCGGTGACCGGGTCGATGGCGGCAGGGTCTCGGCAATCGGGCGGGGCGAGCTGCGCTACACCAAGGGCGGGCAGAACCATATCCTGAAAATGCCGCGCGGCTGATCCCGGCGCAGCCCGCCCAAGAATGCGGCATGTGCTGGGCAAAATGGCAGCAGCCCGGCGCGCCCGCCGCGTCGCAAATTGGACATGCAACGCCTATAGGCACTATTCCTTGGAAAACATTCAGGGCGCACCATGGAAAGCTTCCTTGTCCAGGCCACGATCTATTTCGGCGCGGCGGTGATCGCCGTGCCTGTTGCCGCGCGCCTGGGTCTCGGATCGGTGCTCGGCTATCTCGCCGCCGGGATCCTGATCGGCCCGGTGCTCGGACTGGTCGGGACCGAAACCCAGCAAATTCAGCATTTTGCCGAATTCGGCGTGGTCATGATGCTGTTCCTGATCGGGCTCGAGCTCGATCCGCGCGCGCTCTGGGCGATGCGGCACAAGCTGATCGGCCTGGGCGGGCTGCAAATCCTTCTGACGATGCTCGTGATCATGGGGGGCGCGATGGCACTCGGCGTGCCCTGGTCCGTTGCGCTGGCGATCGGCATGGCCTTTTCGCTCTCCTCCACGGCCATCGTTCTCCAGACCCTGTCCGAAAAGGGCCTGATGCAGACCAAGGGCGGACGCTCGACCTTTTCGGTGCTGCTCACCCAGGATATCGCGGTCATCCCGATGCTCGCGCTGCTGCCGCTCCTGGCCCTGCCGACCATCGCCGGGAGCGACGGCCACGGCGCGGGCGGCCATGGTGACGGCGGCCATGGCGCCGGACATGGCGAGACGCTTGCCGCCTTCCATTTCATCGACAATCTGCCCGCCTGGGGGGTGACGGGGCTGACGCTGCTCGCCGTTGCCGGGATCGTCCTGGCGGGGATCTACCTGACCCGGCCGGTCTTCAGCTTCATCCATCAGAGCCGTATGCGCGAGATGTACACCGCGCTGGCCCTGCTGATCGTGGTGGGGATCGCGAGCCTGATGCTGCTTCTCAATCTCTCGCCGGCCCTCGGGGCCTTCCTCGCCGGCGTGGTGCTGGCCAACTCCGAGTTTCGCCATGAGATCGAATCCGACATCGCACCCTTCAAGGGCCTGCTGCTGGGTCTCTTCTTCATCACCGTGGGCGCGGGGATCGACTTCAACACGCTTTTCAGCCAGCCCGCTTTCCTCTTCGGGGTTACCCTCGCGGTAATGATCGCCAAAGGCGCGATCCTGTATGGCCTCGCGGTCCTCTTCGGGCTGTCCGGCCGGCATCGATGGCTCTTTACCCTCGGTCTGGCCCAGGCCGGCGAATTCGGCTTCGTGCTGACCAGCTTTGCGCTGCAACAGAACGTGATTCCAACGGATTACGGCGCGCAGCTCTACCTGATCATCGCCCTGTCGATGCTGCTCACGCCGCTCTTCTTCCTGCTCTACGAACAGGTCGCCAAGCGGCTGAAAGAGGTCGAGGAGATCGTGGAGCCCGACGAGATCGAGGCCCAGGGCCCGGTCATCATCGCCGGGATCGGCCGGTTCGGCCAGGTGGTCAACCGGATGATCATGATGAATGGCTACCGGCCCACGGTCCTCGACCACGATCTTGCCACGATCCGTCTGATGCGGCGCTTCGGGTTCAAGAGCTTTCTGGGCGATCCGACCCGCCCCGAACTGCTCCATGCGGCGGGCCTCGGCAACGCGCGCGTGCTTGTGGTGGCGATGGACGACAAGGAGGCCTCCACCCGGATCGTGCAATATGCCCGCAAGGAGCGGCCCGATCTCTTCATCGTGGGCCGCGCCCATGACCGCATCCATGTCTATGAGCTTTACCGCGCCGGCGCCGACAAGATCGTGCGCGAGATGTTCGACAGCAGCCTGCGCGCCGCCCGCTACGTTCTGGAGGAACTGGGCCTGAGCGAATACGAGGCCGCCGAGTCCGAAAAACGCTACTACAAGCACGACCGCAAGGCGCTGCGCGAGCTGGCCGAACTCTGGGTGCCGGGCGTGCCCGTGGCCGAGAACGAGCCCTATATCGCCCGCGCCAAGGCGCTCAACAACGAGATGGAGACGCAGATGGTCTCCGAACTCGATGACGATGCGGACCGCGACACGGGCGCCGAAAGCGAAAAGGCCCGGCTGGGCACCTGAGCGCTCAGTCGCCCCCGGCCACGCCCGCCTCGGCAAAGGTCGCCATGCCGGAATGGCAGGCAAGTGCTGCCTTCAGGATCGGGATCGCCAGGGCCGCCCCGCTCCCCTCACCGAGGCGCAGCCCCAGCGACAGCAGAGGCGGTTTGCCGAGCGCATCGAGAAGCCGCGCGTGGCCGGTTTCCTCGGAGAGATGCCCCGCCACCGTGTGATCGAGTGCGCCGGGTGCCGTGCGCTCCAGAGCCAGCGCCGCGGCGCAACAGATGAACCCGTCGAGAATGACCGGCACCCGCAGATCTCGTGCCCGCGCGATCGCTCCGGCGATCCCGGCCAGTTCGCGCCCACCGACACGGGCCAGGGCGTCCAGCCCGTCGGTGACCTCGGGCCGGTGCCGCACAAGCGCGGACGTCACGACCGCCGTTTTCCGGTTCAGCCCCTCGTCATCCACCCCGGTCCCCCGACCGGTCCAATCGGCAGAGGCCCCGTCCAGCAGCAGCGCCGCAAGTGCCGCCGCAGACGTCGTGTTGCCGATCCCCATCTCGCCGGTGACCAGCAGGTCGGCCTCCGGATCCACGGCCGCCCACCCGATGGCGAACGCCTCACACAGCTCCGCCTCGGTCATCGCTGGCCCTTCGGTGAAATCCGCCGTCGGGCGGTCAAGCACGATCGCATGGACCGAAAAGCGCGCGCCCGCCTCGTTCGCCAGCTGATTCACAGCAGCCCCGCCCGCCTCGAAATTGGCCACCATCTGGGCCGTCACCTCGGGCGGAAAGGCCGACACGCCGCGCGCGGCCACACCGTGGTTGCCGGCAAAGACGACAATCTGTGGCGCCCTGATCCGTGGCGCCGCGTCCCCGCGCCAGCCGGCATACCAATGGGCCAGCTCCTCCAGCCGCCCGAGCGCGCCCGGCGGTTTGGTCAGCACCGCGTCACGCGCAATGGCCGCCTCGCGGGCAGCCGCGTCGGGCTGAGTCAGATCGCTGAGCCGGGTCCGGAGCGTCGCAAGATCGGTGATGGATGTGGATGTCATATGCTCTCTCGTTGCCTGTCCGCTCTGCTGCGGCTAGGGCTGATGCACCCGCTTCCGGAGTGCCCCTTGCCCCCTGTCCGCACGCCCTTGTTCGCCAAAATCGACGTCGCCGCGGCGCTCGGCTTGATGACGCGCCTGCCCGTGCCCGTCAACGGCACAGAGGCGAAAAAGCGTGGCGCCGCCGCGGCTTGGGCCTGGCCGCTGGCCGGGGCCGTGGTCGGCGCCCTGGCCGGTCTGCTGCTCTGGGCCGCGCTGTGGCTGGGCCTGCCCCCGTTAGCGGCCGGGCTGCTGGCGGTCGGCGCACAGATCGTCCTGACCGGCGCGCTCCACGAGGACGGGCTGGCCGACAGTGCCGACGGGCTCTGGGGCGGCTGGACACGGGACCGGCGGCTGGAGATCATGCGCGACAGCCGGATCGGCAGCTATGGTGTACTGGCGCTGATCCTGTCGGTGGGGCTGCGCGCTGCGGCCTGCGCGGCGCTGCCAGCCGGACCGCTGGCGGTGGCGGCCCTGGCCGGAACCGGCGCCGCGAGCCGCGCGGCGATGGCCGGCGTCATGGCCGGTCTGCCGCCCGCGCGCACCGACGGGCTCTCGGTCTCGACGGGACGCCCGAGCGCCGCCACCGCGCTGACGGCTTTGGCCGCCGCCCTGGCGCTCGCTCTGATCGTCCTGCCAATCGGAACCGCGCTGGCCGCGGTCGCGGCCTGCTGTGCGGGAGCGGGCCTTGTCGCCGGTATCGCCAGCGCCAAGATCGGAGGTCAGACCGGCGACATCCTCGGCGCCGCCCAGCAGATCGCCGAGATCGCCGCCCTCCTCGCCCTCGCCACGCTGCTCTGACGGATCACGCTGCTCTTAACGACGAAACCCCCGGCGGGTGCCGAGGGCTTCGGATTACTCAGTTTCGAGCGCTGGCTTTCAGGCGGCCCGGCTCAGCAGAACGTCGCCGACCTGCTTCTGTGCGGCATCCTCGTCGGTGCCGCTGACAGCCGCAACCTCGCGGGTGAGACGCTCCAGCGCGGCCTCATAGAGCTGACGTTCGGAATAGCTCTGCTCGCGCTGATCGTCGGCCCGGTGCAGATCGCGCACGACCTCGGCGATCGAGATCAGATCGCCAGAATTGATCTTCTGCTCATATTCCTGCGCCCGGCGGGACCACATCGCGCGCTTGACCTTGGCCTTGCCGCGCAGCGTCGTCATCGCCTGGTTGATCACGTCCGGCGAGGACAGCGAGCGCATGCCCACCTCCGTCGCCTTGTGGGTCGGCACCCGAAGGGTCATCTTGTCTTTCTCAAAGGAGATCACGAACAACTCAAGGTTCAGACCGGCCACGGTCTGTTCTTCAATCGACACAATCTGCCCTACGCCATGGGCGGGATACACCACATAGTCATTGGGACGAAACTCGGACATCTTGGTTTTGCTCATGTGACTTGGATCCTCGATCTGTTCGCACGGGGCCTTGGCCCAATCTGGGCGCCTGCGTCAGAGAGCAGAAAAGAAACGCACTCGCTGGATGAACGAGGCGTTTCAAATTTTGCCGCTTCTGTAACGTATATATAACAAAAAACCGGCAGAAGGCAAAGAGCTATTTTCTTAGCGACAGGGTGTCATGCGCAAAACGCATGGCAGCTGCCCGGTTACGCGTTAATCTTGCTCGCCCGGCGCCTCTGAGAAGTATTTCTCCAGTTTTCCCTCTTCGCCGTCGCGCTCCTCAGCTTCGGGCAGCGGGTCCTTCTTGGTATAGATCACCGGCCACATCTCGCTGTATTTGCGATTGAACTCCACCCAGGTCTCCATTCCCGGCTCAGTGTCCGGTCGGATTGCGTCAGCGGGGCATTCGGGTTCGCACACACCGCAATCGATGCATTCGTCCGGATGGATGACCAGTGTGTTTTCGCCCTCGTAGAAACAATCCACCGGGCACACCTCGACACAGTCGGTATATTTGCAGCCGATGCAGTTCTCGGTCACGACATAGGTCATGGGGTCATCCAGATTGCTTAACGGCGGATAGGTATTCCCACCGCTGCCATCATTCAAGCGAAGACCGCCGGGAAAGATGTATCTTGCGACGATCTTTCTTGGTCGGGCGCGGGCCGGCCCGCGCGCCCGGACGCGGGTCGCCCGGCGCGGCGTCCCTCGCGGTTTCGCTCGGGGTGAGGTCTTCGTAAAGCGCCTGGGCCTCCGCTGCCGGTCCGCGGCGCACCGGCAGCGCCAGTACTCGAACGACGCGGATCTGCCGGCCCTGGGGAAAGGTCAGCATATCGCCCGGCCGCAATTGCGCAGAGGGTTTCCTCAGATGCGCGCCATTCAGCCTGACACGGCCCGCAGACAGAAGCTCCGCCGCCAGCCGCCGCGTTTTGAAGAACCGCGCCTGCCACAGCCATTTGTCGGCGCGCTGGCGGTCACCCGCCCCCTCGCCTGGCTCACTCCTTGTCACGCAGTCCCATCAGCGCAGCCGCAAAGGGATTGTCGGGATCGATCTTCTTTTCCTTGGCGGGCGGACGGGCGATGTAGGTCTTGGCCCCTTCCGCCTGTTTGCGGGGCGGCCGCTTTCCGCCCTTGCCATGCTTTGCGCCGTCGCCCTTCTTGCCGCGGGACGGACGGCCGCCTTCGCCGCGCCGGGCCTGGTTCGCACCCTCCTCGCGGCCCTTGCCCCGACCCTGTCCCTGGTTTCGGCCCTGACCCTGCCGGTTGGGCCGGCGCCGCGGTGCCCAGGTAAAGGTATAATAGACCTCTGTCTGCGGCCCCTCCGCCGCAGGGGACGGCGCGGCGCCGGATGTCTCGGGGCTATCAGCGGCGGCGTCCGGCGTTACCGCCGGTTCCGAATTGCTCTCGTCCGCGACCGGCTCAGCGGCCGGGTCAGGCGCAGCAGCGTCCGCAGGTGCATCCTCGGACGGCGTCTCATCGGCCTGAGCCTCCACCGGCGCCTCTACGGCCTCTATACTGTCGGAAGCTGACGCAATCTCGGCCTCCTGCGCCGAAGCCTCCGCGACCGCTGCATCCGGCGCGAACGACTCAGCCTGGGGCGCAACGGATGTCTCGTCAGTCTGCGCGCCGGTCTCTGGGCTCAATTGCTCCGGGCCCGACTGCTCCGGGCCCGACTGCTCCGGGCCCGACTGCTCTGGGCCCGACTGCTCTGCGCCCGACTGCTCTGCGCCCGACTGCTCCGGGCCCGATTGCTCCGGGCCCGATTGGTCCGGGCTCGTTTGCTCCGGGCTCGACGGCTCTGCGGCGCTCTGCATCTCCTCCGCGCCAGCCTCGACCGCCGCGCTCTCGTCGCTATCAGGCGTCTCGGTTTTCTCCGCATCGGCCTTTGCAGCGGCACCGTCCGGTCGCGCTTTCTCGCGCTCGCCCCGCTCCGCACGGTAGCCCAACCCTTCCATCAGGCCCGCGAACTGCTCCAGCGTCATGCCCGTGATCGACAGCATGTCCGGCGTGGCCTCGAAACCACCGCGAGAATCCTGGACCCGCAGCATATCCGCGAGCCGCTCCAGCATATCGATGCGGATCGCCCGTTCGCCGGCGGCGCGGTAGCCCGCCATCGGGTGATAGCCATCGGGCAGCGCCACGCCCACGGGCACCGTCACGAGCCCCGGCGGCGGCGCCTCGGGAAACTCATCGAGGCCCTTGGCCAGCGACCAGAGCACCAGCCGCAGCCGGGTCGGCGCAGGCTTCAGCAGCGCCGGCATGAAGATCGTGAACTGACCGAACCGCACCCCGTGCTTGCGCAGCGCGCCCCGCGCCTCCTGGTCCAGCGCCTTGACGTCCGCGGCCACCGTATCACGCGGCGCGACGCCGAGCGCTTCGACCATCTGGAAGGCAAAGCCGCGCGAAAGGCCCGTCAGACCCTCGTCATGGGACATCGCCAGAAGCGGTTCGAAAAGCGCCGCGATCTTGCGGTCGATGAAATGCTGCAGCCGGCGTTCGACCTTCTGGGCCACATCGGGCCCGGCTTCCTCATCGACGAACCCCTTGATCTGCGGCTTGAGCGGCTCCGGGCCGGCGACAAGCCGCCCGACCGCATGTTCGCCCCACATCAGGCCGCCCTGTTCGGTAAAGTCGATCTCGGTGTCGGGCGCGTTGTAGAACCGGTCGGCGCGCAGGTGAAACTCGGGCGCCAGCGCCGCGATGCTGGCCTGGCGCAGCGTCTTGGCCTCGTCCGCAGTGGCCGCCTTGTCCTGGCTGAACCGAAAGCCCTCCAGCCGCCCCACGAACTGACCCTCGACGGTCACTTCGCCCTTGTCGTTCACCTCGGCCACAAGGCTCTCCTTCTGCTTCAACCGCCGCAGCAGCACGGACGTGCGCCGGTCAACAAATCTCTGGGTCAGACGGTCGTGGAGCGCGTCCGACAGGCGGTCTTCTACAGAACGCGTGACCTCGCGCCAATGGGTTTCATCGTCGAGCCAGCCACGGCGTTGCGCGACATAGGTCCAGGTGCGGATATAGGCCAGACGTTTGCTGAGCGCATCGATATCGCCGTCGCTCCGGTCGATGCGTTTGACCTGCCGGGCCATCCAGTCATCGGGGATGCGGCCCAGGTCGCTCAGATAGCCGAAGATCGTCTGCAGCAGGCTCGCATGTTCGGCGTGAGAGATACCGCGGAAATCCGGAATCCGGCACACATCCCACAGCAGACGCACCCGGTCGGGATGGCCCAGACGCCCCGCCACCTCGGACGCGGCGGCCGCAGTCTTGAGCGCCATCAGATCGTCGGCCTCCCGCGCCCGGCTGAGCCAGTCGTCATCGGTGCGCTGTTCCAGCGAGGCGATGAGCCGGTCCACGGTGCCGAATTCTAGCCGCGAGTTGCGCCAGTGGAGCTTCTTCACCGGCGCAAAGCGATGCTCCATGATCGCCTGGGCCAGCCCCTCGTCGAGCGGGCGCGCCTCACCGGTCACACCAAAGCTGCCATCCTGGGTATGGCGCCCGGCCCGGCCCGCGATCTGGGCCAGTTCGTTGGGTTGCAGCACCCGCATCCGCCGTCCGTCGAACTTCGACAGCGCCGAAAAGGCGACATGGCGGATGTCGAGATTGAGCCCCATGCCGATGGCGTCCGTCGCCACCAGATAGTCGACCTCCCCGTTCTGATAGAGATCGACCTGGGCGTTCCGGGTCCGCGGGCTGAGCGCGCCCATCACCACCGCCGCCCCGCCCTTCTGGCGCCGCAGAAGCTCGGCGATGGCATAGACATTCTCCACCGAGAAGCCGACGATGGCGGACCGCGGCGGCATGCGGCTGAGCTTCTTGGCGCCCGAATAGACCAGCTCGGAAAACCGGTCGCGGCTCTGGAACTGGACATTCGGCACCAGGGCGGCGATCGCCCCGCGCATGGTCGCCGCACCCAGAAACAGCGTCTCGTGCAGCCCTCGGGCGTTCAGCAGCCGGTCGGTGAAGACATGGCCGCGCTCGGGGTCGGCGCAGAGCTGGATCTCGTCCACCGCGACGAAATCCGCGCCAATGCCGAGGGGCATCGCCTCCACCGTGCAGACCCAGTATTGCGTGCGTTCGGGAACGATGCGCTCTTCGCCGGTGACCAGCGCAACAACCGACGGCCCGCGCAGCGCCTTGATCTTGTCATAGACCTCGCGCGCCAACAGCCGCAGCGGCAACCCGATGACGCCGGTGCGAAAGGCCAGCATCCGCTCGATGGCATAATGGGTTTTACCGGTGTTGGTCGGGCCCAGAACCGCTTCGATGCGTCCTTCGCCGGGCATGTCTGACCCCCGTCTCCCGGGGCCGGTTTCCCGCCCCCGACCGCTCAGATGGCGCGGCCTTCCAGCTTGGCCTCGAGCCGCTCAATGGCGTCTTTTACGTTGGGTCTGTGGGGATGTATAGCGGCCACGGCGCGATAGGCGCTCAAGGCATCCTCGGGCTGATCAAGCTCCTCAAGGATCAGGGCAAGACCCGTCAGCGCCCCGAAATGGCGCGGGTTCAGCGCCAGCGTCATCTCGATATCCGACAGCGACTGGCCGAACCGTTCCATCTGGAAAAAGGCCGTGGCCCGCCCATTATAGGCCTCGGCGAATCCCGGCGCATGGTCGATCGCGGCGGTGAAATGCTCGATCGCGGCCTGCATGTCGTCCTCTTCCAGCGCATCCTGCCCGCGTTTGAGCAGCAGATCGATCGATTGCGAGCCTGAGCGCGCCCAGGCGGCCCATATATCCTCCTCGACCGCTTCCCAGTTGGACAGGTCCGGGTCCTGCAGCCGGTCATAGAGCTCTTCGATATCCGCCTGTTCCGCCAGGCCCTGGGCGGTCAGGGCCACGGGAAACGCCGCCGCGACAAGAAGTACCGCACAAAACGACGCAACGAACCGTTTGATCTGGGGGCTGAGTGCTTTCATATCGCCAAGCGTAGCGCGGCGTCGCAGAAAGGCGAAGCGCAATTCACCATGGGAAGGCCCGGATATGAGCAATGTGATCGAAGGCGCCGTCGCCGCGCTGAATGAAAAGCTGGAAGACGGCTTTGACGGAAGCGCGAAATTCGTCATCGAGGATGAAGGCGCGATCATGGTGGATGGCGACGGCGCCCGGGCCGCCGACGAGGAGGCCGACGTGACCCTGACCGCCTCGCGCGAGACGTTCGAGGCGATGATCAGCGGCGAGATGGACCCCACCAGCGCCTTCATGTCCGGCCAGCTCTCCATCGATGGCGACATGGGCACCGCCATGAAGCTCGGCTCCGCCCTGTCCTAGCGTTGGCACCCGAGGCGCCTTTCAATGCGGCCCTGGCCCGCGCGCCGGACGGCGCCCGCGCGGTCTGGCTGACGGCCGCCGATGGTGTGCGCCTGCGCGCGGCCAGCCTGGGCGAAGGCCCGCGCGGAACCGTCCTGATCTTCAACGGGCGCACGGAATACATCGAAAAGTACGGCGAGGCCGCCAGCCATCTCGCGGCGGCCGGTCTGTCGAGCCTGTCGCTCGATTGGCGCGGCCAGGGTCTGTCCGACCGGTTGTTGGCGGACGCGGCGGTCGGCCATGTTGGCCAGTTCGCGGATTATCAGATGGATGTCGCCGCGCTGACCGGCTGGGCGGAGGCCATCGGCGCGCCGCGCCCCTGGCACCTGCTCGGCCATTCCATGGGCGGCGCCATCGGATTGCGGGCGCTGGTCTCGGGGCTCTCGATAGAGCGCGCCGTCTTCAGCGCGCCGATGTGGGGCATCAAGCTGAACATGCTGGTGCGCGCAGTCGCCTGGGGGGTGAGCCATATCACCCACCTGTCGGGCCTGGGCGGGCACCTTGCGCCCTCGACCGGGCGCACGCCCTACCCGCTCACGGCCGATCCGTCGGACAATCTGCTGACCCACGACCCGGACATGCTGGCCTGGATGCGCGCCCAGCTCGAGGCCGACCCGGGCCTCGGCCTTGGCGGGCCCAGCCTGACCTGGCTGCGCGAAGCCTTGCGTGAGTGCCGCGCGCTGCAACAGATCGCCGATCCCGGACGGCCGACCCTGACGCTTCTGGGAACCCACGAAGCCATCGTTGATCCCGACGCCATCCGCCGACTGACCGCGCGCTGGCCCGATGCCCGGCTGGACATCATCGCCGACGCCGCCCATGAGGTGCTGATGGAACGGCCCCACCTGCGCGCGCCGGCCTACCGGGCGATCACCGGATTTCTTGCCGCCGAGGATGACCGCCAGGCGCAGGCGTCACTCTGACCGGAACGCGATGCCGGCCGTCAGACCGGGACCGATAGACGATCTGGCAAGGGTTGGTCAGTAATCCAGGCGCTTACGATCTCGGCCAGCAACCCTGGCTCCTTGGCGGCCCAGGCATGTCCCAGCC
This sequence comes from Pseudomonadota bacterium, assembly GCA_039184415.1. Taxonomy (GTDB): domain Bacteria; phylum Pseudomonadota; class Alphaproteobacteria; order Rhodobacterales; family Rhodobacteraceae; genus JANSYP01. Next base: position 23,363 of record JBCDBB010000037.1, read on the forward strand.
CTGGCACAAGACGCGCGGTGCATTCCGGCAATCCCGCCTGAAAGACCGGTAGCGATCTCCTGATGGCGGAATGCTCCCTTTCGCCGGCAAGGACGAGCGTGCGGGCCGTCGCGTAGGCCAAATGCGGCCCCGCATCGAAAGCCAAGGCCAGATGCGCCGCCCTTAGGCTTGACCGGACCGACGCCACCGCACGCCCGTCCGGAGAACTGAGAAGCGCAGGATCCTCCACGCCCATCGCCCGGCCCATCCGATCGCGGATCGGCCTGAACGCCATAAGACGCGCCGAAACCGCCATGCCGGCCCGCGCGAGACCGCCGAGCCTGATCGGGGCGCTCTGAAAGCCGCTCAGAACCGCACGATCCACCAAGATCGGGTGCCGCACCAGGCATTGGAACCCGACATAGGCACCGAGCGACAGACCGACGATGGCAACGGGCCCCCGGAACGCCCGGATCACCTCGGCGACATCATCGGCGGCCGCCTCGAAGCTCGTCAGATCGCGGCCGGCACTGACCCCGTGGCCGGGAAGATCCACGGCGACGCAGCGATAGTCCGGCAGGCGCTCGATGACCTTGCGCCAGATCCGGCCGTCGAAATTTGCGGGATGAAGGAACAGGATGACCGGCGCGTCCGGCGGTCCGAACTCGGAATAACTCAGCATCATACACCCTTGACCCACGGGCGGACGGAGGTCCCCGTCGCACCCGCCCTTGGCCTCCTTGCCCCGCTAGAGCCGGATCTGCGTGAACGCGTCGCGGAGCGCCGTCGACCAGGCCATGCTCATCTCCATGAAAGCCTCGTCCATCGGCTCGATCCGCCGGGTCTCGCCGACGCAATAGGTGTCCTTGCGGATCACCATCAGATCGAGCGGCATGCCCACCGACAAGTTCGACCGCAGCGTCGAATCCATCGACAGGAGCACCGCCTTTTGCGCATCCAGCAGCGAGGTATAGGGCCGGACCACGCGGTCCAGGATCGGCTTGCCGTATTTATGCTCCCCGATCTGCAGGAAGGGCGTGTCCTCGGTCGCCTCGATGAAATTGCCCTCCGGATAGACCAGAAAGAGCCGCATATCCCCACCCTTGCGCTGGCCCGCCACGATCAGCGTGGCCGACGCCGTGTTCTGGCTCATCCGCTCCAGCTTCGAGGTCACATCGGCGCTGACATCGGCGAGCATCCGGCCGATGATCTCGGCGACCTTGAGCATGGTCTTGGCCTTCATGATCGAGGTCTCTTCGGTGGCGTCCTCATCCTCGATGGCATCTTCGAGCCGCAGCATCGTGGTCTGCGTCACCGACAGGCTGCCCGCGGTCATGATGGTGATGACCCGCTCGCCCGGCTCCTCGAAGGTGAACATCTTCTTGTAGATCGAGATATTGTCGAGCCCCGCATTGGTGCGGGTATCGCTCAGCAAAACCATTCCGTGATCCAGTCGCAGACCGACACAATAGGTCATTACAAATCACTCCCCCGCGCCGCGCGGCCTTTTATTGCTGAACCTGGCCTGCCGCGGCAACGGCAACTGCAATTTCCGTGGCGCTGTCGGAGGCATCGCCGCTCGCAAAGGCGCGGATCGGTTCGGCATCCTGCGCGTCGAAGCCCGAACAGAGCCGGATGTAGCGATCGTCCGGGCAGCAGGCATTCACCGCATCGAACCCGACCCAGCCCAGCTTGCCGACATGCAGCTCGGCCCAGGCATGGGGCGCGCCGCCATCGGTCACCAGCGCATCGCGCCCGTCCCCGGGATCGTCGGTCAGCGCATAGCCATATACGAAGCGCGCCGCAATGCCCTGGGCTATGGCCAGCGCGATCAGGGTGTGGGCCTGGGCGCGGCAGCTGCCCTCGCCCCGTCCCAGCGTCTCGGTCGCGGTCGCGGGCCTGGCATCCTCGGTCTCGTCCTCGCCGTGGCTGACGGCCTCCCCGACCGCCGCGGCCAGCCCGTGTGCCCGGTCGAGCAGGTTTGCCGCATTACGGTCCGCCACACCGGCGCGGGCGAGATCCAGCAGCCCCTTGTCGGGCCGCGTCGCCCGTGTGGTGCGCAGATAGGCCGCAGGCGGGATCCGTTCGCGCAACCCGGACAGAACCCCGGTCGTGTCGGCCGTCTCGACCGTTCCGGTGACCGAAATCTCGACCGTCTCGATCGGCCCCTCGAGGCGCGCCGTAGCGGTCTTGTCGCCCGCGCCGTCGCGAAAGGCCGCCCCCGTCGCCGCATCGGGGACGGTCACGGTCCAGTCGACCGCGGTCTGCGCCTTGTAGTCGGCCGGCCTCAGACGATAGCTCAGCAGCAGGCTGCGCTGGGGCGCCTCGAAACTCAGGACGGTGCTCTGACCGATCGACAGTCTCACGCCCTCGACCCTCCCAGATAGGTGCGCGACACCTCGCTGCCGACGGCCGCGACATCGCCGACAAAGCGTTCAAGAAACTCGTGCAGCCCCTCTTCGAAAATGTCCGACACCTGGGTTTCGGCCAGTTCGCCCAACAGGCTCCGCACCCGGGTCTGGGCCTCGGTCGTGCTGCCATAGCCCCGCGAGAGCCGCTGCAGATGATCCGTGGCACCCTGCACCGATGTGTGCAGGCTCCGCGGACAGGCCGGATTGAGAATCAGAAGATCGACGATCTTCCGCGGCGTGATCTCGCCGCCATAGGCGTGGTGAAAGGACCGGTGCATCTGCATGGCCCTCAACAGCGTCATCCACTGGTAGTTGTCCAGACCCGAACCGACATAATCCGCATCCGGCAGTAGGACATAGTATTTCACGTCCATCAGGCGCGCGGTGTTGTCGGCCCGCTCCAGATGATAGCCGATATTGAGGAAGTCATAGCCGTCATTGCGCAGCAGCGTCGCGGCCATCGTGCCGGACACCAGTGCCGTCTGCTTGGTCGTCCACTCGGTCAGCGCGCCGATCTCCAGGTCGCTCCGCGGGGTGCGCTGGATCTGCTTGAGTTCCTGGTAGGCCGAGTTGAGCGCGTCCCAGACCGGCAGGGTCAGCGCGGTGCGCACGATCCGGGCG
>JBCDBB010000038.1:0-26180 GCA_039184415.1 Pseudomonadota bacterium
AGAGGTTTGATCCCCAAGTCATGGACAACAAGCCCGTAAAACGCAGCCGTGAGTGGGACTGCATTTGCGAGTACTTCGATCACCGAGCCAGTAAAAAACCCATGCGCCATCCACATTGAAAATGACGTCATCGCGCCGAGCCGCACGATGATGACTGAACGATCGCTCAGCAAAGAAAGCGACAACACAGAGGTGCCGACTGCCGGAAGCAGCTGTGTCAGCGACCGGCTCAGCAGTAACGAAAGAGACATTGCGGTCGATCCAATGGCTGGAAGCAAGTGAAACGCGTCTTCGACCGTGAGGAAGGCAGCAATCCAATAGAGAACCAGAAAAGCGACGATAATCGGTCGCCGGTACTTCGCTTCCATGAAGGAAGAAACGATCAACTGAACTGCAATGAGCGCCGCGATAACCGCAGCGAGTGGAACCCCAAGAACTATGTAGTGCGCAACCCAGAAGACATTGCATAGACCGAGAAATAGCGTGAGCCTGCGCCGCTCCTTGGCACGCGCGGAAAACACCTGAAAACCAAAGGCGACTACGCCGAAAGCCTGTGCCAGAAGATACGGGAGTGAAAGCAAGTTTTGAAAGCCTCTCCGACTTGGCCACGCTTGGACAATTTCAGCCTAGCGGCGATAACCTCAAACCGCGACTGTAGGTCAGCCCGTTATGGGCGGAAAACCAAACAGGCGAGCGCAGCTCGGCTTTCGACCATATGCAATTGCTTGGGAAGGGTCAGCTTTGTGGTTGTCGCGCGAGCGTCGCTCTTCTGACTTGCACACATGGACATAGCTCTCCGCCCCGCGCACCTGATTGCGCGCCAACAATCCGACAGAAACCAGACGCGGTACTGACAGCGGGTTTTCGGCAGGGATTGCCATTTCCTGCATCCTCCGCCAAACCCCCGCAATCCACGCAACGGGGGGACATATGACACGGATCGACCGGAAATTCGCGGAACTGGCCGAGGCAAATCGCAAGGCGTTCGTGGCCTATATCATGGCCGGCGATCCTGACTACGACACCTCGCTTGAGCTGGTCCGCGGCCTTCCCGCTGCAGGGGTGGATGTGATCGAACTCGGCATGCCCTTCACCGACCCCATGGCCGACGGCCCGACAATTCAACTCGCCGGTCAACGGGCGCTGGAGGCCGGCCAGACCCTGCGCAAGACGCTCGACATGGCGCGCGCCTTCCGTGAGACCGACCAGACCACCCCGATCGTCATGATGGGCTATTACAACCCGATCTACAACCGCGGCGTGGAGCGGTTCTTGGAGGATGCGCGCGAGGCCGGCATCGACGGGTTGATCATCGTGGACCTGCCGCCCGAGGAAGACGCGGAGCTCTGCCTGCCGGCCCAGGCGGCGGGTTTGAACTTCATCCGGCTCGCCACGCCAACGACCGACGATGCTCGCCTTCCGGCCGTGCTGAACAACACGTCCGGCTTTGTCTACTATGTGTCGATCACCGGGATCACCGGCGCAGCCGCGCCCCAGCCGGGCGACGTCGCACCCGAGGTGGCGCGCATCAAGGCAGGCACAGAACTCCCTGTTGTTGTTGGATTTGGCATCCGTACACCGGAGTCCGCCTGCGCCATTGCAGGCATCGCCGACGGCGCCGTTGTCGGCTCGGCCATCGTCAAACAGATCGAGGAAGGCCGCCCTGTGCCGGAGATCCTCGATTTCGTCCGCAGCCTGGCTGACGGCGCCCACGCGGCCTGAGATCTGCTGGGCTGTCATCTACGCGTGATTTCTATCACTTATCGCGCCATCTTAATGTCCAGAACCGGTGAGTCTGGCGCCGTCACGTTTGACCGGGCGCACTCCATCCTCGGGGTCGACCAAAGGGAAACGGCGTAGAAACTGAGTGCGCCTATCGAAATCGAAGCCGGTAAGCTCCGGCATCGCGTCGCCTAGCGGCCCGCCGTCCGCGCCCCCGGGCAGGCCGATCGAAGCACCGAAAGAGTTGCGGACAAGGTGGTCGCAGACCGCGCGGCGCCCGGCCCCGAGCCCGTACTTCCTAAGGGGTGCAGAACATCGACCAGGGCAGTCCCCTCGCAGATCACGACGAACGCGTGCTGCGACCTTGCCGCTGCGGATCGATTGAGATGGATCTCCTCATAAGCACTTTCCAATACCTCAGGGCGGGCGAAGCGCGACGCGCCCCTCCCAGCGCGGTTTCTTTGCGTTCGAAGCAGTGATTTCTGCTGTGGATCTCTGGTTTCCGCTTTTGTCATGAACAGGTAAGAGTGCAAGTACTTCGCGAAGCCGTGGTTCCGGCCAACCCGGCGGGTGGAGCGACAGGACAAGGACTGCAGCGTTGAGAGCCACTGATCCCGCCATGGATCCCCTCGTCGTCTTTACGCCCTCGGGCAAGCGTGGCCGCTTTGCTGTGGGGACACCGATCCTGACGGCCGCGCGGCAGCTGGGCGTCGATCTGGACAGCGTTTGCGGCGGGCGGGGGATCTGCTCGAAATGCCAAATCGCGCCGGGGCGCGGCGATTTCTCGAAGCACGGGATCACGGTCGCCGCCGATGCGCTCTCGCCCTGGAACGCGGTCGAGGAACGCTACCAGCAGAAGCGCGGCCTGAAGCCGGGTCGGCGGCTGGGCTGTCAGGCGACGGTGCAGGGCGATGTGGTGATAGACGTGCCCCCCGAAAGCCAGGTCCACCGCCAGGTCGTCCGCAAGGAAGCGACCGCGCGGGACATCCGCATGGATCCCGCGACACGCCTGATTGCCGTGGCGGTTCATGAGCCCGACATGGATGAGCCCTCGGGCGATTTCGAGCGTCTCAAGACCGCCCTGCTGGACAGCGGGCTCACCGAGGCGCGCACGATCATCGCCGATCTGCGCGTCTTGCAGAAGCTCCAGCCCGCGCTGCGCAGGGGCAAATGGGAGGTGACCGTCGCGCTCCACCAGCCGGCGGGGAGCGACGAGGCCCGGGTGCTCGACCTCTGGCCGGGCTTCTATGAAGGTCCGCTCTGCGGTCTGGCGATCGACCTGGGTTCGACCACCGTCGCGGCACATCTGTGCGATCTGCGCGACGGACGGGTGCTGGCCTCGGGCGGGGTGATGAACCCTCAGATCCGCTTTGGCGAGGACCTCATGAGCCGGGTGTCCTATGCGATGATGAACGAGGGCGGCGCAGCCGAGATGTGCACCGCCGTGCGCGCGGCGCTTCGCGATCTAGCCGCCGGGGTGGCGGAAGATGCCGGTGTCCCGCCGGAAGCGATCTTCGAGGCTGTCATCGTCTGTAATCCGGTGATGCACCATCTGCTGTTGGGGATCGACCCGGTCGAACTGGGTCAGGCACCTTTCGCGCTCGCCACCTCAGGCGCCCTGTACTTCGCCGCGACCGAAATCGAGCTGACCGGCATCAATCCCGGCGCGCAGCTCTACATGCTGCCGTGTATCGCGGGCCATGTCGGCGCCGACGCCGCCGCGGTCGTGCTGTCGGAGGCACCCGGGGAGGCCGAGGGGCTGACGCTTGTCGTCGATGTCGGCACCAATGCCGAGATCGTGCTGGGCAACCGCGCGCAGGTGCTGGCCTGTTCCTCGCCCACCGGCCCGGCCTTCGAAGGTGCGCAGATCAGCTCGGGCCAGCGCGCGGCGCCGGGCGCGATCGAGCGGGTCGAGATCGATCCGGAGACCAAGGTCCCGCGCTTCCAGGTGATCGGATCGGAGCTCTGGTCCGACAATCCGGGCTTTTCCGAGGCGACCGAGAGCACCGGCATCACCGGCATCTGCGGCTCCGGGATCATCGAGGCGGTGGCCGAGATGCGCATGGCCGGGCTGCTCGACGCCTCCGGTCTGATCGGATCGCGCGAGGCCACGGGCAGCGACCGGATGCAGCCCGATGGCCGGACTTGGTCCTACATGCTCCACGATGGACGCGCAGAAGACGGTCCCCTGATCTGCGTGACGCAGGGCGATGTGCGGGCCATTCAGCTCGCGAAATCCGCGCTTTATGCCGGGGCGCGGCTGCTGATGGACGAGGTCGGCGCGGACAAGCTCGACCGCGTCGTGCTGGCCGGTGCCTTCGGGGCGCATATCTCGCCCAAGCACGCGATGGTGCTGGGCATGATCCCCGATTGCGCGCTCGACCATGTCGTTTCCGCGGGCAATGCGGCGGGCACGGGAGCACGGATCGCGCTTTGCAACCGTGCGGCGCGCAGCGAGATCGAGACAACAGTCGGAACGATCACAAAGATCGAGACCGCCATTGCGCCCCGGTTCCAGGAGCATTTTGTCAATGCGAATGCCCTACCCCATGCGACCGACCCGTTCCCGGAACTCGCCAAGGTCGCACCCCTGCCAAGCGTCAGCTTCAACGCGGGGTCAGAGCGGCCGACCCGCCGGCGTCGGCGCGCTGGCTGAGCGGTGACGGAGCGCTGCGATTGGCTCGCGGGGGCGCGGCTTTTGGCGCCGGACACGCTTTGTCATCAGGTATCCCGCGCCTATGAACGGGCTGGAGAGCGGGGCGACCTGGCGCTCGACAGCGCCGATCTGGGCCTGCGTGTCGGCGTGCGTTTCGGCCCGGCGACCCATGGCCCCCGGCTGATCACGCGCACCGCAGGCAGCACAGGGGCGCCGCGACGTATCATCCGCAGCCAGGCCTCCTGGACGGCATCCTTTGCGATCATGGCGTCGCGGTTCGGGATCACCCCGGCGGATCGCTATGGCGTTCTGGGCGATCTGTCCCACTCGCTCAGCTTCTATGCGCTGGCCGAGGGACTTCATCTTGGCGCCTCCGTCTGGATGGCCGGGGAACTTGGGCCGGCCGCCGCGGCCCGCAAGCTGGGAGAGGCCGATGTCACGGTGCTCTACGCCACGCCGACGCAGCTTCGGGCGCTGGCACTGGCGACCAATCCGGATCTGAGCCTGCCCTCGGTGCGTTTGCTGCTTGTCGGCGGCGGTCCCTTCGATGGCGCGGCGTCACGCGCAGCGCTGCGTCTTTTCCGGCATGCGCGGACTGAGCTTTTCTACGGGACCTCCGAGACCAGTTTTCTGACCCTCGGGGCACCTTGTAGCGACGGTAAGGCGCCGCCTTTTCCGGGTGTGGATCTCCGTCTACAGGACGCCGAAGGCGCGATCCCCGCGCCAGGCGAGACCGGAGAGGTCTGGATCGCCGGACCGTACATCGCTTTTGGCTATGGGGAGGGGGACGGCCCGTTCGTGAGTCCACCGCGCACCGATGACCAGGGACGCATGACGCTGGGCGAACGGGGGGTTCAGGATGCAGACGGCCGCATCCGCATCCTCGGGCGCGGCGCCCGGATGGTGACGGTTTCTGACCGCAACGTGTTTCCCGCCGCGGTCGAGTCCTGGTTGCTCGCCCGCAACGGCGTCGGCCACGCCGCTGTTCTGGCGCGCCCGGACCGTCTGCGCGGCCATCGGCTGGAGGCGGCGATCTGCTGGCAGGGGGGTGATCTGACCCGGCTGCGCGCGGACTTGCGCGACGCACTTGGGTCCGCAGCGACGCCGGCGCGGATGATCACGTTGCAGGACTGGCCGCTGCTCCCATCTGGTAAGACCGATCTGGCACAAGTGCGCGCGGCGCTCGATCTCTCATGAGCGCCGTCATTCTCGCGGCCAAGCGCAGTGCCGTCTGTCCCAGCGGCGGGGCCTTCAAGCACTGTTCCATCGAGGCGCTCGGAGCCCCGGTGATCTGGTCTCTCCTCGACGCTGCAGGGGTCGCAGCCGAAGAGGTGGATGAACTGATCCTTGGCAACGCCTTGGGCGCGGGCGGCAATCCGGCACGGCGGGTGGCGCTCGCAGCGGGCCTGTCCGAGCACGTGGCCGGTCTGACGATTGACCGTCAATGCACCTCCGGGCTCGATGCGCTGCGCATCGCCGCCGCGATGGTCGAGAGCGGTCAGGCGCGCGTCGTGATCGCGGGCGGCCTCGAAAGCCACTCCACCCGGCCCATTCGCGCCGCGCGCGACACCGGCATGGTCTATGAACAGGCGCGCTTCACCCCCTGGATCGACCGCGATCCCGACATGGCCGAGGCGGCGGCGGCTCTCGCAGAGCGGCACGGCATTTCGCGCCAGCGGGCGGACGCCTATGCCGTTGAGAGCCACGCCAAGGCCCTGGCCGCCCGGGCACGGCTCGCTGATGAAATCTTGCCCATTGCGGGTGCCGCTGACGATCACTTCACGCGCATCCTCAGCCCCCGGACCGCTGCGCGGGCGCGGCCCGTGGCCGGATCGGTGAGCGCCGCCAACATGGCGGTCTCGGCGGACGGGGCGGGCCTTTGCCTCGTTGCCGCGGCCAGGCCGGGTACGCAGGCCCTGGCACGGATTATAGCGGCCGATACACTTGGCGCCGACCCGCTGGAGCCCGGACTGTCCGCGCTCCCCGCGATCGCTTCGGTGCTGGACAGAGCTGGGCTCGGGGCCAACGACTTGACCTGCATCGATCTGATGGAGGCTTTCGCAGTTCAGGCCATTGCCACCATCGAAGTGGCCGGCTTCGACCCCAACCGCGTCAACCCGGCCGGAGGCGCACTGGCACGGGGGCATCCGATCGGCGCATCCGGAGCCATCGGCGCGGTCCGCGCGGTCCAGGAGATCCGCCGGACGAGGGGTCCCGTGCTCGCGGCCATCCCTGCGGCGGGAGGAATCGGCAGCGCGGCTATCCTGACGCCGGCCTAAGCTCTTGCCCCGGCGCCACACGGTCGAGCGCATTGGCCATCACGCTGGCGGTTTCAGACCAGCGCGGCAGCACAGCCCCAGCCGCTCGTGCGCCGGTTTCGGCATTGGCGCGGATCTTCGGATCGCTCAGCAAACGGCGCAAAGCCGCTGCAAAGGCCTGCACGTCGTCCGTCTGCACCAAAGCACCGGCCGCCTCGGGCACCGTATCGGGAATAGCGCTGTTGCGGCAGGTCACGATTGGGAGACCATGGCTCAGCGCCTCGGCAAAGACCATTCCGTAGCCCTCGAGCCGCGTGGCCAAGGCGAAAACCGTGGCGCTGCGGTAGAGCGCCGAGAGCGCGTCCTCGGACACCTCGCCCCGGAATTGGACCCGCCCCGACAGCCCGAGCCGGTCTGTCTGGGCGCGCAGCTTGGCGGCCGTTGCGGGGTCACGCGGCGCGCCGGCGATCACCGCTTGCCACGACAGGTCCGTCAGAGATGCGAGCGCTTCGAGCAAGATGTCATGGCCCTTGCGCGGCACGAGCGTTCCCACCGCAAGGATCAGCGGAGGATCGACCGGCGTGCCCGGGCCCAACGGTCTCGGCACCCCGGGCAGCGCCACGCTGATCTTTTTTTTGGGCACGCCGAAGCGGCCGACCAGGTCCTCTCGGGTGCGCGGGCTCGGCACAACGACATGCCCCGCACGCGCCAGATTGGTCCGCTCCGTGTCCTCCAGCCAGGCCGCCCTGTCGGGGGCCAGGCCGGTTTCCAGCGCCAGCGGGTGGTGAATCATCGCCACAAACGGGGCCCGCAGACGGGACAGCTCAGGCGGCGGAAGCGCGCCAACGAGAAAGCCATCGAGGATGACGGGCACCTCCGGGTCGAGCGTCGCCAGGGTCTGGCCGGTCACCGCAACCTCCCACCGGGACGGATCGGGAAAACCCCCGGGAAGGCGCAGTAAACGCACCGGACGCCCCATTCTACGAAGCTCCAGAAGCACCTGTTTTTCATAGATATATCCGCCAGTGCGAGTGTCCGGATCGCCCGGGACCGCAAAGACGGCAGCTTGCCCGATCACGCCGATGTGCCCTCTACTTCCCGGGCGCGTGTTTGGCAAACTTTCGCCGCGCACCATAATGTCACTGTGTGATCACATTGATTTCGTTTAGACCGCTTCAATATTCTGCGGATGCAAACACCCGCTCCCCACCGGTCGCCCGCCGACCCTGCTATGAGTACCTGCGTATGACTGACGCTGCACTTCAAATCGAACCCAAGGCCAGCGTCCGCGACGATTGGGCCCCGGGCCCCGTCTTCGGTCAGCCCGCCCCGGGGCATCTTCGCCGGCGCAGGCTTGTCTTTCTCGCGCTGACGCTCGCCACTGTCGCGGGTCTGGTCGGGGCGCTTGCTTGGCTCATGCACCATGGCGGGATCACCCTGATCGAGGGCGCGATGCTGGTCGCGTTTACAGCCACTCTGCCCTGGCTTGCCGTAGGGTTCTGGAACGGGATCATCGGCTTTCTGCTCGACTGGCGCTACGCGGAGCCCGGCGCGAAGGTCACGCCTGCGCTTGCACGCGAACGGTCCGACGCGCCAATCCAGAGCCGCGTCGCCATCGTCATGGCAGTCCGGAATGAAAACGTCGCCCAGGCGGTCCGGCGTCTGGAACGCATCCAGTTGGGGTTGAACCGGACCCAATGGGCCGACCAGTTCGATTTTCACCTGCTTAGCGACAGCGATGACCCCGCGATCACCGCCGATGAGGCCGGCGCCGTCGCGGCCTGGCGGGCACGCTCGCCCGATGCGCGCATCCACTACCGCTGCCGCACCGACAATGCCGGCTTCAAAGCTGGAAATATCATGGAGTTCCTCGATCGTTGCGGCGACGAGTACGAATTTTACCTGCCCCTCGACGCGGACAGCATGATGGGCCCCTCCGCGATCCTGCGCCTGGTGCGGGTGATGGAAGCCTCCCCCGAAATCGGCATCCTGCAGGGTCTGGTAGTCGGTACGCCGTCGCGCACCTTTTTCACCCGCGCATTCCAGTTCGGGATGCGCCATGGGATGCGCGCCTACACGCTAGGGTCCGCCTGGTGGCAGGGCGATTGCGGGCCCTACTGGGGCCATAACGCTCTGATCCGCTGTCAGGCGTTCCGTCAGAATTGCCGCCTGCCCCAGATCGAGGGGCGCGGACCGCTGGCTGGCGATGTTCTGTCCCACGACCAGATCGAGGCCTCGATGATGCGGCGCGCCGGCTATGAGGTTCGCGTGCTGCCCGTCGAGGATCAGAGTTTCGAGGACAATCCGCCAAGCCTGCCCGACTTCATCAAGCGCGAATTGCGTTGGTGCAACGGCAACTTCCAGTATCTGCGTCTGTTGAGGATGCCGGGCCTGCTGCCGGTCAGCCGGGTACAGATCGGTCTGGCGATCATGATGTATGTCGGCGCGCCTGCATGGTTTCTGTTCCTCGCTCTGACGGCCGGTCTGGTGGGCGGCACCGACCAGATCAGCGTCATCCCGCTGGCGCAGGGTCTGACATTCTTCGCCGTGATCATGTCGGTCACACTGATGCCAAAACTGATGGGGCTGGCCCAGGTGCTCGTCAGCAGTTCGGAAAGCCGCCGCTATGGCGGGCGTCTGAGGCTGCTGGCCGGCGGGCTTTGCGAGATCATCTTCGGCATGCTCATCGCGCCCGCGGTTGCGCTGGCGATCACGATTTTTGTCATCGGGATGATGATGGGCCGGCGTATCCGCTGGGACGCGCAGCAGAGGGACCGCACGCGGCTTGCCTGGTCGGAAGCGGCCCGGGCGCTCTGGCCCCAGACGCTCGCCGGCACGGCATTCGGCCTCTATATCGGGCTCACGGTGCCCTGGGCGCTGATCTTTGCTGCCCCGATCATCATTTCTCTGGGCGGGGCAATCCCCCTGGCGGTGCTGAGCACGCATCCCGCGCTCGGGGCATGGTCGCGGCGGATCGGGCTCTTCGACATCCCCGAGGACCGCGCCGCGCAGGAGATCGCGTTCGACGGGATTGAAACCCCGGCCAAGGCGGCCACCTTTTAGGGCCTCTGACCATCACCTAGGGACGCTTCGCATGCACCGCTCCGTCTTCGTCGGTGTTCTTCTGTTCCCGGCTGCGCAAGGAGCAGCGCCGGCAATGGCGGATCCCGCCACTTATGTGATCGATCCCGAGCACACGGTCGTTGCGCTGATGGTAGATCATCTCGGCTTCGCCAAGACGCTGCTTCAGTTCACTGATGTCAGCGGCAGCTTCGTCTATGACGATGAGACACAAACGCTGTCCGAGCTGTCGGCGCGCGTTGGTGCGGAAAGCATTGAATCCTTCAGCGCGGCACGCGACGGCCATGTGCGCGGCAAGGATTTCCTGGATGCCGCGACCTTCCCGGAGATCACCTTTACGGCCGATGGCGGCACACCGAGCAGCGACAACACGGGCACGGTGGAAGGGACGCTGACGCTCCTGGGTCAGTCCCTGCCGCTGGTGCTGGATGTCACTCTGAACAAGATCGCACCCTATCCGTTCCTGCATCAGAAAGAGACAATTGGCGTCAGCGCCCGCGGTACCGTGACCCGCAGCGACTTCGGCATGACCTATGCCGTCGATGGCGGGATCGTCGGCGACGAGGTCGAGGTGCTCATCGAGGTCGAAGCGCTCCGCGAAGACTGACGCGCAACGCGGCGTCGGCAGTACTCCCGCCCGTCGATGCCCGTGCCGGGCGCCTCCCGTTGGGCCGCGCAGGCGCTGTTGCGCCTGCCACTCCGGGGGATGGCAGAGCCCGTCCGGTGTTCCTGCCTAACGCAGACGCGCGCCGCTTTCGGGGTCAAAGGCAAGGATTCGGGCCGGGTCGAAGACCAGCCCGACATGCTCTCCGGCTTTGGAGCGCTTGTCGCCTCGTTCCTCCACGACCAGTTTCGCGCCGTCGGATCCGATGACATGGGCCAGCGACACGCCACCCAGGGCTTCCGTCAGTTCAACGCGATGCGTGTCGCCTGCACCGAGTTCCAGATGCTCCGGCCGAATCCCAAGCGTGACGGGACCCTCGCGGACCGAGTTCGGCAGCGCGTCCGGTGACAGACCCGGGGCGGACACGCCGTCCGGTCCGGCCACCCCGTCGACGAAATTCATCGAAGGTGCCCCGATGAAGCCCGCCACGAAGCGCGTGTCGGGGTCGCGGTAGAGATCCATCGGCGCGCCGACCTGTTCGATCCGCCCGTCACGGAGCACGACAATCTTGTCGGCCATGGTCATCGCCTCGGTCTGGTCGTGGGTCACGTAGATCATTGTAGCCCCGATATCCTGGTGCAGGCGGGCAATCTCGACCCGCATCTCGACGCGCAACTCGGCATCCAGATTGCTGAGCGGTTCGTCAAAGAGAAACACCTCCGGCCCGCGCACAATGGCCCGACCGATGGCGACTCGCTGGCGCTGCCCGCCCGAAAGCGCCTTTGGTTTGCGCTTCAGGTAGGGGTCGAGCTTGAGGATCCGGCTGGCCTCGGAAACCTTCGAATTGATCTCATCGGCAGCATGGCCGGTCATCTTGAGCCCGAAGCCCATGTTTTCCGCTACCGTCATATGCGGGTAGAGCGCATAGGTCTGGAACACCATCGCCACGCCGCGCCGCGCCGGGTCTTCGTCTGTGACGTCGCGCTGCCCGATCCGAATCGCGCCGTCGGAGGTTTCCTCCAGCCCCGCGACCATGCGCAGGAGAGTAGATTTCCCGCAGCCAGACGGTCCGACAAAGACGCAGAACTCGCCATCCTCGATCGTCAGATCGACACCATGGATCACTTGCGTCGCGCCGTAGCGCTTGATCACGCTTTCCAGTTCAACTCCGGACATTTGGGACCTCATTTGCGGCTAAAGACGCGGGCTCGGCTTCGGGAAAACGCCAGGCTGCGACATCCTCGGCGATGGCCTGCGCCGCCGCCGTCAGTTTCGGAAGTTCATCAGTCAGCCCGTCCAGCGAGCAGCGTGTGACCGATCCGGTGATGGAGAGCCCGCCAAGCAACCGCCCGCGCAAGGACAGCACCGGCACGGCCACGCAGATGATGCCGGGCTCATGTTCTTCGCGGTCGAAGGCGTGGCCATCGGCCCGGATCTGCGCAAGCTCCTGCCTCAGTGCAGCCTCATCGGTGATCGTTGAGGGCGTGAAACCGTGGAAGGATTGCTGCGGCAGAACCCGGTCAAGCACTGATGGCTCCGCGAAGGCCAGCATCGCCTTGCCCACGCCGGTGCAATAGGCCGGTCCGACGCGCCCGGCCTGACTGAACATATCCACCGGGCGGCGTGCGTTGCGCTTGTCGACATAGAGCACATGGGCCCCGTCGAGCTGGGCGAGATGCACCGTGTCCCCGGTCTCGGCACTCAGACGGTCGAGATGCTGGCGGGCTAGTGGCGCAAGGCTCGACTGTGTCCAGGCCGCGTGCGCGAGCCGGACCAACCGTACGCCGAGCGCATAGGTCTGTGTGTCAGGGTCGTGGGTCAGCATGCCCTGGCTGACGAGGGTCTGCAGCAACCGGTAGAGCGTTGCCTTGGGCAGACCACAGACCGTTTGCAATTCCGCCAGGCGCGCCGGGCGGCCAAAGCCTGCCACACGGTCCAGAACGCCGAGCGCCTTGCCCACCGTCCCGTCGCCCGGGGGTCGCACCTCCGTCATCGCTGTCCTCCCTGCCCTCCCGCCATTGGATGGCGAGTCGAGTGTTGACAAGCATAGGCGAGTCGGTGTGTGCTTTTCAATATAAGAAACATCGTCTCACATAGTGGAACATTCTGGGAGGAACTTCATGCGGACCCTAATGACCGCGCCGCTATCGGCGCTGGCCCTGTCTACGATGATTGCGACCCCGCTTGCGGCCAGCGACGACCCGCTGACTGGCACGCTGCGTATTGCATCGGACATGAGCAACCCGGCCCCCCGCGCCGTGATGGAAGGCATGGTGGAACGGTTCAGCGAGATGCACCCAGATCTGGAGATCGAGCTCGATATCATCGACCGGGAAGCCTACAAGACGCAGATCCGCAACTTCCTTCAGGCCGATCCGCCGGATGTCGCCAACTGGTATGCCGGCAATCGTATGGCGCCCTACGTCGAAGCCGGGCTTCTGGAAGACGTGAGCGACCTCTGGGACGATGAAATGTCCGCAGAGCTCGCCTCGACCAAGACCTCGATGACTCTGGACGGCAAACAGTGGGGCGTGCCCTACACGTACTACCAGTGGGGCGTGTATTATCGGAAGGATCTCTACGACCAGTACGGCCTGAGCGAGCCGACCGACTGGGAGACTTTCAAGTCGAACTGCCAGACGCTGCTCGATAACGGCCACAAATGCTTTACGATCGGGACCAAGTTCCTTTGGACTGCGGCGGGTTGGTTCGACTATCTCAACATGCGCACCAACGGCTATGATTTTCACATGGCGCTGGCGAATGGAGAGATCCCTTGGACAGACGATCGGGTGCGGGCGACCTTTGCCAACTGGCGCGAACTGATCGATATGGGCGCCTATATCGACAACCACACAGCCTATAGCTGGCAAGAGGCCCTACCCTTCATGGCACAGGGTGATGCGGCCGGTTATCTGATGGGGAACTTTGCCGTCGCGCCTCTGCGCGAAGCCGGGCTGGATGACACCAAGCTCGACTTCTATCAGTTCCCGACCATCGTCGAAGGGGTTGCCCTGGCCGAAGACGCGCCGACCGACACATTCCACATCCCGTCCGGAGCGGAGAACAAGGACGCCGCCCGCGCGTTCCTGCGTTTCGTGGTGGCGCCGGACAATCAGACGCTGATCAATGGCGGCGATGCTCTCGGGCAACTCCCGGTGAACTCCGGTAGTGCCGTCGGTGAGGACAAGTTCCTGATCGAAGGGTTCGAAATGCTGTCGGAGAACAGCCCCGGCGGCGTGGCCCAGTTCTGGGATCGGGACGCACCGGCCGAAATGGCCAAGATCTCGATGGAAGGGTTTCAAGAGTTTATGGTCAAGCCCGCCGAACTCGACGATATTCTCCAGCAGCTCGAGCGCGCACGCCAACGCATTTACTGAGCACGGGCGGGCCTCCGAGCCCGCTCTGCCGCCACGCGCCCCGGTTGACCACGCCGGGACGCGTCCAGCCTGATCATCAGCACTGGATCCGACCCGTGAGCGATTCATCCGCCATTTCCGCATCGCCCAGTTTCTGGCAGCGCAACCAGCGACGCCTCGCACCGGCGCTGTTTCTTGCACCCGGCATTCTGTTCTTCTCGGTCTATGTGATCTTCCCGATCTTCGAGTCGTTCTACCTCTCGCTCTACCAGTGGGACGGGCTCGGCACGCCAGAGTATATCGGCTTGCGCAACTACGAAGAGCTTTACTGGGACGACGCCTTCTACGTCTCGCTGCGCAACAACGTCATCTGGCTTGTGCTCTATCTGCTGGCGGTGCCTGCGGGCCTCTTCATCGCGCTTTTCCTGAACCAGACGGTGATGGGGATCCGTATCTACAAGTCGCTCTTTTTCTTTCCCTTCGTGATCAGCCAGGTCGTGGTGGGGCTGGTCTTCACCTGGTTTTACGACCCGACCTTCGGGCTGCTGAACTCGATCATCGGCGCGGTGGGTCTGGGTCCGATCAACGTTTTAGGCAACGAATACACTGTGACCTACGGGATCATCCTGGCCGGGCTCTGGCCGCAGACGGCCTATTGCATGATCCTCTATCTGACGGGGCTGAACGCCGTGGATCCCGAACAGATCGAGGCCGGGCGGCTCGATGGAGCAAAAGGCTGGAAGATGCTCTGGTATGTCGTGCTGCCGCAGTTGCGCCCGGCGACCTTCATCGCCTTTGTCGTCACGATCATCGGCGCGCTCAGAAGCTTCGATCTGATCTCGGTCATGACCCAGGGCGGACCTTTCGGTGAAAGCCGCGTGCTGGCCTTCTACATGTTCGAGGTTGCGCTCAGCGAGTACGGGTTCCGCATGGGCTATGGCGCGGCCATCGCCGTGGTGCTGTTCCTGATCATGCTGGTCTATATCGCCTTCTTCCTTGCGAAGATGTGGCGCGACGAGCGGGGGGGTTGAGCGATGTTTCCGACACCTGTTGAAAAGCTCGGGACACGCGCCCGCATCGGCTACCAGGCGCTCTTGCCGCTGGCCCTGATCATGTGGCTCCTTCCGCTCCTGGCGGTCGCCGTCTTCTCGATCCGGCCCGACACCGATTTCGCCGTCGGCAATTACTGGGGCTGGCCGTCCTCCTTCGATGCGCTGTCGAATTATGCGCTGGTCTTCACCGGCTCGGACATGCCGCGCTACCTGATGAACTCGGTGCTGATCACGGTGCCCACGGTGATCGGCGCGGTGGCGCTCTCGGCGATGACCGGCTTTGCGCTCGGCGTTTACCGGTTTCAGGGCAACATGCTGATCTTCTTCATGTTCGTTGCCGGCAACTTCGTACCGTTCCAGATCCTCATGGTGCCGGTGCGCGATCTGACCCTGCAGCTTGGGCTCTATGACACCAAGATGGGGCTCGTGCTCTTCCATGTCGCCTTCCAGACCGGCTTCTGCACGCTCTTCATGCGCAACTTCATCCGGGCTCTGCCCCGCGAGCTGATCGAGGCCGCGCGGGTCGAGGGCATCAGCGAGTTGCGCATCTTCTGGTATGTCGTGCTGCCGCTGATGAAGCCCGCGCTGGCGGCGCTGTCGGTGCTGATCTTCACATTTATCTGGAACGACTATTTCTGGGCGATCGTGCTGACCCAGGGCGCCGACAGCCAGCCGGTGACCGCCGGGATCACCAGCTTTAACGCGCAGTATCGCGCGGCTTATCACCTGATGAGCGCGGGCAGCATCGTCGCCGCCCTGCCGCCGGTACTGATGTTCTTTGCGATGCAGAAACACTTCATCGCCGGGCTGACGCTCGGAGCCGTCAAGTAACGCCGCCACGGAGGGGCGCAGAATGGTAAAGATTGCCTTCATCGGCGCGGGTTCGACGATCTTCATGCGCAACATCATCGGAGATGCGCTGATGCTTCCGGCCCTGGCGGAGGCGGATATCGCGCTGATGGACATTGACGAGACCCGGTTGGCCGAGTCCGCCCTCGTCGTGCGCCGCCTGATCGCCAGGTCCGACGCCCCGGCGCGCGTGACGACGACCACCGACCGTGCCGCCGCGCTCGACGGCGCGGATTTCGTGATCACCGCCTTCCAGATCGGCGGCTACCGTCCCTGCTCCGTCACGGACTTCGAAGTGCCCAAGGCCTATGGGTTGCGCCAGACCATCGGAGACACGTTGGGGGTCGGCGGTATCATGCGCGGGCTGCGTACGGTGCCCCACCTCTGGACACTGGCGGAGGATATGCTCCGTCTCTGCCCCGACGCCTGGTTACTGCAATATGTCAATCCGATGGCGATCAACACCTGGGCGCTGTCGGCACGCTATCCCGAACTGAAGCAGGTCGGTCTTTGCCACTCCGTCCAGAACACGGTCGCGGAGATGGCCCATGATCTGGATCTGGACCCCGCATCCTTGCGCTACCGCGTAGGCGGCGTGAACCATGTGGCGTTTTTCTTGCGACTCGAAGAAGCGCTGGCCGATGGCACCTTCCGGGACCTCTACCCCGCCCTGCGCGACGGATACGCATCGGGGCGCCTGCCCAAGCCGCCACTCCTGATGCCGCGTTGCGAGAACAAGGTGCGCTACGAGATCATGTCCCATTTCGGGTACTTCTGCACCGAGAGCTCGGAGCATCTGGCCGAATATGTGCCCTGGTTCATCAAACGCGACCGCCCTGAACTGATCGAGCAGTTTGCGATCCCGCTGGACGAGTACCCCACGCGCTGCGAAGAGCAGTTGGCCGAATGGCGCGCCCGGGCCGACGCTCTGAAATCAGCCGCGACCGATGCCGAACGGGACGAGATACTTGGGACCGACGTCAGCCATGAGTTCGCCGCCGACGTGATGAATGCCATCGTCACCGATACCCCTCAACGGATCTACGGCAACCTGCCGAACCGGGGTCAGATCCCGCAGCTCCCGCTCGGTGCGGCGGTTGAAACGCCCTGCCTCGTCGATGCCAATGGCGTGTCGCCGGTAAGCGTGACGGATATTCCGCCCCAGCTCGTCGCAATAATGCGCGGCCAGATCAACGTCCAGGAACTGGTCGTGGAGGCGCTGATGACCCAGAACCGCGATCACATTTACCATGCCGCGATGATGGACCCGCACACGGCCGCGGAACTCGACCTGCGCCAGATCCGGGCGCTGGTCGATGATCTGATCGCGGCCCATGGCAACTGGCTTCCGGACTGGTGCCGCGACAGGCGGGCGGCATGAGCACGCGGTTCGAGGATCTCCCCGGAGCCTCCGTCGTCGTCACTGGCGGCGGTTCGGGTATCGGCGCAGCCCTGACCGAAGGGTTTCTGCGTCAGGGCGCGAGGGTCGCCATCCTTCAACGCTCCGACGCAAGCGCGTTTTGCGACCGGATGGAGGCCGAGACCGGCAACCGGCCGCTCGATCTGCACTGCGACATCACAGATACGGCGGGTCTGCGGAACGCGCTCGCGACAGCGGAACAAACCCATGGGCCGGTCACTATCCTCGTCAACAACGCTGCCAACGACAAACGCCACGAGACACATGAAGTGGACGAGACGTTCTGGGACTGGTCGCAGGCGATCAATCTCAAGGCCTATTTCTTTGCCGTTCAAGCCGTGCTCCCCGGGATGAAGGCCTCAGGGGGCGGGTCGGTCGTGAACATTTCCTCGATCAGCTATTTGATGGGGAACGCCGGCTATCCGGCCTACACAGCGGCCAACGGTGCGATCACAGCGCTCAGCCGATCGCTTGCTCGAGAGTTTGGCCCCGACAACATTCGGGTCAACGCCCTCGCGCCGGGCTGGGTGCTCACCGACAAGCAGCTTGAAATGTGGGCCACGCCCGAGGCGTTGGCGGACCATCTCGCGCGCCAATGCCTGCCGGAGCATCTCAAACCCGCCGATATCGTCGATCCGGTGCTGTTCCTTGCGTCGTCGGCCAGCCGGATGATCACCGGACAGTTGCTGCCGGTCGACGGGGGCGTCGTGGTGACGGGATGAGCACGGGGGACCCCTGGATCGCCGTCGACTGGGGGACCACGCGGTTGCGGGCTTGGCGCATGGACGGTGCAGCCCTTCGCGACAGTTCCGCGTCCGACCTTGGCATGGGTGGTCTCCACCGGGACGAGTTCGAACCGGCGCTCCGCGCGCTGATCGATGGATGGCGCGTGTCCAGCGCACCGCTCGACGTGGTCGCCTGCGGCATGGTCGGCTCCCGGCAGGGCTGGGTCGAGGCGCCCTACCGCGCGGTGCCCTGCAGGCCCGTGGCGACCGAACCCGTTCGGGCCGCGGCACAGGATCCCGCGCTCAGGGTCTGGGTGGTCTGCGGCCTGCGCCAGGACAGCCCGCCCGACGTGATGCGCGGCGAGGAAACCCAGATCGCGGGGTTTCTCGGCCTCAACCCGGAGTTCGACGGCGTGTTATGCTTGCCTGGAACCCATACCAAATGGGCGCAGATCTCTGCGGGCGAGGTCGTGAGTTTCCTCACTTTCATGACCGGAGAACTCTTTGCTGCGCTTCAGGGGCACACCGTGCTGCGGCATTCGCTGGACGCGCCCGGCTGGGACGATGATGCGTTCGATGCGGCGGTCGCGGACGGGCTGGCCTATCCGCAAAAGCTGGCCGCGCGGCTCTTTGGGCTGCGCGCCGGGCATCTGCTGCAAGGCAACGCACCGGCGGTCACGCGCGCGCGCCTCTCCGGCCAGCTGATCGGGGCGGAGCTTGCCGCCGCCCGTCCCTATTGGCTTGGCTTGCCCGTTGCGGTTGTCGGGTCCGGCGACCAAGCTGCCGCCTATATGAGGGCGCTCTCCAACCAGGGTCTTTCGACGGTCTTAGCCGATGCCGACGCCATGACCCGTGCCGGACTGATCCGCGCCCGCGCCCTTCTGAAGGAGCCGACATCATGAGCCGTCACCTGATCGCCATTCTGCGGGGCATCACACCGCTGGACGCTCTGCCCGTGACCGAAGCGCTGATTGCCGCCGGGATCGACCGGATCGAAGTGCCCCTGAATTCACCTCACCCGTTCGACAGCATCGCCGCGATGGTCGAAGCCTTCGGAGAGGACGCTCTGATCGGGGCGGGCACCGTTCTGACGAGCGCAGACGCCGCGCGGGTCGCAGCGATCGGCGGCAAGCTCATCGTGTCTCCCAACAGCGACGCGGAGGTGATCCGTGCCACCAAAACCGCAGGTCTGCAGAGCTTTCCGGGCTGTTTCACAGCGACGGAGTGCTTTGCTGCTCTGGCCGCAGGTGCAGACGGTCTCAAGGTCTTTCCCGCCTTCCAGATGGGCCCCGCCGGTCTCGCAGCCTTGGACGCGGTTCTGCCTACCGGGACCGCGGTCTATGCCGTTGGCGGTGTGGGGCCGGAGCACTTTGCCGACTGGCGCACCGCCGGAGCGCAAGGGTTTGGCATCGGTTCGGCCCTCTATGCGCCGGGGCGCAGTGTCGCCGAGATCACGACCCGAGCGGCGGATCTGGTGACGGCCTACGACATGGCGATGCGATGAAGCTCTATGACGAGCGATTGTGCGCACTCGGCGAGGGCCCGCTGTGGCACCCCGAGCGCGGGCAGCTGTTCTGGTTCGACATCCATGGACATTGCATGCTCGGCCGCGACGGGGACGAAGAGCAACGCTGGGACTTCGACAAACCGGTTTCGGCGGCGGGCTGGATCAACCGCGATACGCTTCTGGTTGCATCGAGTAGCGGTCTTCTCCGGCTCGACTTGGTCAGTGGCTGTGCCGATCCCGTTGCGTCCTTGGAATCCGATCGGCCCGAGACCCGGTCCAATGACGGACGGGCCGACCCATATGGCGGGTTCTGGATCGGCACGATGGGCAGGAAGGCTGAGCCAGGCATCGGCGCCATCCATCGCTACTACCGCGGTGAGGTGAGGACCCTGTTCCGCGGCATCACGATCTCGAACGCCATCGCCTTTCATCCCGAGGGCGACATGGCCAGTTTCGCCGACACCAGAACACGGGTCATCCAGAGGGTTCGGCTGGGCGCTGATGGATGGCCGGTGGGCGACCCGACCCCCTGGATCGATCTGCGGGCAGTCGGCGAGAACCCCGATGGTGCGGTCTTCGATGCGGAGGGGCACCTCTGGGTCGCGCTCTGGGGGTCTGGATGCGTTGTAAGGTTCAGTGACGAGGGGACGCGCATCGAAGAGCTGAAACTCCCGGTCCCGCAGCCGTCCTGCCCGACTTTCGGCGGCGATGGAGTACAGACCCTCTTCGTCACCAGCGCGCGGGAAGACATGGAGGACAGCGCATTGGCCGCTGCGCCACAATCGGGCGCAGTCTTTTCCGCCCCGACAGATGTCCCGGGGCTGCCAGAACACAAGGTGTTGCTGTGAAACGAAGCCTCGGCGTCTGCTACTACCCCGAACACTGGCCCGAGCAGCAATGGGCCGAAGACGCCGCGCGCATGGTCGAGCATGGCATCACGCGGGTGCGGATCGGCGAGTTCGCCTGGTCAAAGCTGGAACCCTACCCCGGTGAACTCCGCTTCGACTGGCTCGACAGGGCGATGGACACGCTGGGCGCCGCGGGCCTCGGGGTGATCCTCGGGACACCGACGGCCACCCCACCGCGCTGGATGCTGGACCGGCACCCGGACATGCTGGCGCTCGATGCTGAGGGCCGCCCGCGCGGCTTCGGCTCGCGCCGGCACTATTGCTTTAGCCATCCCGGTTACCGGCACGAGGCCGAGCGTATCACCGCCAAGCTTGTGGACCGCTACGGGCACTACGCGCATCTGATCGCCTGGCAGACCGACAATGAGTATGGCTGCCATGACTCGGTACTGAGCTATTCGACGGCTGCCCGCGACGGGTTTCGCCGCTGGCTCGCCGATCGCTATGGCAGCGTCGATGCGCTGAACACGGCCTGGGGCAATGTGTTCTGGTCCATGGACTATCAGCGCTTTGATCAGATCGAGTTGCCCAACCTCACCGTGACAGAGCCGAACCCCGCCCATGTCATGGCCTTCCGGCGCTATTCCTCTGACATGGTAGCGGCGTTCAACCACGCGCAGGTCACGCTGATCCGGGCCGGATCCGACGCGCCGATCCTGCACAACTACATGGGCCGGGTGCTGGAGTTCGATCATTTCGACACCGGCGCGGATCTCGATATCGCCAGTTGGGACAGCTATCCGATCGGTTTCCTGTCAGACCGGCTGGACGCGCCCGCCGCGCACAAGGCGCGCTACCTGCGTCAGGGCGATCCCGATTTCCAGGCCTTCCACCATGATCTCTACCGCGCCGTGGGACGAGGCCGCTGGTGGGTGATGGAGCAGCAGCCCGGCCCGGTGAACTGGGCGCCCTGGAACCCTGCGCCCCTGCCCGGCATGGTCCGGCTATGGACCTGGGAGGCCTTTGCCCACGGCGCCGAGACCGTCGCGTATTTCCGCTGGCGGCAAGCGCCTTTTGCGCAGGAACAGATGCATGCCGGGCTCCTGCGGCCCGACAGCGCCTCCGCGCCCGGTCTGGCAGAAGGCGCACAAGTGGCACGCGAGATCGGACAGCTACCGGATGTCTCTCCCGCCCGCGCACCTGTCGCGCTGGTCTTTGACTATGCCAGCGCCTGGGCCTGGGACACACAGCCTCAGGGGGCCGACTTCACCTATTTCGATCTGGTCTTCGACTGGTACCGCACGGCCCGCGAACTGGGCCTGTCGCTGGATATCGTCGATGCGCGCACTGCCGGGATCGACGACTATGCGGTCGTGCTGATCCCGGGCCTCGCGGCCATGCCCAAAACTCTGACCGACGCGCTCAGAGACTTCCAAGGCACCGCACTGATCGGGCCGCGGACAGGCTCAAAGACACCCGAGATGTCCATCCCCATTCCGCTTCCGCCGGGACTGCCAGGGCTCGATGCCAAAGTCACGGCGGTGGAGAGCCTGCCGCCCGGCATCGCGGTGCCTCTGGCCAATGGAGGCGCCTTTCACCGCTGGGTCGAGCATCTGGAGACCGACCTGGACACGGTCGAACGGACGGGCGACGGGCATGCCGCTTGCGTCAGCAAAGGCGCGCTCACCTATGTCGCCGGGTGGCCCGATGCCGAGGCGCGCAACCGTTTGCTTCGGCATGCCTGCGACACGGCCGGTGTCACCACCCACGATCTCCCGGAGGGCTTCCGGCTGCGCGAGGACGGGCGTCATCGCTTTGGGTTGAATTACGGACCCGGTCCGGTGACATGGGCCGGGCAAACCATTCAGCCTGCGGGAGTGACATGGTGGGACATCTGATTGCTGGAAAAGCCGTTTTCGGAAGCCTTTCCGACGGGCGCGAGGTGCATCAGATCGTGCTCTCGGATGGCACGCTGTCGGTGGCGCTGCTGTCGCTGGGCTGCATCCTGCAGGATGTGCGGCTTGCGGGCGTGGATCACAGCCTGACGCTCGGGACCGACGATCTGGCCGCCTATGCCGGTCCGATGCGCAGCTGCGGCTCTCTGATCGGGCCGGTGATCAACCGCATTTCGGGCGGAGCGGCAGAACTCGACGGCACAATCCACAGTTTCGAGCGCAATCAGGACGGCAAGCACACCCGCCACAGCGGATCAGCGGGTACGAACCGCCTGGTCTGGGATGTCGCGGAAATGGACGAGACATCCGTGACGTTCGAGACGAGCTTGCGCGACGGCACGGGCGGGTTTCCCGGAAACCGGGTCGTCGCGGCGCGGTTCAGCCTGACCGAGCCCGGTGTGCTGGAGATGCGCGTCGCCGTCACCACCGACGCGCCGACTTGGGTGAATTTCGCCAATCACAGCTACTGGAACCTCGACGGCACGGAGACCTATGCCGGGCACCGGCTGCAGGTCGCCGCGGACCGCTACTGCGTGCCGAGTCCCGGCGATCTGGTCACGGGCGAGGTGCTGCCGATCGACAGTACGCCGTACGATTTTCGCGAGGGACACCTGCTATCACCCGGCGACGACGCCAAACTCGACCTGAACCTTTGTCTGGCAGACCGGCGGCGCGAGCCGACGCCCGTGCTGACACTGACAGGTGAGAGCGGCATCGCAATGGTAATCGAGACGACGGAACCCGGCCTGCAGCTCTATGATGCGAACGGCTTGGCGACCGGCGGAGCCACGGGCCATGATGGGCGCAGTTATGTGCCATACGCAGGTCTCGCCATTGAAGCGCAGGCATGGCCAGATGCACCGAACCAGCGGCGCTTTCCGTCCATCGTCCTGCGGC
This sequence comes from Pseudomonadota bacterium, assembly GCA_039184415.1. Lineage (GTDB taxonomy): Bacteria > Pseudomonadota > Alphaproteobacteria > Rhodobacterales > Rhodobacteraceae > JANSYP01. The sequence continues at coordinate 22,934 of JBCDBB010000038.1, forward strand.
CCGGCCGGTCCTATGAGCAGATAACCCGCTGGCGTTTCTCAAGGAACTAGGATTATGTGAGTCGCATAGAACAACTGGGGATTGAAATGAAAAAATCATTTATGGCTTTAGGTGTAGTGTGTGCATTGAGTGCTTGCGGCGGCGGGGGAGGCGGTGGTCTTCCCTTCTTCCCAGTTGGGCCAATCATAACCTCAAACGGGCTCTCGACATCCGTCGAGGTGAGTGAGGCACAAAACGGAGAGATCACGGCCGGACCGTTCGGCCCAATTACAGAAGCGAACCTTTCCGTCGACCAGAATGGCGCTCTTGTCAGGAACGGACAGGTTATCGGCGACGAAGCTGGCGTCGTTCAACTACAGCACTCGACCTTTGGTGGGTGGGTTGACGACAATGACGCGGCACCGGCAACCATCTTTGCAAGCTTTGGGAACGTGACACCATCAGGTAACCTGCCCAGCGCGGATGCGACCTATCGCGGAGAGTCGATCGGTATCGTCGGAGACAATGACATCGGAGCAACGAGGATTACGGTTTCGGAAGTTCAGGTTGACGTGACGAATGGCTTTCGCGATGTCGCGATTGAAAGCAGAAACACCGCCTTTTCTGATCTCAACACTGGGGAGTCTGGGTTCGACTCAGCCTATGACTTCACCGGCAACGGGCAAGTGACAGGCTCGGGTTTTGATGCGACGATTGCGAACGATTTCCCAGGCTTCGACCTCAGCGGGACTGCGCAAGGCAAGTTCTATGGCCCCGCCGCTGAAGAGGTCGGCGGGGTGTTCACCATGTCGGGAACGGCGAATTCCCAATACTCCGGCTCTTTCGGCGGGGCACGCTGACTTCCGGAAACTGCCGGCAAACAGTTGAAACGGCACGCGCCCTTCGCCGGCGAAAGCGACTCTTTAGGGTGAAGCACTGTGTTTTTGCCCTGCTTGTGAGCCTTACCGTCTTTGGCGGTCAAGGTGCGCCAGCGCTAGGCCAGACCCAAACTCAAGGCGCCGCACAAGATGCGCTCGAGATCGAGCGTCGTTTTCTCGCAGGTTTGGCGGCGCTTGACGCAGGGCGACCTGCGGACGCCATCCCGATCTTTCAGAGCATCCTGGCACAGGATCCCGGACTTATCAGGGTCCGGTTGGAACTTGCGCGCGCCTATTTCTTTGCCGAACGGTGGCAGCGGGCGCGGTCCGAGTTTTTTACCGTTCTATCTGCGGACCTGCCGGAACCGGTACGCCGGAATGTGCTGCGGTTCATCCGCGCCATCGACGCACGCCGCGGGTTCGACTGGGATTTGAGCATCGCGCTCGCCGAGATCGGCGATACGCGGCGCTTTCGTACCGACACGCTCGATCTCCGTTTCGGCGACGCCATCCTTCCCTTCACGCTCGACCGGGACGGAGACACCGAGTTGGGGCTTGAGATCATCGGGGCGGCACAGTTTCGCCGCCGGGTCGCACAACTGAGCAATGCCTCGGTGATCGGCTTCGGCGAGCTCTTTTTCGACATCGACGCGGTGGAGAACAAGGCTCTCAGGGACAGTACTGTCGGCCTGCGTGGCGGCGCACAGTTCACGGCGCCGCGAACAACCTATTCGCTTTCAGCCGTGGTCGATCGCAGGGATCTGCGCGATCGCAAGTGGGAAGAAAGGTCGGGACTGGAAGCGGCATTGGAACGACGGAACGCGACCGGAGGCTCCGTCTTTGCCGCCCTGTCCGCATTTTCCGTCAATAACCGGCAAACGGACGATCTCGACGGGTCCGCCACCTTCTGGCAAATCGGTGTCCGACAAGGGTTCGGAGGCCGCGGCATCATCGGCATCTCGGCCTTCGGCGAAGTCAGGAACGTCGAGGCCGGCTTCGAAGGCTACAACAGCTACGGACTGTTGCTCTTCGGTCAGTACGATGCGCGATTCGGGCTTGAAATCTCCCCCGAACTGTCCTGGTCACGCAGGGACTTCACCGATCCCAACCCGATCTTTACCGGAAATCCAGACGAGGACAGATGGGAAGCGTCGCTGCGCATAGAGAAGTCAGATCTGTTCATTGCCGGAGGGTTCTCGCCCTTCGTGGAAGCGGAGTATGAGCGCGTCGACAGCGGCATCAGCGCCTTCAGCTATACCGAGACGGCGGTGCGGGTGGGACTGAACCGGCAGTTCTGATCGACTGGTGGCCTAGCGCGCCGCTGTCCTGTACCAGTGCACGATCGCGTCACGCTCCGCATCCTCCATCCATGTAAGGTTGCCCGGTGGCATGGCATGGGTCACGCCCGACTGCAGGTAGATCTCGCGCGCGTGGGTCGCGACGGCATATTCGCTGTCGAGCACGACGCCCTTCGGCGCGTGGGTGATCCCATCCCAGCCGGGATACTCGCCATGGCACATCGAGCAGCGCCCTAGTACGATGTCCGTGACCTCGGTGAACCCGTCCGCTTCTGCAAATCGTGCCTGCTGCGGCGTCAGCATGGTGATCTCGGTCTCGAATGTGCCGCCGCGAAAGCTCATCGGGGCCAGCGACAGGGCCATGATGGCCAGAAAGAGCGCCGCGGTCGCCCCCCATGTCCACCAGGGCATGCCCTTGCGCGCATGCATCGTGTTGAAGAAATGCCGGATCGTGACGCCCATGAGGAAGACGAGACTGGCGATCAGCCAGTTATACTCGCTGGCAAAGGCCAACGGGTAATGATTGGACAGCATCAGGAACAATACCGGCAATGTCAGGTAGTTGTTGTGGGTGCTGCGCTGCTTGGCGATCACGCCGTACTTCGGGTCCGGTGTGCGGCCCGCCCTGAGATCGGCGACCACGATCTTCTGGTTCGGAATGATGATGAAGAAGACATTGGCCGACATGATCGTCGCCGTGAAAGCGCCCAGATGCAGCAGCGCCGCTCGGCCCGAAAAGACCTGTGTGTAGCCCCAAGCCATGGCCACAAGGATCAGATAGAGCCCCATCATCAGCTTGGTGTTGTCTTCGCCGAAGCGCGATTTGCAGATCGCGTCATAGGCCAGCCAGCCAAACCCCAGCGAGCCCAGCGAGATCGCAATCGCGCCCCAGACCGGCAGATCGGCGACGTTCGGATCGATCAGATAGAGCTCCGCCCCGAGATAGTAGATCAGCACCAGAAGCGCGAAGCCCGACAACCAGGTGGCGTAGCTTTCCCATTTGAACCAGATCAGATCCTCGGGCATCCGCTCCGGTGCCACGCTGTACTTCTGGATATGATAAAAGCCGCCGCCATGGACCTGCCATTCCTC
>JBCDBB010000039.1:0-26024 GCA_039184415.1 Pseudomonadota bacterium
AAGCCCGGCCCAATCGCTTCGCCCCCAGCGGTCGTGGGCCGCCTGCAGCAGCGCCGGGGTGCCCGGCACGCCGACCGAGCGCCCGCCGACGACGGCGTCGAAGAACTGCATCGGTTCACCGTTTTCGGTCTGAAAGAGCGTCGGCGTCACCGCGGCGGGGGCAGTTTCGCGCCCGTCGAGCGTGGTGACTTCGCCGCTATCCGCATCGTACCAGACCAGAAAGGCGCCGCCGCCGAGGCCGGAACTTTGCGGCTCCACCAGTCCCAGCACCGACTGAACGGCGACCATGGCGTCGGCTGCACTGCCGCCGTCGGCCAGGACCGCGGCGCCGGCCTCCACGGCGAGGGGGTTCGCAGCGGCGACCATCCAGGTGGCGGCCTCGACCGGGGTGCCGGCGGATTTGGCCGCAAGGGAGGCGGCTCCGGCCTCGCTCAGCGAAGCGGCGCCGCCGGAAAAGGCGGCCTCGGGCGCGACGGCGTCGGCAGCCTCCTGCGCCAAGGCAGTGCTGGCCAGCAGCAGGGCGAGAGCCGAGGCGGTTAGCGTGGTGCGGATCGGGGGTACGTTCGGGGGCATGGCGGTCTCCGGCGGTTCGGGCTGTAAAAGGCGTGGGGTCAGGATGACGTACCTCGCGCATCGGTCCAAGCCCCTGGTGCGCGAAGCGACCCGCTGGCCGCGGTTCGGTTTGCATCCCTGCGGCGCCGCGGGCTATTCGGGTTTCGGAAACGGCGGAAAGGGAGCCGGGGTATGCGGGCAGGCTTTCCGGCCGCGCGGGCTGGGCAGGCCATCGGGCTGCTCGGCGGGTCGTTCGATCCAGCCCATCGCGGCCATGTCCATATCACCGCGGAGGCGCTGAAACGGTTCGGACTGGACCGGGTTTGGTGGCTCGTCAGCCCCGGCAATCCGCTGAAGGCCGAAGGTCCCGCCCCGATGGCACGCCGGATCGCCGCGGCGCGGGCGCTGCTGAGCGATCCGCGCGTAACCGTCACCGATATCGAGGCGCGACTGGGCACGCGCTATACCGCCGAGACGATCGAGGCCTTGCAGCGGATCTATCCCGGCGTGCGCTTCGTCTGGCTGATGGGGGCGGACAATCTGGCCGGGTTGCACCGCTGGGAACGTTGGCCGACGATACTGGCACGTGTCCCGGTAGGGGTTCTGGCGCGGCCGGGGATGCCCGTCTGGGCACGGACCGCCCGGGCCGCCCGGCTGTTCCGGGGCGACCGCATTCCACCCTCCGCGGCCCATCGGCTCGCCAATGCCGTGCCGCCGGCCTGGTGTTATCTGCCGGTGCCTATGGTCGATATCTCCTCCACGGAAATCCGGCATAGCGGCAGCTGGCGGCGGTAAGGGGGGCGCCGGGCCGGGGCATCGAGCCCCGACTGGCGCGTCGCCCCCGCTCCCTGCCGCATCCCGGCGGGCCGGGCGCGGGGTGGTGACGAGTTGAGTCACATTTGCGGTTTCCTCGCGAGATCGTATGCGCGCGGAGTCTTGCGGACCGCGCCGCGCTTGGGTCATCTGAGCCAATGTCCGATCTGACCCGACGCGCCGTACTCGCCTCTGGCCTGGCCCTCGCCGCAACAGGAGCCGGGGCGAACACGCCCCGCTCCGCGGTGCCGCGCCTGCGTCCCGGTGCCGAAGACCCCGGTCGGCTGGCGGACGCTACGCGGGCGCGGATCGCCGAGGCCCGGCTGGGCGGGCGGGTGAGCTATCTCGTGGCCGATGCACGGACAGGGGCGGTGCTGGGTCTCGGTCAACCGCAGCGACCGATGCCACCGGCGAGCACGGCTAAATCGATCACCGCGGCCTATGCGCTGGACTATCTGGGGCCCGGTCACCGCTATGTGACGCGTCTGATCGCGACAGGGCCGCTCCGCAATGGGCGCCTTGAGGGCGACTTGGTTCTGGCCGGCGGCGGCGATGCGCTGCTGACGACCGATCACCTCGCCTTCATGGCCGAAGCGGCCCATGATGCCGGGCTGCGCGAGGTCGCGGGTGGGTTCGCGACCTGGTCCGGCGCGCTGCCCCATGTCTGGGAGATTGATCCCGCTCAGCCCGACCATCTGCGCTACAATCCCTCGATCTCGGGGCTGAACCTCAATTTCAACCGGGTGCATTTCGGCTGGCAGGCGCGCGGCGAGGCCCATGACCTGAGTCTGGATGCGCGCACCAATGTCCATGTGCCCCCCGTATCAGTGATCCGGGCGCGCACCGATCCGCGGCGTCTGCCGGTCTTCGTCCATGATTATGATGCGAGCACGGGGCTCGAGCGCTGGTCGGTCGCGGAAGGCGCGCTCGGCGCGGCGGGGACGCGGTGGCTGCCGGTACGCCAGAGTGCGGATTACGCGGCCGAAGTGTTCCAGAGCTTTGCCCGTGCGCTTGGGATCGAGCTGCCGCGGGCCGTGGCGCTGGACGCGCCACCGCAAGGCGCCGTGCTCGCCACGCAGGTCGGCGATCCGCTGACGCGGGTGCTGCGCGGGCTCCTGCGTTATTCCACGAACCTGACCGCCGAAACCGTGGGACTGTCGGCGACGGCAGCGAAACAGGATGGCGTGCCGCCCGTCAGCCTGCCCGCGTCCGCCGCGGCGATGACCGGCTGGGCACGTGAGGCGCTTGGGATGCGCGACAGCCGGTTTGTGGATCATTCGGGCCTTTCCGGCCTGTCGCGGGTGACGGCGCGCGACATGGTGGCCGCACTCGTGACGCTCGGCCCCGAGGGTCCGCTGGCGCCGGTGCTGCGCGAGATCACCCTGACCGACGAGGCCGGCGCGCCGGAGCCGATGCAGCTCCGCGCCAAAACCGGGACCCTGAATTTCGTCAGCGCGCTGACGGGCTACATCCGCACGCGGCGCGGGCGCGATCTGGCCTTTGCCATCCTCACCGATGCGCCGGTACGGCGGGCCGCCGTGGCTCCGGATGATCGCGAGGCGCCGGCCGGGACCGCGGTCTGGAGCCGGCGGTCGCGTCAGATGCAGTTCGATCTCTGTCGGATCTGGGCAGGCTTGGCATGATCCGCGTAAGCGCCCGGGCGCGCCTCACATCGTGAGGTGCCGCGCTCTTGCGCCGCGCTCGATCCCGGCCGCATGGAGCCGATCGATCGACAGCTCGTGGCGAATCTCCTCCAGCAGACGCAACTCGGACTCGTTCAGCGTGCCGTCGGCAGCAGCCACGTCACAGGCCAGCGCGTAGGCGGTTTCCCAGAGCCGCTCCGGCAAGGCGTCGCGGATCAGACCGAAGAGCGCATCCAGCCCGTCCTCTTCCTCGAGCAGGTCAAAAACCGTCTGGCTGACGGGCTTCAGCCGGTCGATATCGTAGCCCGAAAACACAGGCAGGTGGTTCACGATATCCTCGATCTTGATCAGTTCGGCCGTGCGGATGGTTTCGTCCGAGGCGGAAACGGCGACCATGATGGCCGCCAGGCTATCCTGCGGGGTCAGCGATGTCGGTGCGATGTCAGACACGATTTTTCGATCCTGGTAGTCACGCCGCCTGGTGCGGCGTCCGGACGCTACGGCAGGGACGCTGCGGCAGCAAGGGATGCCAAGGTGGTATGGGCGGCTATGGCGCATGTGGCCGCCATGAAAGGGGGCTCCGACGCAACGTTTTCGTCGTTTCGCACGCAGAGCGCCGAACCCTGCAGCGGTTGACCGCCGCGAGCCGGCACAATAAGCGACCACGGCCCGCCAGTGGAGCCGCCCCTATGTCCGATCTCATCGATGCCGCACTTCAATCCAGGGCCTGGCCCTTCGAGGAGGCGCGGCGGATCCTGAAGCGCTATGAGAAAGCGCCGCCGGACAAGGGCCACGTGCTGTTCCAGACCGGCTACGGGCCGAGTGGTCTGCCTCATATCGGTACCTTCGGGGAGGTTGCACGCACCACGATGGTGCGCCGCGCCTTTGAGATGCTGAGCGACATTCCGACCAAGCTGATCTGCTTTTCTGACGATATGGACGGACTACGCAAAGTGCCTGGCAATGTCCCCAATCAGGCGGAGCTGGCCCATGACCTGAACCTGCCGCTGACGCGCGTACGGGATCCGTTCGGGACCCATGCGGGCTTTGCCCAGCATAACAACGCGCGACTGTGCGACTTTCTGGACAGTTTCGGCTTTGAGTATGAATTCGCCAGTGCGACGGAGTATTACACCTCAGGCCGTTTCGACGAGATGCTGCTGGTGGCGCTGGAGCGGTTCGACAAGATCCAGGAGATCATGCTGCCGACGCTCGGCCCGGAACGGCGCGAGACCTATTCCTGTTTCCTGCCGATCAGCCCGAAAACCGGCCACGTGCTGCAGGTCCCGACGCTGGAGCGCAATGTTGCGAAGGGCACCATCGTCTATCAAGAGCCCGATGGCGAGCGTATGGAGGTGCCCGTCACAGGAGGGCATGTGAAGATGCAGTGGAAGCCCGACTGGGCGCTCCGCTGGGCGGCGCTCGGCGTCGACTATGAGATGTCAGGCAAGGATCTGATCGACAGCGTGACGCAGTCGACCAAGATCTGCCGCGCCCTGGGCAAGCGTCCGCCCGAGGCCCTGACCTATGAGCTCTTCAATGATGAGCATGGCCAGAAGATCTCCAAATCCAAGGGCAATGGCCTGTCGATGGAGGATTGGCTGACCTATGCCGCGCCCGAGAGCCTGCAGTATTTCATGTATCAGAAGCCGAAGACAGCCAAGCGGCTCTATTTCGACGTGATCCCCAAGGCGGTGGACGAATACCACCAGCAGCTGCGCGCCTATCCCGACCAGGATCTGAAGGCGCAGCTGGCCAATCCCGTGCGCCATATCCACGGGGGCAACGTGCCGGCGAGCGACATGGTCGTGCCCTTCGCGATGCTTCTGAACCTGGCCAGTGTGGCCTCGGCGGAGGATGCCGAGGGGCTTTGGGGCTTTATCCGCCGTTATGCGCCGGAGGCTTCGCCCGAAACGCACCCGGGGCTCGACGCCGCCGCCGGCTATGCGGTCCAGTATTACAACGACTTCGTGAAGCCGGCGAAGACCTACCGGCTGCCCGATGACCGCGAACGCGCGGCCTTGACCGATCTGGCCGACCGCCTGCGCGGCTGGAAGGGCGGCGCGGATGCCGAAGCGCTGCAATCGCAGGTGTTTGCCGTGGGCAAGGCCCATGGGTTCGACCCGCTCCGCGACTGGTTTCGGGCACTCTACGAGGTGCTGCTCGGTGCCAGTCAGGGACCACGTTTCGGCGGTTTCGTGGCATTATATGGCACTGAGGAAACAATCGCTTTGATCGAGGCTGGCCTTGCCGGGGCGCTGGCAGATGGTGCGCCTGCGGATTGACCTTGGCCCCCGGTCCCCTAATGTTCACAGCCGAATAGGTAGGGAATTTTGTATGCGTAGAACGTTTTTGACTGCGGTTCTGGCGGGCACCGCGACATTTTGTGCGGTGATCTCGGAGGCTGAGGAGGCCGATGCGACCGCCATAGAAAAGGTGATCGGTGCGCAGATCACCGCATTTCAGGCCGATGATTTCGCCGCTGCATTTGACTATGCCTCGCCCGGCATCCGCGGGATCTTCGGCACGCCCGAGCGGTTTGGCCAGATGGTGCGCCAGGGCTATCCGATGGTCTGGCGCCCGTCCGATGTGGAGTTCCTCGACCTGCGTCAGGATGGCGGCTCCACCATCCAGCAGGTGCTGGTGCGCGACGCCAAGGGCGTGCCCTGGCTGCTCGATTACCAGATGGTGCGCGGCGGGGGCGGTTGGCAGATCAACGGCGTCCAGATCCGTGTTGCGCCCGCCGTCGGGGCATGAGCGTCACCCGCCGGCCAGGCCGAAATCGGCCGGCGTGAGCTGAAAAGCCTTGCCGAACCCGCCATTGAGATCCGCGCGCGTCACGTTTAGCGTCGCAAAGCTGAAATCGGCAAAATCGATATAGAGCTTTGCCTTCGGGTGGGTCTGCAGATAGTGCGCCTTGAGCGGGGCATAGCCGGGATCGGCATGGGGCGTGAAGATCGCCTTGCAGACCAGCGTCATGCGGGGATGGGTCAAGGGATCGCCGCGATCGCCAGGCTCGCCCACCAGCAGCGAACAGACGGGATCGACCTTGAGCGCTCGGGTATGCGTCGAGAGGTCAGAGATGAGCGTCAGAGGCTCGCCATCGGGCGCCCGCGCCACGGCGATGCGGGTGACATGGGGTACCCCGGTCCCCGATTCGCGCACCGCAAGCGCGCCGAACCGCGCCTCGTCAAGCAGACGGCGGCCGAGCGCGCGCGCCTCTGCGTCGGTTTCGCGGATCGGGTTGATCTCGGGCATGGGCGGCTCCTTTGCGGCGTCGAGCAGACAGTAATGCGTCGCGCCGCAAAGAAAAACCGGGCGCGATCTTGGCCCGGCTCAGCCCATGATCGTGCGCAGACGGTCGAAGCTTTCGGACACGGGCTCCGGGCCGGTCCCGGCGAGAAACCCGTCAAGCGCCGGCCAGCGCGCGACCGCACGGTCGATTGCCGGGTCGGAGCCCGCGGTATAGAGCCCCGATTGGATCATCAGCTCCGCCCTGTCATAGGTGCCAAGGAGCGCCCGGGCGTCGGAGATCAGTGCGTTTTCCTCCTCCGAGGCGGCAGCGGGAAGACTGCGCGAGACTGAACGCAGCAGGTCGACGGCGGGAAAACGGCCCCGCTCCGCGATACGGCGGTCGAGAACCGTGTGCCCGTCCAGCACCCCGCGCAACAGATCGGCGACCGGCTCCTGCATGTCGTCGCCCTGGACCAGGACCGAAAAGACGGCCGTGATGTCGCCCGTGCCGTCAACTCCCGGTCCGGCCCGTTCGGCCAGCGACATCAGCCGGTGGGCGAGGGAGGGCGGGTAGCCCCGAAAACTCGCCGGTTCGCCCAAGGTCAGGCGCAGTTCGCGGTAGGCCTCGGCATGGCGCGAGACCGAATCGATCAGCAGCAGGACCTGTTTCCCGGCATCGCGGAAATGCTCCGCCACGGTCATCGCGGAGAGGGCGGCGCGCGAGCGTTCCAAGGGTGATTTGTCCGAGGTCTCGGTAATGATCACCGAACGCGCGAGCCCGTCGGGGCCCAGCACATCCTCGGCAAAGGCGCGCAGTTCGCGCCCCCGTTCGCCCACAAGGGCCAGCACCACGACATCGGCCTCGATTTGGCGGGCGAAGCTGCCCAGCAGCGTGGATTTGCCGACGCCGGATCCGGCAAAGAGCCCGATCCGTTGGCCGCGCACCAGGGGCAGGAGCGTATTGAACACCGCAACGCCGGCCTCCAGTCGGGCGCCGAGCGCGCGGCGTTGACCGGCAAGCGGCGGGGCGGCCTGAATAGTGCGCGCTTCGGAGCCGCGCGGCGCAGGGCGCCCGTCCAGCGGACGTCCCGCGCTGTCGAGGATCCGGCCGATCCAGGCGTCGCAGGGTGCAAGGCGGAAGGGCCCCTTTAGCACTGCAGGCATATGTACGGTGAACCCTTCGAGATCGCCTTCCGGCACGACATGGACGCAATCGGGATCGATCCGCATGATCTCGCCGCGCATGCTGGCGCCCTGGGGTCCCTGCATTTCGACCTGATCGCCCAGTGCCGCGATCCCGTCGAGCCCCGTCACCTCCACCCGGCCGTCGCAGATACGCGCGATACGTCCGATCTTTCGCAAGGGGTTGAGGTCGCGCAATCCGGCGCTCAGCGCCGTCAGTTCCATGGTGGTCACGGGGGCCTCTCCAGATGAGAACAAGGCATGAACAACGCTTTCTTAAACGAATCACGGTTAAGCAGCGGTTGAACATAGTCGAGGGAGAAGCCCCGATGCACAGCGACCTGAGTCTGTTCAGGTTGGCGACGGCGAAAGCGGAACATGCTGTCGCTCGCCAGACCGTTACAGCGGAGAATATGGCCCACGCGGACACGCCGGGCTACAAGGCGCGCGACTTGCCGCCTTTCGCCGAGGTCTACCGCGCCCCGCGCGACGATAGCGGGCTGCGCACCGTGCATCCGGCGCATTTCCGGACCGGCCTTGGCGGGGCGACGCCCGATGCACGGCCCGACCCGCTCGCCGGCAACGCCTCTCCCAACGGCAACACGGTGTCGATCGAAACGGAGATGATCCGCGCCAGCGAAATCAAACGTAACCATGACCTCGCGCTGTCCGTCTATGGCAGCGGGCTGAAGCTGCTCCGCGCAGCGCTCGGACGCTGAGGGCGCCTGCGATGTCCGATCTCATGCAGAGCCTCGCGATTTCCTCCAGCGGCATGCGGGCCCAGGCCACCCGCCTGCGCCATGTCGCCGAGAACATCGCCAATGTCGATACGCCCGGATACCAGCGCAAGACAGTGACCTTTCAGACGGAGCGCGCTCCGGACAGCGACGCGACCTATGTCAGCACGGGTCGGGTGCGCCTCGACCGCAGCGAACTGCAGCTGATCTACGATCCCAGCCATCCGCTGGCCGACGAAACCGGTCACTATGACGGCTCCAACGTCAACCTGACGGTGGAGATCGCTGACAGCCGTGAGGCGCAGCGCAGCTATGAAGCCAACCTGAAGATGTTCGACCAGGCCCGGAAAATGTCCGGCGCACTGCTCGAACTGCTCAAGCGTTAAGGAGGGTCCAGAATGGACATCGCAACAGGACTTGCCAGCCGCAGCTACGCCACTGCCCAGGCCGCGCTGCGCCCCGAAACGACCGGCGAGGGTGTCGCGGCGGTCGCTGGGCGGGCGGCGGACAGTTTCGCGGCCACCTTGCAAAGGGCCGAGACGACGGCAGCCGCGACTCTGACCGGTGATGCCGATCCCCACGCCCTGGTCGACGCGCTGGCACAATCCCAGCTCGCGGTCGAGACCGCGGTGACGGTGCGCAACAAGGTCGTCGAGGCCTACCAGGAAATCCTGCGGATGCCGGTCTGAGTCATGAACGAAGTACAGTTCTACGACACGCTGCGGCAGGGTCTCTGGATCGCGGTGGTGATCTCCATGCCGATCCTGACCGTGGCGCTGGCCGCAGGGCTCATCGTCGGGCTGTTCCAGGCACTGACGTCGATCCAGGAAATGACGCTGACCTTCGTGCCGAAGCTTCTGGCCATGATCATCGCGTTCTGGATCAGCATGGCCTTCATGACCACGTCGCTGACGGAGTACTTCACCGACACCATCATTCCGCTCGTGGTCGGGTCCTAAGATGGAAAACGCAGCCTACGCCACTCTCACGCGCCAATCTGGGCTCAAAGCCGAGCTACAGGCGCTCGCCAACAACATCGCCAACGCGTCCACCATCGGGTTCCAGCGCGAAGGCGTACTCTTTGCAGAGTATGTCACCGCGCTTGAGGACCCGAACACGTCGCTCTCCATGGCGCGCGCCGAAGGGCGCTTTACCGACACCTCCTTTGGCGGCCACCGCAATACTGGTGGTCGCTTCGATTTCGCCATTGCCGGCGAGGGGTACTTCCAGATCCAGACCGAGGACGGTCCTCGGCTGACCCGGGCGGGCGCGTTCGCGCCGGATGCCAACGGTGATCTCGCAACGCCCGTGGGCCATCTGCTGCTCGATGCCGGCGGGGCACCTGTGCCGATCCCGCCCGGGGCGGTAGACGTCACCCTGTCCGGCGACGGAACCCTCAGCATCGACGGGTTTCCCGTGACCCAACTGGGCCTGTACCGAGCTGCCGATCCCAACGGCCTCCAGCGCGCTGGGGATACCAGCTTCCGGGCTAACGGCGGCATTGAGGCGATCGAGAACGGCCAGATCCTGCAGGGATTTCTTGAGGAGTCCAACGTCGATCCGATCTCCGAAATCACCCGACTGATCGAAGTGCAGCGCGCCTATGAAAAGGGTGGCAACTTCCTCGGCAAGGAAGATGAGCGCATCCGCTCGGTCATCCGAACCCTCGGCAGCGCGTAACGAAGGAGCCCTACTATGCGTCCCCTGAAAATCGCCGCCACGGGCATGGCCGCCCAGCAGCTCCGTGTCGAGGTCATCGCCAACAACCTCGCCAACATGAGCACTACAGCTTTCAACGCGCGCCGGGCGGAGTTCGCCGATCTACACTACCAGCAGATGGAAAGGCCCGGCTCAATAAACGCGTCCGACGGCACAGTTCTTCCCACCGGTATCCAGCTCGGACTCGGCGTACGGCCGACATCCGTTGCACCAATGCTCGCCCAAGGCGCGCTGAAACAGACCGGCAACGATCTCGATGTCGCAATCGAGGGCGAGGGATATCTCGAGGTCACGCTCCCCTCGGGCGACTCCGGCTATACCCGCGACGGCGGTCTGCGCCGGAACGGCGAAGGCGTGGTTGTCACCTCAGACGGCTTTCCAATCGAACCCGAAATCGCCATCCCGGAGGAGGCCGTGTCGCTTTCGATCAACGCCAATGGCGAGGTCTATGCCTATTTCAATGGCGAAGCAGAGGCCGAATTGCTCGGCCGGATCATCCTGGCCACCTTTATCAACCCTCGCGGCTTGGAGGCGACCGGCGGCAATCTCTTCGCCGAGACCGAGGCGTCCGGTCCACCCACCGTCGGGGACCCGGGCGAAGACGGCGTGGGCATGCTCCGCCAGGGATATGTGGAGGAATCCACCGTCGATGCTGTACGGGAAGTCACCGAACTGATCGAAGCGCAGCGCGGCTACGAGCTGAACGCCAAGGTCATCACCGCGGCAGACGAAATGATGGCCGTCACGGCGCAGGTCCGCTGATGGAACGAACCGGCCTCCTCTTGGTCTTGGCGCTGATTTCTGCAGGGGCAGCCAGTGCGGACACCGTGGTGGCCGCGCGCACCTTGCGCGCAGAGTCGCTCATCGGTCCTGCGGATTTGCGGCTGATCGATGAAACCACCCCCGGCGCGCTGACCCGGGCCGAGGATGCCGTGGGGCTCGAGACGCGCCGCAACGTCTATGCCGGGCAGGTCCTGCGTGCACCGGATCTCGGCCCGCCGGCCATCGTTTTGCGCAACGATATCGTTGTGCTGAGTTACTTCCGCAGCGGCGTGGCGATCCAAACCGAGGGCCGCGCAATGGGCCGTGGAGGGGTCGGAGACCGCCTGCGCGTGATGAATCTGGCGTCGCGCTCCGCCGTCACAGGAACCGTTCTGCCCGACGGCTCCGTCGAAGTCGCCGGGCCCCGCTGACACATGCTCCAAGGAGGACGCATCATGAAACCGCTTCTGGGATTGCTCTGCGGCGTGGCTCTCGTCGCGTCGGGCTGCGGTCGCTTCGACCATGTCGGCAAGCGCCCTGAATTCACACCATCCGATACCGGCCGCGAGCATCTTGCCATGGCCGTCCCTGGCATCCCCAGGACCCTTGAGAAACGCCGCGATATCGACCAGGCCTCGCTCTGGAGCGGTGGGCGAAACTCCCTGCTGGGCGACCAGCGCGCGGGCGAGCGCGGCGATATCCTGACGGTGGTCGTCGAGATCGATGAGAAGGCGGAGATTTCCAACTCTTCCTCCCGCGAACGCTCCGCCGAAGAGAAACTCGCGCTAAGAGAACTGCTTGGCATTCCCCAGCGCATCGACAATCGCCTGCCCGAAGGCGCGCTTGCGGCCGAAGCCATCGATATAGATACGGACAGTTCCCACGCCGGGGAAGGGCAAGTCCGGCGAAACGAAAAGCTCACACTAAGGATCGCGGCCACGGTCACCGACGTTCTGCCCAACGGTGTGATCCGGCTGCAGGGCTCCCAAGAGGTGCGGGTGAATTTCGAGATCCGCGAGCTCCTGGTCGAAGGCTTTGTTCGTCCCGAGGATATCTCGCGCCAGAATGAGATCACCTACGACAAGATCGCGTCCGCGCGTATTTCTTACGGCGGCCGGGGGCAAATCTCGGATGTGCAGCAGCCGCGCTATGGCCAGCAGATCGCCGACATCATCCTGCCGTTCTAAAGGGGGACGTCATGGCAAAACTGCTTCCAGTCCTGCTTGCTGTCGTGGGAACTGCCGGCGGCGGCGCGGCGGGCTTCTTCCTGCGCCCCGACCCGTCGGCCATATCCAATGATTCGTCGGTTCATCCCGATTGCCCGCCTCCAGCAGCGACCGCAACCGCTGCTGCAACGCAGGTCACTCAGGGCGCGAGCGCATTTGTCAAATTCGACAACCAGTTTGTCGTTCCTGTGACGTCTTCGGACGCCGTTGTCTCCCTGGTCGTGCTGTCACTGACGCTGGAGGTGTCTGAGGGAGCGCAGGACGCTGTATTTGCCCGCATGCCAAAGTTGCGCGATGCTTTTCTTGGAGTGCTTTTCGATCACTCCTCCGCTGGAGGATTCTCGGCCGAGTTCGTCAATGGCAGGGGTCTCGACACGTTGCGCGGGCTTCTGAAGGAAACAGCTGTTGGTACTGCCGGAAGCGAGGTCATGGACGTACTTATCGTGGATTTGGTCAAGCAGGACGTTTGACCCTGGGATGATCGGTCCCGCGCGACCGGTCGCTCACTTCGGCTTGCAGATCTTTTCCAGTACGCGTCGCCGGGCTTCGGCGCGTGCATGGGCGCGGCGGGCGGCATCGGCGGCAAGGCGTGCTCTCGCTGCGAGAATGCCCAGCCGGCGTCTCTCCTTGACCTGCCAGATATGCCAGAGTTGAGCCGCGCCACTCGCAGTGAAGCGCACGCGACTGTCCTCTGACGTCTGGGACGGATGATCGATCGCAATCAACCTTTCGTCCAGCTGCGTCTCCACTGCCTTCTTGGTATGAAGGTCGGCAGCAGTACGTTGTGCGGCGAGTTCCGCCAGCACGGCAAGCTGCCGAAGTCGCTTAGGATCCGATTTACTTGCCATGGCGTCGCCGTGCCGCAAGGCGCATCTTTTCCGCAAACCGGATGGCTGCGGCGACGGCGCGATAGTATTCCGGCGCAATCTGCTTGCCGATTTCGGTCGTCGCGTGAAGAGCTCGTGCCGTCGGTGGATCGCGGTGGATCGGAACCGACGCCTCTGTTGCGATTTCACGGATTTGAAGCGCCATGTTGTCCACGCCTTTTGCAACGCAAACAGGCGCAGATCCGGGGCTCCGATCCCAACTGAGGGCTACGGCGTAATGCTCTGGGTTCACGATCACAACATCCGCATCGGGGACGTCTGCAAGCATACGGTTGGCGGCGATGGCCATGCCGCGCTGGCGCCGCTCCTGCTTGAGAAACGGATCGCCCTCGCTCTGCTTGGTCTCGTCCATCAGTTCTTGGTGGGACATGCGATTCTTGCGAAGATGTTCGGCATACTGCCACAAATAGTCGACGAGCCCGATCACGGCGCCGATGCCAATTACCGCGGCGAGAAACTCAACCGAGAGTTGCATCATCACGGCGGCGCCGGATCGCGCCTCGAGGGCCATGGACTGCATAAGGACGGGCCAGCGAAAGCTGAGAAAGGCTGCCAGAGCGAGAGAGATCACAACAAGCTTCGCCGAGCTCTTGGCGAACTCGAAAAGCCCGTTGCGACCGAACTTGTTCTTGAAGTTCTCAAGAGGCGAGATGCGCGAGAGCTTTGGCTCGAGCTTCTCGCCGCTTGGAGCAAAACCTCGTTGGGCGAAAACGACAACCAGCGCCATGCCGGCGGGAAGCAAGAGCCAGGGAGCCATCGCGGCGCCAAGGCCAAGCATCATCGTACCGGCCAGGCTGCTGCCGCCATCGCCAAGCAGCAGCGGTCCGAGATCGGCACTGCGGTCGATCATCACCGTAAGGCCCTGGCCAAACTGCTGCAGGCTGGATGTTCCGAAAACCGACGCGGCTAGAAAGAAGCCGCCATAGGCTCCGGCGGCAATCAGATCCTGCGATCGTGGGACCTCGCCGCGGCGGCGCGCATCCTCCAGCTTCTTGGGGGTTGCTTCATACGGTTTGTCGCCTTCGTCTTCTGACTGGCTCATCGCGGCGCCCCGAGCGGAAACGCCAGCGCCTGGTCAAGCCGGTCGAGCCACAGCGTGAGGATCAGCGGAGCCGCCAGGGCGAGAAGCGCCAGCCCCCCGGCCGTGATGGCGGGCGCCCCGACAAAGGCAACCATCAGCTGCGGCATTGCGCGATTTATCGCTCCTAGCGCCATGTTGTAGAGCAGCGACGCGA
Source organism: Pseudomonadota bacterium (assembly GCA_039184415.1). Classification (GTDB taxonomy): domain Bacteria; phylum Pseudomonadota; class Alphaproteobacteria; order Rhodobacterales; family Rhodobacteraceae; genus JANSYP01. Next base: position 13,991 of record JBCDBB010000039.1, read on the forward strand.
TCGCAAAGGGCGCCGCCAGCGAAAAGGCGAGGGCAAAGGCGGACGTGACCTCATCGACAGCCCAGCCGGTCATACCCGATAGCAGGGGCAATGTTCCCAGAGGTACGAGCGTGTAACTTTCGATCAGGGATGCGACGATGCGCGTGTGAAAGCCTGCCATCATTGCAAGCGCCAGTCCGGCAACGACAAAGACCTGGGAAATCGCGGGCTGCGGATCGACAGCCGCGGCCCCCAGGATCTGCGACAGCGACGTCGACTGCGCCGCAATGGTGCCGAGGATCTGCAGGATCCATATCGTCAGTCTGACGACGAAACCGAGGCATAGACCTGTAACCGTCTCACTGGCCAACGCAGCGGCGAAGGTTCCGAAATCCGTCTCTGCAAACGGCTGCGGAACAGCGACCGCCGGCGCGACAATGAGGGTTAACGCAACGGTGAGCGCGATGCGGATGCGCATGGGAACTGCTTGCGCGCCGAAACCAGGCAGAAGAAACACCGCCGCGCCGATCCGCAGAGCGACCAATGCCCCCGCCCAGAGCCACGGCGCAAGAAGCTCGGCGAGGGCTTGCAGCTCGACCGTCATGCCGGCACGACGCCGACGACGGCGGGGCGTGCGTCCATGCCGATCTCTTCGTACGACAGGACCGGCGCGGTCAGACCGCCGGCGCGTGCGACGGTGCGCAGGAACCGCCGCCTGTGAGCACCGGTGACCAGAGCGGGGGAGGTTTCGGCGTCGGTGGATGCTGCAAGTCGCTCCGCCAGACCGCTGGCGAGACGGTTGAACTCGTCAGGCGGGAGGGCCACGTCGCGGCGTCCCTGGTCGGTTTCCACCTGGTGGGTCTCGAAACGGCGCTCCCACTCAGGCGCGAGCTGGACCAGAGGAAGGCTTCCGTCGGAGCGCGTGCATCCGGCGACAATCTGGAAGCCGAGGCGCTGGCGAACATGCTCGACGATGGCTTCAGCATTGCTCATCAGTGGTTTGGCTTCGGCAATGGCCTCCAGGATCAGCGGCATGTTTCGAATCGACACCCGTTCGTCGAGCAGAAGTCGCAAAACCGACAAGAGTAGATCCATCGGAACCTTGTCCGGAATCAGCTCGTCGAGCAGGCGGCGGTTGGACGCCGCACGGGCCTGGTCGCTCAGAGAGGTCATCTGGTCGAGGAGATTGCGCAGGCTGCCGAGTGTCATCAGACGCGAAAGTGAGCCCTTGATCACCTCGAGCAGATGCGTGGAGATCACCTCCGTCGGGGTGACAACCGTGAGGCCTTCCAAAATGGCCGTTTCGCGCATGTCCGCGTCAATCCAGCGGGCCGGCGCTCCATAAACCGGTTCGCGGACATCTTCACCGATTGGCAGGGCCGGGTTCGCTCCCTGGAGAAGGGCGAGGACGTGACCCGGGCGAACCCGGCTTCGGACCGCTTCCACCCCCTGAAGGCGAACCACATAGGTCCCCTCGGACAGTTCCGGATCGTCTGTCAGACGGATCTCGCTGAGCAGAAACCCGTAGCTCTCGGCCAGATGGGTGCGCATGCTCGCGATCCGCGCGTCAAGTCCGATCGCCGGGTCGAGTACCATTGGCACGAGATTAGGCGCGAAGAGCAGGTGGATCTCTTCCAGGGCAAGGACATCCCCCAGTTTTTCTTCGGGCTGCTCGTCCTTGGTCTGTGCAGTGCTCGCCTGTTCGTTCGCCTTCTCAGCACGTTCGCGCCGCCAGGCGGCATGGGCGAAAGCACCAAGAGCGATACCTCCAACGAGAAAGGGCAGCAAGGGCAGGCCCGGGACGAAGCCCAAGAGTGCCATCAACAGTGCAACGGTGCCTAGGGCTGCGGGGTTGCGTCCGAGTTGGGCGGCAAGCGCCGTATCTGTCGCCCCGGTTGCGCCGCCGCGCGCGAGCAGGAGCGCGGAGGCGATGGAGATGATCACCGCGGGGATTTGCGTCACAAGGCCGTCGCCGACGGTCAGGATGGCATAGGTAGTGAAGGCATCGCCAATCGGCATGCTGTGAAGCGTGAGGCCGATGACCAAGCCCATTATAAGATTGAGCGCCGTGATCAGAAGGCCCGCGATCGCATCGCCCTTCACGAATTTGGAAGCGCCGTCGAGGGAGCCGAAGAAGGTCGTCTCGGACTGTTCCAGCGTCCGGCGTGCTTTGGCTTCCTCGTGGGAGATCGCGCCCGCCGAGAGGTCGCTGTCGATGGCGAGCTGCTTGCCCGGCATCCCATCGAGTGCGAAGCGCGCCCCGACCTCGGCCATGCGGGCAGCACCTTTTGTGATCACAAGGAAATTCACGATCAACAGGACACCGAACACAACGAGGCCGATGAGCACGCTGCCGCCCATGACGAACATGGCAAAGCCCTCGATCACCTCACCCGCGGCGTCTGTACCGGTATGCCCCTGTCCGATGATCAGCTTGGTGGACGACACATTGAGCGACAGGCGCAACATAAGCGAAGCCAGCAAAACCGTTGGAAATGCCGAAAAATCGAGTGGGCGCTCAACAAAAAGCGTCGTGGTGAAAATCAGGATGGCAAGGGCGAAGGAGGCCGCGAGCCCGATGTCGAGAACCCAGGCCGGCATGGGCAGGATCATCATGACGATGATCGTCAGAAGCGCCAGGGCCAGCAGCACCGTTGGCTGGAACAACTGATGCACGTCGATCGGCAGCGCGAGTGCCTTCATTCTCTGGAACCCTTTTTTGACTGGCATTCTGCCAAGTTTGAGGGGGTGCAAAACTGCCTACGGTTTTGCGATAGTCCCGCGCTTTTTAAAACTTCTCAGTTTAAATTTACGTTATTCAAGCTGGCCTTCGTATGGTTCTTGGATCTGTTCTGTACAGCATCGACAGTTGCGCCTTCGGCGAGTTTCAAGGACTCATGAATCAAAAATTAAATAATTAAAACAATACGTAATCAAGAATCGTGAGGATGGAAGGTTCTGCCGAAGCATTTGTCGATACTAGGCTTGGAACAATTTTCGACAAATTCCGTGATTGATGGTCAGGTTTCGGTGTGAAACCGTGTCTAGCGTTGCTGTGCATTTCAGCAGTCGAAAACTTGTGTTTGTATCGACATGGGAAAAGGCAGCAGCTAGATAGTAAATCGTGGAAATTGACTGCTACAGGCTTCGACGGCAGTTTTCGCACCTCCGCCTGCAAGAAATGGCAATCCATGAGATGCGGCGTTTGGGCGTAGCCGCAGGTTGCCCTCTGTCCTTTTGGGGCCTACGCGCCTTGCGTACTGCGCAAGAAACCGAAACGCGCCTAGGGTCGATCCGCACCGAGCAACTCGGCCTCGATTGGCAGCAGCCCGCGGAGCGATTTCAGGACCTGGTAAAACTGCCCAGCTGCAAGATGCTTAGCGGCCGATCTGAGGCGCGCCGCGCTATCCTCGTCGCGTAGTACTTTGGACAACTGAGCGATGCCGCGCGCGATTTGGCCACCGCCCTCCGCGGCTTCGACATCTCCAGAGAGAACCAACTGTGTGATGTAGCATACCCGACGGACAGGTGTATCGGCTTCTTCGGGGTGGATCGCATCCTTAAGCCGTAAGATATGCGCATTGGGCGTGACGATGTTCAGGCGTGAGCGGCGATCGCCGTTTTCGATCACAGCGCCATTGATCAGGATACGTTCCCTTGGACCGAGCTTGAGAACAAGACCCGTCATGTTTCGGTCTGGCTGCTCTGCAGCCCCCCCATAACCGCGAGATTGATCTCAATCAGAATATCCGCGTCAGCTTCTTTGCGTAGAACCCTGCTCGTGTGTGTCGTGCAGAAGTCTGCCAGGTATCCAAGCTTCGCGCGCAGCTCCAAAGGCAGCTCATTACCGGTATCCGTAACCGTTGAGCCAAGAAGGATCCACAGCCGGCGGTTTTCGTGAAGGGCGGGAACCAGCTCTGCATAGCCTGGTTTGCCTTTCTGCGCGGCTTGCTTCAGAGCGCGCGTGGTTCTTGCGAGCGCTTCGTACTCGACGCTTCTTGGCGTGCGAATTGGGGCGCGGACGGACCCATAGGCCGTTTGGGCCAGATCAACAGCGTTCACGTCATATCCTTCCGATGACGGCGGTCAGACATGGATTTCATCCATGACCAATTGGGGGGCGCGCCAAAGGGGCAGGCGCGCCCTGTGCGTCAAATCAGCGGAAGAGCGACAGGATGCTCTGAGGCTGCTGGTTGGCGATGGACAGAGCCTGGATGCCCAGCTGCTGCTGAACCTGCAGGGCCTGGAGCCGCGCGGAGGTCTCCTCCATGTCGGCATCGACGAGCGAGCCGATCCCGGATTCCATGGAGTCCATCAGCTTGCCGACAAAGTTCGACTGAATTTCGATCCGGTTCTGGGACGAGCCGAAGGCCGCTGCGCTGTCGATAGAGTTCTGGATCAGGTGTTCGATCTTGGCCATTGCCTCGGCCGCACCGACATCGGTGGTTACGTCGAGTTCGCTGAGATCGTTCAGGCCTCCGCCGGCAGTACCATCAAGGGTTTCGGCGCGAGCCAACGCGATCGTGTCAGCTGCGTCGGTATCGTTGTTGGTGACCGTAATCGCGCCGGTCGTGGCGTCGCGTGCTACCGAGACTCCCGTCAACTCCCGTGCCGAAATGTAGGCCGACATGTCGTTGAAGATCTTCTCGCTGACATCCAGCTCGGAGTCGCCGTCGCGGGCGACATACTCGAAGTCGATTTGCGTGGTTCCTAGGTCATGGTCAGCGGCGCCAGTCAGGCTGACTTGATAGGACGCACCCGCGACGGCCCCGCCCGCGGTAAACGTCACCGTCTGCGAAGTCGCCGCCGCAATGGATGCTGCGCTGACAGCCACTAGGTCGTCCGCGGCTCCTACTGCGGTGCCGCCCAGCGTGTGCGCCTCAATCCCCAGGTCTTGCTTGCTAACGCCGATGCTGGCCGAAGTGACGTCGCCGTTGGAAGAGCGGTCGAGTGACGACAACACGTTAACCGTGCCGCTTCCTTCAGTGTTGGACTTGTTGGACAGCAGGTTCAGGCCGTTGAACTGTGCTGCGCCGACAACCGATTCGATCTGGTCCGTCAGGAACTCGATGTCGGTCTGGATTTTCGCGCGATCGACGTTTTCTTCCTGCGAGCCGACGATCTTTTCTTTGATGTCTTTCAGAAGGTCGGTCACGGTTTCCGACGCGTCCCGGGCAAGGGCTACGGTCGATTCACCGAGGGCCAGGCTGTCGGAGATCGCCTTGAACCCGGTCACATCGGCCTCCATCACCTTAGAGATCGCCCAGACGGCGGCGTTGTCCTTTGCGCTGCCGACTTCTTTACCGGTGGAGATCATCGACTGGGTCTTCTCAAGACCGCTGTTGATCCCTTTGAGCGTCTGCAGCGCGACCATTGCGCTGTTGTTTGTCAGAATACTGGACATTCGTAATTCCCCAGAGAGGCGGACGCTTTGCGTCCGGTTGCGTCAGCCGCCTGACGGCGGCACCCTCGGCCTTTCTGACCTCCTGCGATCCCGAATTCCGGTCTCGCGCCACCCGCTTGGAGTGCGCCTTGGGTTTGGCGCGAGACCTCCTAAGCATCGCTAAACGCCAAACAGTGGAATAGGTGGGATTTGACGCAAATCCCTGGGTTATGCCCGTTTTTCCAGCGACGCGACGCGATGCGTCGTGGGACGGCGCCCCTCAGAGTCGTAGGCAACGTCGCCGGTGCGGGCATCGCGAATCTCTTGCAAACGTTGGCGAACAGCGGCGATCCCGCGTGCGGCGTTCGCGAGAAGAGACTGATTCCGAGCCGCTTTTTCGCTCAGCTGGGCGTAGGCCTCAGGGCTCAAACCCGCCCGTTGCTCCAGAAGACTGCCGAGCAAGTCTTCTTTGCGGTCCTTCAGATCGCGGATCGCGTCGAAATCGCCATCGAGCAGGGCGTCGCGCTCTGCATCCAGCAATTCTTCGATCTGAGCTGTGTTCTTTTCAACCGGATTATCCATGGACACGTCCCTTCAGGCTTTCAAAAATCTGTTCGGCGAGTCCGATCCCGCCCGTCTGCGCCATCTGCTCGGCCTGCTCCCGGCGCAGAAACGACACAAACTGCGCCTCGCCGACGCCCCCCGAAAAACTGCCTTGCGATTCCCCCAGGCCGGCGGATTTCAAGATCTCCGCCAAGAAGGAGGCTTCCAGATCCACCGCGGCGGCGCGCAGTTTGTCGAGGTCCGAGTTGCCCTGGACCATTGGGGTCGGGCTGAATGTGTTTGGAGGGATCGCGGTCATGGCGGGTTCCTTCAATTCGATGCAGTTTCCCTGTCGTGCCCCGGCTGCCGTAAAGATTGAGTAACTCTGCTGGGCGAATGCTGACGCCGACCGGAAGAACTCCGAGGACGAGATGGATTTCGTGACGTCAGTGACAGCGAGCAAGGCAGTTCCCACACCACCGCCGGCCAAGTCCGGTGCGGACAGAGAGCACGACTCAGCCGGACAAGAGTCTGGGTTTGAGGAGGAAATTGCGGCGCTGCGGGATGCCGCGGCCGAATCTGCGAATACCGAAGGCGAGTTGCTGCCAACGTCTCAAATGGGCGAGGCCGGCGCGGGCAAAGATGGCGCGAGCGCCGAGAGCGCGCTCGACGATCCCCTGGCGCAGGACGTCTCGGACGTTGAGGTGTTTGCGTCGGACGGAGCAACCATACCGGAACAGGACGAGGGCGCAGTGGCCCCATCGATGGAGGGAACAGCTTCGCAGGATGTGCGCTTCTCGTCTGATGCGACGGCACAAAAGGCGCCATTGGAGCGGGCCGGTCCCCAGCCCCTTTCCCAACCGCTCGCCGCAGGCGCCAGTGTGGTGCCCGACGCAAAGGCCGGAGAAAAGGACATGTCTGAGACGCCGCCCAGCGACGCGAAGCAAGGTTCGCCACAGGCCACGGACGCCACGATGCCACAGGTCGGCACCACGAGCCCATTAGCCAGACCTGCCGTCTCCGAAGCCGGCCCCCGCGGCGACAAAGCCGTTGGCGGATCGAACGCCTTAAACACTGCGCTGTCCAAGGACCACTCAAACGGCCCCGTTGCAGGCCTGCATGGTGGTGCGTCCCGACCTGGCATTCCCGGTGATGCAGCGGTCACGGCTGCGCCATCTACGCCGGTTGGGGAGGGCACGGATCAGGGCGGGGCGGTATCGAAGACGGGCTATGGGAGCCGCGCGGATGTGGCCGGCAGAGAGGTGATCTTGGCCAAGCACGGCACGGGTCCATCTCCTGCTGCCAACGCCGCGCAGGGACTTCCCCCTGCTGCATTGCCAAGCGAAGCAGCGGTGCGGGCTCCGGTCTCGGGACCCAATGCGGAAGCGGAGGCTGAGTCGGAAAGAGTCCAAGGGCAAAGCCAGGACCGTCACGCTGCGTTGGCCAACATGTCGCCGTATGTCGGGCGGTACCGGGAACAGGTCCCGGACGCCGCAGCAGGACGAATTGCACGGCCTGCGCAGACCACGCCCGGCATCGATCCTGCACCCCCTGCGGGAGGCGCTTCATCCGCGCCGACCCTCTCCAGCGGCCTCGCGGTCACACCGCCCTTCATGCCGACGAACACAACCACTGCGCCGCTCTTTGTGGTGCAGGCGGGGCTTGTGCGGGAAGGTGTCGGCGATGCTGCGGTCTTCGGCGCCGATCTCGCCGCCCTGGAACCCGGACGCGCCCAACCCGGAACCATCGTTGCCGGATCCGCGTTTGCGGCGGAACCACGCGGTGTGGCACGCCAGATTGCCGAGGCATTGATTGCGGCCCATGAGAACGGGATCGACCTGCAGCTCAGCCCGGAGGAGCTGGGCCGGGTCAAGCTTTCGATCACTCCTGGTGAGGCAGGCTTTCTCGTCACCGTCAGTGCGGAACGGCCGGAAACGCTCGAGCTGCTCCGGCGTCACATCGATCTCCTCGGCGAGGAGTTCGCGGCGCTTGGCCTTGGCGACACGACCTTTAGCTTTGGCGATTCGCCCGGCCATTCGGCCGCAGGTGACCCGCATCCCACACAAACCGATACAATCGCCGCAGACCTTTCGGACAGTACCGAGGCGGAGGCTGTCGCAGTGTCCACCGCGCATCCCCGGGCGGACACCGGTTTGCTCGATATTCGTCTCTAAGCCTTCAGGAGTTGCCCAATGGACGTTGTCCAATCCACCTCGACAAACCGCGCGGAAGCTCTGATCAGTGAGAATAGGGCTGCTGCGGCGGAGGCAGAGGCCAGAACTCAGGCAAATGCGCCGCCGAGCTCGGATTTCGAAACCTTCCTGAAAATGCTGACGGCACAGATCCAGAATCAGGACCCGCTCAACCCCATCGACAGCACTGACTATGCCGTGCAACTGGCGACCTTCTCCAGCGTCGAACAACAGGTACTGACCAACGACCTGCTTGAAACCATGACGCCCGGGGGCCCGGGCCTTGGAACCCTGACGGAGCTTGCAGGCTGGATCGGGATGGAGGCGCGCGTGGCCGGACGCGCACCGCTGTCGGGCGACGGGGTGGTTCTCTCCTTCGAAGTTCCGCCGGACCTGGAGGACACGGCCGTCGAAATCAGAAACGTCTCCGGGGATATCCTGGTCAGCCTTCCCGTGTCGCCTGGCGAGACTTCGGTGTTCTGGGACGGACGCAATGCTGATGGCGCGCGCTTGCCCGATGGCAGCTACGACGTTGCTCTGACGGGGTCGGACGTGGATGGCGAGATCGTGACTGCGGATGTCTCTGCCTTTGTCCGCGTGGCCGAGGTGCAGATGGGGCCGACGGGCGGCGAACTGCGGCTCTCCGACGGCCGGATGATCCTGCCCGAGTCGGTAACCTCGCTCCGGGAGGCGGTGTAACCTATCCCCCGCTGCAGACGCCCGCTTTCAGTCTCTTTCGGGCGCCGTCGCCCCCCACAGATCGGCTGAGGGCACCCAGCCGCGATGCGAACCGGCCGACACACGACACCATTCGGGGTTGCACCGGGTGATCCTGACCACAGCGTCGCGTTCCGCGCGGGCGACCACGGGGGCGTCGGCGTCTGCCTGACGGAGCAGCTCCGTCATATCGGCAACGACAACGGCGGTTCGTGCCCCCGAGAGCATTGCATAGTGCATCCACCCGCCGATTCCATCGCGGTCGCGAACGCGGCGCCAATGTCCATATTCTGCGGTCACCATCAACGGCAGGCCACGATGTCTGAACACCCAGTCGACCCTGTGCGTCAGGGAGGGGCCACGCCGCACATTGGCCTCGCCGGCCTTCATGGATACGAAACGCGGCAATGGCCGCTGCGTTTCGGTCCCGAGCGATTCACCCGTTGCCGGAGCGGCACCCAGCACCGCGCCGATCAGCATCGCACTTACTATTCGTCTCACCGGTCGGTGCCTGCCTGCATTCTTGCCTGTATCGCCCCGGGATTTCTGTCGACCGCGCGGGGATGTCGCTTGTGCGACCGTGCTCTTTTCGACAATTTGCCACCCGGACCGCGCCAAGGAAACGAGAAGGAAGAGCCCATGTCCGCTGAACCGCTGAGTGTTGTCGTTACGCGACGGTTGCCCCAACCGGTCGAGAAGCGGCTGGGCGATCTTTTCAACGTCTCTTTGCGAAGCGACGACACGCCGATGAGCCGCGCCGAACTGACCGATGCCATGCACCGCGCCAATGTGCTCGTCCCGACGGTGACCGACCAGATCGACGCCGGCATGATGGCCCAGGCTGGCCCGGACATGCGGCTGATCGCGAGCTACGGCGCCGGCGTGGACCATATCGATGTCGCCACGGCGCGGCAGCGTGGCATCCTTGTGTCCAATACCCCCGGCGTGGTGACGGAAGACACAGCCGACATGACCATGGCGCTGATCCTGAGCGTGACCAGGCGCATTCCCGAGGGGCTAGCCTTGATGCAGGCCGGCGACTGGTCGGGCTGGGCGCCGACGGCGCTGCTGGGCGGCCGCGTGGGAGGGCGCCGGCTCGGTATCCTGGGGATGGGCCGGATCGGACAGGCGGTCGCGCGCCGGGCCAAGGCATTCGGCATGCAGATCCACTATCACAACCGCCGCCGCGTTGCCGCCGAGATCGAGACCGAACTGGGCGCGACCTATTGGGACGATCTCGACGCGATGGTGAGCCGGGTCGATATCCTGTCGGTCAATTGTCCCTCGACTCCCGATACATTCCACCTGATGAACGCGCGGCGGCTGAAACTGATGAAACCCTCCGCTGTGATCGTGAACACTTCGCGCGGCGAAGTGGTGGACGAGAATGCGCTGGCGCGGATGCTGCGCACGGGGGAGTTGGCGGGTGCGGGGCTCGATGTGTTCGAATTCGGAACTGAAGTGAACCAGGACCTGCGGGATCTGCCCAATGTCGTGCTGCTTCCACACATGTCCTCGGCCACTGAAGAGGGGCGGATCGAGATGGGCGAGAAGGTGATCATCAACATCAAGACCTTTGCCGACGGCCACCGACCGCCCGATCTGGTGGTGCCCGGCGTGCTCTAGACCGGTGGTCCGCCTGCGCCACTGGCCGCTTGCCGCGGCGCTGCTCTGCGCGGTTCTGGTCTGGAAGCCGATCTTTGTCGGCGCGGCGGAACATTACAACGCGGAAGTGTTCGGCAGCGCAATCCGCGTCTATGCGGTGCTGCGCGGGATCAATGCCGCCCTTTCGGTCGCCAAGGAGACCGAGATCGGGGTGGGGCTCGTCGGATCGATCACGGCCCAACCCGCTATGGTGCTGGACACGATCGACGAAACGGTGGCGCGGGTGTCCGACCTCGTCTTCGTCCTCGCCGCCGTCTCGGGCATGTTGGAGATCGCTTTCGCACCGCTGGCACAATTGGGGGCCGCAGCCGTCGCCCTCGGCTTCGCGCTGCTCTACCTGCCGCTGATCGTCCCGGCTGCTGCCAGCGCCTTGTCCGGCGTCGGGCGGGCGCTTACGGGGTTCGGCCTCACTCTCGCCCTGGCGCTGCCTTTGGGCTACGGGATCGGCGGGCAACTTGGCGCCTTCTGGACCGAGGATTTGCGGGCCGAGGCCGAACGGACGCTCCAGGGCTCGGCTGACACGATCGAGGCCGCCATCGACACCACGCAAAATACACAGCCACAGGAAACACCTGCCGATCCCCAAGTGCAGTCACCGGGTGAGACGGAGGAAGGCTGGCTCGGCAGCCTCGTCACACCGATGCTGGAGGGTTATGATCAGGCCCGCGGGGCGGCCGCCGATGCGCTCGCCGGCGTTGCGGCGGGTGTCGGGTCCGCGGGTCAGGCCGTGAGCGACGCGGTTCCGGACATGGCATCGGTGCAGGCGCGGGGCGGCGAGATCTTCGAAAGCTCGCTCACCCTCGTGGCGATCTACGGCTTTCGGCTGTTGGTTTTGCCGTTGGTGCTATTGTGGGTTCTGACCGCGCTTGCGCGCCGCGCAATCGCAAAGACCTGAAGGACAGTTCGCATGGCAAATTTCGGCCCCCCCGTCCGCATCCTTGTCACCGGCGGTACCATCGACAAGATCCACGATCCCCGGTTGGAAGCGCTGATCTTTGCCAAGGACGGCTCCACCCATATCCCCGAGATTCTGGCCACGGGTCGCTGCGACTTCCCGGTGGTGCAGCGGCTGATGCTCAAAGACAGCCTCGATTTCGAAGATGCCGACCGAGAGGCCATCGCTGCCGCGGTATCGGGCGCATCCGAGACCCATCTCGTCATCACCCACGGCACCGGTACGATGGGTCAGACGGCGCGGGCTCTGGCAGGCCGTGTGTCCGGCAAGACGGTCGTTCTGACCGGCGCAATGCGGCCCCATTCCCTCAGCACGTCGGATGGCGGCTTCAATCTCGGCGGAGCGCTGATCGCGGCGCAGATCCTGCCCCCGGGGGTCTACGGCGTGATGAACGGACGGGTGATCCCGGCCGATGCGCTCGACAAGGACGTTGAGACCGGCCGCTTCGTGCCTGTCGGCCACATGAGCTAGGTGTTCAGTCCCGGCATCTGGTGGATCGGATTGAGGATGAATCGATCCGGCTCTGAAGTCCAGACCTTGCAGATGTACTCGTAGGGCGTGAGACCGCTGAGTGTCTTGAGGCGGCGGGCGAAGTTGTAC
>JBCDBB010000040.1:0-25848 GCA_039184415.1 Pseudomonadota bacterium
CTGCGCCAGTCGGCCATGCGCGACCGGCTGGACCAGTGGATCGACAGCCAGACCGACTGGCCGGTGCTCACGACCTCCATCGCCAAGAAATGGCTCCATGACGGCGACGGGCTGCAGGACCGAGGCATCACCCGCGATCTCGACTGGGGCGTGCCGGTGAAAAAGGGCAACCAGGACTGGCCGGGGATGGAGGACAAGGTCTTCTATGTCTGGTTCGACGCGCCCATCGAGTACATTGCCTGCGCCGCGGAATGGGTCGACGCGGGCAAGGGAACCGACTGGGAACGCTGGTGGCGGACCGACAAGGGCGCCGATGACGTCCGCTATGTCCAGTTCATGGGCAAGGACAATGTCCCCTTCCACACGCTGAGCTTTCCCGCCACCATCATGGGCTCGGGCGAGCCCTGGAAGCTCGTCGATTATATCAAGAGCTTCAACTACCTGAACTATGATGGCGGGCAGTTCTCGACCTCCCAGGGCCGTGGCATCTTCATGGATCAGGCGCTTTCGATCCTGCCCGCCGATTACTGGCGCTGGTGGCTCCTGAGCCATGCGCCCGAAAACTCCGACAGCGAATTCACCTGGGAGAATCTCCAGGCCTCGGTGAACAAGGATCTCGCCGATGTTCTGGGCAATTTCGTCTCCCGGGTGACCAAGTTCTGCCGCTCCAAGTTCGGAGAGGCGGTGCCGGAGGGCGGCGCCTACGGGCCCGCCGAGGCCGCCGCCATCGCAGAGCTCGACCGCCGCATCGCCGCCTACAGCGCCCATATGGACGCGATCGAGATCCGCAAGGCCGCGTCCGAGCTCCGCGCGATCTGGGTCGTGGGCAATGAATATCTCCAGGCCGCCGCGCCCTGGTCGGTGCACAAGACCGACCCGGAGGCCGCCGCCGCGATCGTCCGCTTCGCGCTCAACCTCATCCCGCTCTATGCCGGGCTCTCCGCCCCCTTCATCCCCGACGCCGCCGCCACGCTCGCCCGCACCATGGGGCTCGACGCCCCCGCCTGGCCCGAGAGCGCCGAGACCGCCAGCATGGCGCTCGCCCCCGGCCACGCCTTCACCGTGCCCGACGTGCTCTTTGCCAAGATCACCGACGACCAGCGCAGGGAATGGGAGGCCCGATTCGCCGGAACCCGCTAAAAAGGACCGCGTGACCTTTGCAGATTGCAAACCGCCCTATTGCAGTGCAGCGTGACGGCCCTACGTGTGTTCGGGCGTATGCCTAGTCACCAGCAAGCGGCCGTCTCGCCAACCGGCCGCCGGGGAGCACGGATGGAACGGGATATTCTGGAGTTCTGGAAACAGGCGCCCGAGGATCCGTTCGACGTGTTTTTCGAACATGCGCCGATCCTGATGCATTCCATCGACGCCGAGGGCCGCCTGCAAAAGGTCAGCCGCCGCTGGGCCGAGACGCTCGGCTATGACCGCGACGAGATGATCGGGCGCAAATCGGTGGAGTTTCTCACCGACGCCTCCCGCGACAAGGCCCAGACCGTCGTCCTGCCGAAGTTCCTCGAAACCGGAACGCTGGAGAATGTGGAATACGAATTCGTCCGAAAGGACGGCTCAATCATGCCCGTCGTCATGTCGGCGAGCAGCGTGCTGGACAAGAAGGGCGAATTCATCCGGTCCCTGGCCATCATGTTCGACAATTCCGAGGCCGTGCAGGCCCGCGCCGAGCTGACCCGTAAGGCCGCCGAAGCCGAAGAGGCCAGCCGCGCCAAATCGCGCTTCCTAGCCGCGATGAGCCACGAGATCCGCACCCCGATGAACGCGATCATGGGTTTTGCGCAGCTCCTGCAACTTTCCAATCTCGATGAAACCCGCCGCAGCCATGTCCGCTCGATCCTCAGCGCGGGCGGCACGCTGATGAACCTGCTGACCGACCTGCTGGATCTCAGCCTCGTCGAAGAGGGCCGGATGCGGGTCGAAAAGCGCCCCTTCGAACTCAGCGCCATGCTCGATCAGGTCTCGGACTGGTGGTGCTCCAGCGCGCGGGAAAAGGGTCTCAAGCTGACCGTGGCGTCCGAGCGCGGCATCCCCGACCGGATCGTCAGCGATCCCGGCCGGCTGCAGCAGGTGTTGAACAATTTTCTCGGCAATGCGGTGAAATTCACCGACGCGGGCCGGATATCGCTCAGCCTCGAAATGGTCGCGCGCGATGGCGACACCGCGCGCCTGCGCTTCGAGGTCAGCGATACAGGGCCCGGCATGGATGCCGAGCAGATCGCGCTGCTCTTCAAGCCCTTCGTCCAGATCGAGGCCGATTTCGGCAAGGAACGCGGCGGCTGGGGTCTCGGGCTCTCGATCTGCCACAATATCGCCGAGGCGCTCGATGCCGAGATCGGCGTGACCTCCGAGGTGGGCCAGGGCTCGGTCTTCTTCTTCGAGCTGCCGGTCGAAATCGCCGAGCCCGAACAGCCCGCTCCGACCCGCGGGCCCGCGGCGCCGCCCGCCATGACCGCCAGCAAGGCCCTGCGCGTGCTCCTGGCCGAAGACAACGCCATGAACCAGGACATCCTGCGCACCATCCTGCACGATATGGGTCACGAGGTCGCCACCGCCGCCAACGGGCACGAGGCTGTGGACCTGCTGGGGGAGGACCGGTTCGATCTGGTGCTGATGGACATCATGATGCCCGGGCTCGACGGTCTCGGGGCCACCCGCAAGATCCGCGAGAACGCCGATTTCGGCGACAAGATCCCCATAGTCGCCTGCAGCGCCCATGTCTCCAAGGATGCGCAGCAGCGCTATCTCAAGGCGGGCATGGACGCGTTCGTGCCCAAACCGGTGGACCGCAACACCTTGGCCCGGGTGATCGACGACGTGATGCTGGGCGGCGCTACCTGAACGGGCCCCGCCGGGGTGCCCGCCCGACCCGACCTCAGCCGACCTGCCGCCCCTGGGACCAGACCCCGCGCAGCACCGGCGCCCCGTCGGGGGGCAGCGAGATGCGCAGGATATCGGCCCGCCGCCCGGCCTCCAGCCGGCCCCGGTCATCGAGCCCCACGGCCCGGGCCGGCGCCTCGGTCACCGCGTGAAAACCGCGGGCCATGTCGCCGCAGCGCCAGCCGATCTCCACCGCCCCCATGAGCAGCGCGCCGGGCACATAGTCCGACGACAAGATGTCCAGATCGCCGCTGGCCAGCAGATCGGCGGCCGCCACATTGCCCGAATGGGACCCGCCCCGGATCAGGTTCGGCGCCCCCATCATCACCGCGATCCCGGCATCGCGGCTGGCGCGCGCGGCCTCCTGCGTGGTGGGAAACTCCGCCAGCCGCGCGCCATGCTGGGCCGAGACCGTGACCTGCGCCGCGGTCGTGTCGTCATGGCTGGCCAGCACCGCGCCGCAGCGCCGCGCCGCGTGAACCGCCGCGGCCTCATGGGCATCACCCACCCGCCGGTGCAGCGCGCTCAGCTCCGCGACATGGTCGATGAATTCCAGTTCCGACAGACCGCGCTTGCTGCAGAGATAGTCCTTGAGCTTCGAGACATCGCGAAACTGCCGTTGACCGGGGGTGTGGTCCATGAGGCTGAGGATGCCGATCCGGTCCTCGGGCCCGAAAAGCTCCAGCTCCTCCAGCAGCGTCTCCGAACAGATCTCGGCCCTGAGATGCAGGAAATGACTGATCCTGAGCCGGCGCTGGTCGCGCAGCACCAGGATGCGGCTGGCGACCTCGCGGGCATAGGCGCCGGTCCCCCCTTTGCGCCCCGACAGGATCGATCCCACCCGCAGCGCATCGAAGACCGTGGTGATGCCGGCGCTGGCCAGCTCCCCGTCATGGGCGGCGATCGCGGCATCCACCGGCCAGGCGACGCCCGCGCGCGGCTCCAGATGGCGCTCCAGATTGTCGGTATGCAGCTCCACCAGCCCCGGCGTCAGCAGATCGCCGCCGCAATCGACCGCCCCCGCCGGCACCTGCCCGCCCAGCGTCACCTCCGTGATATGCCCGTCCGCGACCGTCAGGCTCCCGCGCGCCATGCGGTCGACCAGAACCAGATCGGCATTCGCCAGGACGAGGGGGTTTTGCATTGCAAGGCTCCGGTGCAGCAGGCAAGGAAAAGGCCCAGGCCGCAAGGGTCGGATGATGACGAAGTACGAACGCTACGGGGTGTACTACCTGCCGCCCGAGGATGCACTGGCCGATTTCGGCGCGGCATGGCTCGGGTGGGACATCGCGCGGGGGCGCGCCACCGCCCATCCCGACATTCCCGGCCTGCCGGCCGAGATCGCCACGCTGACCGAGACGCCCCGGCGCTACGGATTTCACGCCACGCTCAAGCCGCCCTTCTTTCTGGCCGAGGGCATGGATGTCGACGGGCTCGATGCGGCGATCGCCGGGCTCTGCCGGGGTCTGCCGCCGGCGCAGGCGGACGGGCTGGAGCTCGCCCGGCTCTCAGGCTTCGTCGCGCTGGTGCCCGCGGGCCCGGACAGGTGGCTAAACGCGCTCGCCGCAGAGGTCGTGCGCGGCCTCGACGAGTTCCGCGCGCCCCCGAGCGAGGCCGAGCTGGCCCGCCGCCGCCAAAACCGGCTGAGCGACCGGCAGACCGCGAACCTCGCCGCCTGGGGTTACCCCTATGTGATGGATGATTTCCGCTTTCACATGACGCTGACCGGGCGGCTGCCGGGAGCTGACGGCGCGGCGGTGATGGACAATTTGCGGCCCCGGCTGGCACCGCTTTTGCCCACGCCCTTCCGGATCGAGCATCTGTCGCTGGTGGGAGAGGATGCCGAGCGCCGGTTCCATCTGATCCACCGCTACGCGCTCAAGGGCTGAGACCACTGGACCGCGAGGGCCGTCGCCCCGGGCCCCGTGTCAGAGCAGCCGCCGCCAGCGCAGGAACAGAAAGGCTCCGATGACCGAAATGGCCATCAGCCCCAGAACCACGGCCAGGCCCTCGCGCGAATGCAGCTCGGGAATATCGGTGAAATTCATGCCGTAGAAGGAGGCGATGAAGGTCGGCGGCACGAACAGGGCCGTCACCGCCGACAGGATGGAAAAGGACCGGTTCTGCGCCAGATCGATCAGCCCCAGCGTCGCGTCGGTCAGCGCGTTGGCCCGCCCCGACAGGTATTCGCAGTGAAAGGCCAGCGCCTTGACGTCGCGCATCAGGGCCGCCAGCGGTCCCGCCGGGATGTCGATATGCTCCCCGTCATCGCCCTGGACGAAGGCCAGACCGCGTTCCACCGTCAGCAGACCGTGCTGCATCGCGCTCAGCCGCTGGCCCATCTGGCCCGATCTCTGCAGATTGTCCTTCAGCGCCACGGCACTCAGGGCCTGCTCGGCAAAGACCTCGTCCGCCAGCAGGTCGAATTCGGCCCCCGCATCCTCCAGGCGATCCGCGATCCGGCCGGTGATCGCTTCCAGGATCTGGATCATCAGCGCCCCCGGCGTCGCGGTCTCGTCGGTCAGATCGTCGGTCGTGTCCGGAACCGTCTCGAACGCCTCCAGCGCATGGTCATGAACCGTGATCAGCCGGTCGTCCCGGATCAGGAAGGCCACGGGCCCGAAAGTGCGCGTGCCATCGGCATCCCGGCCCGGCAGATAGACCGTGATCGCCACCCCGTTGCCGCCCCGGCGAAACCGGCGCGAGGGCTGGATTTCCGCCATCTGGTCGGGTTCGGGGACTTCGAGGCCGAGGGCGTTCACGGCCTCACGCTGGGTCGGTGTCGGGCTGTAGAGATCGATCCAGAGAGCGGTGTCGAGCGCGTCGGCCGCAACGCGCGCCAATTGCCCGTCTTCGGCTGAATATGCATGTATCATGGCTCTCTCCTCTAACACGGATCGCGCACCGCGCTACCGCGCACCCTGCCGCGGCCATCGCGGGGTGTGGCGGGCCTGCACGCGCGGCTACGGATGGGACTTCAGAAAGGCGTCGATGGTGCCGTAGAAGGCGCGCGGCGTGTCGATATGCAGGAAATGTCCGCCCTCCAGCAGCATCAGGCGGGCGTCGGGCAGCCGCTTGGACAGCGCGCGCGCCTGGGGCAGCGTGCGCGGATTGCGGCGGCCGGTCAGGATCAGCACCGGCATCGTCAGCCGCTCCAGCAGCGCGCGCCCGTCAAAGCGGTGCGCCGCCGCCAACGCGTCGGTCAGCGCCTCGGGCGCCATGGCGGCCGTCTCGGTCTTCAGCGCCCGGCGCACCGCCCGGCTCTGGCCCATCCCGGTGAGCCGCGCCACGCCCCGTGGACCGAGCCAGTGGGTCAGACGTACCGCAAGCCCCGCCCCCTTCCGGTCGATCCAGCGCGCCTGCATCGTGTAGGCCGTCTCGGCCAGCACCAGCGCGCGGATATGCTCGGACCGGCGCGCCGCGATCTCCAGCGCGACCATCGCGCCCAGGGAATGGCCGACCAGGGCAAAGCGCTCCGCCGGAAGCAGCGGCATCAGCCGGTCGGCAAACCCCGCGACCGTCGGCTCGCCCGCCCGCGGCGTGCCGCCATGGCCGGGCAGGTTCAGGCAGCGCCCTTCGGCCCGGCCCGCCCAGGTTTCCGCCGAGAGCCCGGCCCCATGCAGCCAGACGGTCTCGCCTGAGCCCGTGGCCGGGCTCACACCAAGGGTCCGCCGCGGCCCTCGTCCGGCGTCATGTCTGTCCGCGTTCCCATCCATGCCACCACCTTGCGCGTCCACCCGTTACCGAACCCTGACCCGCACCGACCCCCCGAGCGCGGCGCCCGGTTCAGGTCCCCAGGGGTCCCCAACGTCCCCCAGGTCCCTGCCCGAACGCCCCTGGAACAGTCCGGGAGGATTACCACGCGGTTCGGCAACAAAACCCGACGTCCCATGGCGTTTACCTCTGGTCAAGTGCCTGCAATCGGCTAATAGTTCAGTCACGGATACTAAACGAGCGGTCGCCCAAGACCCGGTGTCCGACCTGCGCGCCCCCGGGGGACGGCGCGCCCAAAATGCCGGAAAACCGGCGCGCAACCGGTGCGGCCCCGTCCGGGGCCGATGCCGATCAGGAAAACCCAGGGAGACAACGTTGAAACAGCTTCTCAGCACCATCGCCATCACGGCGCTGACCGCGGGCGCGGCCCATGCCCAGGGCGCCGATGTGCCCGACAATCTCGAAAAACTGTCGAATTTCCAGTCCACGGGCGTGACCGAGTTCACCTTCATCGATCAGGATGATGACTACGCCGACCAGATCCGCGAAACGCTCAAGCGTATCGAAATGCCGGCGGGCTTCAAGATCGAGCTCTACGCGCTGGTCCCCGATGCGCGCCACATGGCCGTGGGGCCCCAGGGCATCGTCACCTTCGTGGGCACCCGCAAGGACAAGGTCTGGGCCGTTACCGACCGCAACAAGGACCGCGTCGCCGACGAGGTCAAGGATTTCGCCCCCTCTCTGACCTTCGCGATCCCGAACGGGCCGTGTTTCTCCAAGGACGGGTTTCTCTATATCGCCGAACAGAACCGGGTGCTGCTCTTCCCGGCGGCCGAGTTTTTCTACGAATCCCCCGACGTGGCGGCCTTCAACCTGATCGCCCAGGGCGATCTGATCCCCGAGGAGGAGGAGAGCTTCAACCACTCCGCCCGCGTCTGCAAGATCGGCCCGGACGACAAGATCTACATCTCGCTCGGCCAGCCCTTCAACGTGGCGCCGCCGGAAAAGCTCGATCTCTATAACGAGGTCGGCATCGGCGGCATCATCCGGCTGAACCGCGACGGCACGGACCGCGAGGTCTATACCAGGGGCGTCCGGAACTCCGTCGGCCATGATTTCCACCCCGTGAGCGGAGAGCTTTGGTGGACCGACAATCAGGTCGATGGCATGGGCGACGATATCCCGCCGGGCGAGATCAACCGCCAGACCGCCATGGGCCAGAATTTCGGCGCGCCCTGGTATGGCGGCGGCTCGGTCCGGGTGAGCGATTTCGGCTATGACGAGATGGAAGTGCCGGTCGAGGTCGTCTTTCCGGTGTCCGAGACCGTGGCCCATGCCGCGGATCTGGGCATGATGTTCTACACCGGCGACATGTTCCCCGAGGAGTACAAGAACGCGATCTTCTCGGCCCAGCATGGCTCCTGGAACCGGACCGAGCCGGTGGGCGCCCGCGTGATGGTCACGTTCACCGGCGACGGCACGCTGAGCGATGACGACACGGTCGAAACCATCCCCTTCGCCGAGGGTTGGAAGGACGAGAATGGCGAGTATCTGGGCCGGCCCGTGGATGTCGCACAGCTCCGCGACGGTTCCATTCTGGTGTCGGACGATCTGGCCGGTGCGCTCTACCGGATCTCCTATGAGGAGCCCGGCGCCCAGTGATGCGCCCGATCCTGTTGGCTGTTCTGGGCGGGGGTCTCCTCGCCCAGGGCATCGCTGCTGCCGAGCCGGAGATCCAGGACGGCCTCATTGGCGACCCGGACGCCGGCCGCGCCAAGGCCGGACAGTGCCGGACCTGCCACGGGCTTGACGGGTTCGCCCGAATCCCGATCGCGCCCCATATCGGCGGCGAGCCCGAGGGCTATCTGCGTGGCCAGCTCACTGCCTTTCGCGACGGCGTGCGGGTGCACGAGATGATGAGCGTCGTCGCCAAGGGCCTGTCCGACCAGGACATTGCCGACCTGGGCGCCTGGTACGGCGCGCACACCGCCACCGCGTCTCTGCCGGCCGCGCTCGATGACGATGCGGCCCCGGCGGCCTGCGCGGCGTGTCATGGCGCGGACGGATTAGGCCTAACCGGGGATGCGCCGAACCTCGCCGGCGAAACCAGCATGTATATCGACACCCAGCTCAAGGCCTTCCGATCAGGCAAACGCGAGCACGAGATCATGTCCTCCATCGCCGCCGATCTCAGCAATGACGAGATCCGGGCGCTCGCCCAGTGGTATGCCGACATAGAGCTCACCATCGCCCCGCCCGGCGGATGACGCTGCGCGTCTCGCGCGCGTTGTGACCTCTCCGGCGGAGAGGCTTTGCGAGACTCGCCCATTCGGGTCTGCGGAGCGCCGGCTGCATCGCCGACCGACGCGATCACCAGATCAGACCTTTCGGCGCCGCTTTAGACCCACGGTATACCGGACAGAACCGCCATTAGGCTCACTTATTCATATGTCAGCTTTTCCATCGCCATTTTCATATGGCTGATACTTTTTTGCATAAGGCGATCAGGTCTTCCGCCTGTTTCTGGGTCAACCCGGTGTTGGCGAAAACGATTTCGGTTGCACGACAGCTTTGGCTCAACAGAGCGCGCCCCATGTCCGTAATCTTGATGGACTTCTGACGTTCGCTGTCATCGTCCATCTTGCGCGTGACCAGCGCCTTGTCTTCCAGCTTTCGCAGAAGCGGTGTCATCGTAGCCTTCGCCACGCCAAGGCGCGTGGCCAGATGCGTGATCGAGACCCCGTCCTCTTCGGCCAGCGCCATAAGCGTCGTGTACTGCGCATAGGTCAGGCCGTGCTCGGCCAGAAGAGGACGATACAGATCGCTGATTCTGTTCGAGGCCGCGTGAACGGCGAAACAAAGCTGCTGATCGAGGACCAGATCGGCCGGGATATCGTGCGTTTTGTCGTTTGGCACAGTCTGCGTTTCCCTGGATTGCGCGAAGTCGGTGATCATTGCGGAATGTAGGTCTTGATCATCTTATTGCATAGTGTTAGATATCTAATTGTTTGAGTTCGAACCAACATGAGGCACGATATGCTCAAGACCTGCACCTTCCTGACCGCCATAGCTGCTGTCCCGATGGGAGCACTGGCTGACGATGACTACACTTCTGCAAAGGAAGACTTTGAGGTCTTCGAAAGCACCTTCGGCGTCACGGAGGGAAAACGGCGCAACCACACGAAGGGGTTTTGCTTCGTCGGTGTTTTCTCGCCCGTCGATCCGGCCATTCTCGCCTACACGAACAGCCCGATCTTCAAAGCAACTTCTGAAGTGAACGGCCGGGTGTCACATAAGGGCGGCAACAACCTGACGCCAGACAACACGTTCAGCGATCGGGGACTGGCCTTCGATATCACGACGCCTGAAGGCGGCTATCACATCATCAACATGAATACGGAGGATTTCTTTCCCGCGTCCAATCCATCCGATTTCATCGACTTGCTCCGCACGCTGCCAAAGGGCGGCGATGCGGTCAAAGCCCTTGCCGCCGAGCGCCCTGAACTGGCCGCCTACCTGAAGCACCACAAGCAGGACCGGGAAAAGGTGAACCGCCCCTACGAAGGCACAACCTTCAACAGCGTGAACGCGTTCTATCTGGTCAATGATGCGGGCGAGCGCACGGCAGTTCGCTGGTCGATGGTGCCAACAACCGCCCAAAGCTTTGTCGTTCCCGAAAGCGAGAATTTCCTGATGGAAAACATGAATGCCAATATCGCGGCGGGTGACGTGGCCTGGGACATGGTTGTGACGATCGCCAACCCGGGTGACGATCCCGACAACGCCGCGGTTCGCTGGACTGGTGAGCACACAAAGATCACCGCTGCTCGTTTGACAGTACTGTCCACGGCGACCGAAGCGGCAGGAGATTGCGACGCCATGAACTATGACCCGACCGTGCTCAGCGACGGCTTCGAAACGTCCGATGATCCGGTTCTCGAGGCCCGCTCACAGATCTACGCCCACGGTGTGGGCGTCCGTTTGGGCGAGAAGTGAACCCGGCACCGGTGGGAGCAGCCGCGGCCTGTGCAACACTTCAGACCAAGAAGGAAAGCGCTGTGTCGTGGCTGCCAACCCTGAAGACGGATACGCCCGAAGAAGGCTATGCACTGGCCGTCAAACTCTCGCGCATGGCGGTCAAGATGACCCAACCCGACGACACGGCACGACGTCGGATGCGCCCGGATTATGCCAACACTGCCGATAGCCTGACGATGGCATCACATGTCGTAGCCACAAACTTTCAAACGGTCGCGCAAGCGAACAACTTCTGGATGTAGATACGCGCACTTCGCAAGAACGACTGCAGACATGCTCGCAGTGCGCAGAAACTGATGTCTTGGGCGCCGTTTTCCCAGGCGGCCTCGTGCCGGACCGGTCAGGCCTCGGACGCAAGAGCGGTCGCGGCCCCCTCCAACGGTCCGCCGCGGTGCACGCCCATCGCACCGCTATCGGATCGTGACCGACAGGCTGTAGCCCACCGTCTTGCCGGTATCGCGGTCGTTGCCCATCAGATAGACGCGCACCGTATAGTCGCCGTCCTCGGGCAGTCGCACGCTGCCGCGGCCGTCTTCGGCGCTCACCGAGCCGTTGAAGATCGCCGCCCCGTCGCTCCCCGGCGGCAGGATGTTGAAATAGGCGATGCCATAGCCGTTGGTGTCCCGGACGGTCAGCGCGACATCCATCTCCTGGCCGGCGCGCGCCTCCAGCAGATAGTCGAAATAGTCCTCTCCGATGACTGTCCCGTTGGCGGTCGCGCTGTCGGCCCCGGCGGCGAAACTGAGCCGCGCCTCCATCTGAGCCGCCACCGGCAGCGCCAGACCGGCCGCCAATCCCGCCGCGAGCGCCCCCGCGGCGAGCCGTGTCCTCCGGGGGCTCACAGCACACCTTCATCCGTGATCGAGGCGATATCGCCGACCCGGCCGTCATTATAGACCACGCATTGCCAGGGCGCGCGGTCCGGACCGACACCGATGCGCACCAGCCGGCCCGCATCGGACCGGGTGGAATTCAGCATCACGACATCGGGATTGTTCGTCTGCCGCGTCACGCCGAGCAGGCAGGCCTGCTCGCCTTCGGTGGGGGCCCGCGTGATCACGCCGTCTGTCGTCGGCTCCGCGCAGGCCGTCAATGCCGCCAGTCCCAGAAGCCCGAGGGCGATCCTTGTCATATTCCTGTCTCCTATGTTCCGTTGCACCGCATCCCACCTGCCCGCCATATCACCGCGGCCTCGTGCGATATTGCAAGCGTCGCGTTGCTCGAATTTTGCCCACGGCCCCGGCGGCCCGCACTCACGGCCCACGATGCTGGCCCTGAAGATCGTCCTAATTCTGGCCGCCATGCTGTCGGACCGGACCGACATCGCTGGTGGTCCCGTCCTCCTGGGCCAGGCAGTGCCAGGGCGCCCGGCTCTGGCCGACGCCGATGCGCACCCGCAGCCCGCTCTCGGTCTGCTCGGAGCCCAGCACCGCCGCAGTCAGCGTGCCCGCCTTGTTCTCCACATCCATGAGGCAGGCCTGCTCATAGAGACCCGGTGAATCGAAGAACGGGTTGTCACCGCCGTGTCCGTGAGCTTGACCATGGTGATGCGCGCCATGGTGGCCCTGATGCCCGCCATGGGCGCTCTGCCGCGCCGGCCCGACATCGGTGGTGCTGCCATCATCCCTGGAAACGCAGTGCCAGGGCGTCCGGTCGGGGCCGACGCCGACGCGGACCCACACCCCATCCTTGATCCGCCGGGAACTCAGCACGGTCACATCGGCCGTGTTCACCCGCGCCAAAACCTCGGTGAGGCATTGCTGTTCGCTCAAGGCATTGGCGTCGCTTCCGCCGGCCCATGTGGTCGAAACGCTTTCATGGGAACTGGACGAGCTTTCGCGCGTGCTGGACGCGCTCTCGCTTGTGTAGGAGCTGCTTTCACTCTCAGCGCTGGCGGCACCGGCCAACAGGCTCAGCGCCGCGACTCCGAAAATTGACACTGCCGGCTTCATGTCCTTCGCTCCCTGCAACGGCTCTAAAAAAACCAGCGACGGATCACCCGCTTGCCTGGTCCTGCAACTGCGACAGCACACCGTCGCAATCGCCGGCATTGGCGACGAGCGAGCTCAAATCGCTCGCCCCGGTTGCCTTCAAACTGTCCGCCGCGCGTTCGAAAACCTGCCCGGCCTGGGCGTCCGTCAGCAGATTGAGGCCCTGTGCAGCATTGAGCGTTTCGCACATCCCGGCAGACATCCCAGCGGCCAAGCCGAGCCCTGTGTCAAAACCGAAGGCAATCAGCACTCCGATCACACCAATGGCGCAGCCCGCCACGAGCGCCAGCACGGTAATTACTATTTTCGACATGGCTCAAATCAACTCCTCGAAAGGTCCCAAACGGGCCGAACTGCTCCCTCTTTGGCGAAGGCGACGGTCCCGGACAAGCGTCCCCGCCGCGATTGTCCGATTGGCCGCATGCCGGACGCCGCGCTGGGCGCGGGACCGGATCCGGCGGAGTCCGGCCTGGTCCCGCAACAGCGCGCCCAGGCGCTCCGCCAGCGGCCGGTTGGGCCCAAAATCGGCCCGCCGCGCATCTCAGCGCAGTCGACACCTTTGCCGATGACACAGACGCCCCTACATGCCATCAGAAGAGGAACACTGACGCAGGAGACGAGTGTGGCCGTGAAAGCACAGCCCGACTTGGGTGTCATACCCACGTTGCGAAAGCGGTGTTACCCCTCGCAGCCATGAAAGAGGTCCCGTTCGCGCCCCCGCTGACCTTACCGTCCGGCGCCACGCCGTCCGATGGCCCGCGCCCCTCGCGTCCCTACCGCACGCTCTTCATCTCCGATGTGCATCTGGGCACCCGTGGCTGCCAGGCCGGGATGCTCAAGGAGTTTCTCGACCATCACGATGCAGATCACATCTATCTGGTGGGCGACATCTTCGACGGCTGGCGGCTCAGGCGCGGCTGGCACTGGCCGCAAACCCATAACGATGTGATCGAGGCGCTCCTGGCCAAGGCCCATGCCGGGGTGCCGATCACCTATATCCCCGGCAACCATGACGAGGTCATGCGCAGCTATCTCGGCACCCACTTTGGCGGGGTCGAGGTCAAGGCCGAAGATGTCCATGTCACCGCCGATGGCAAGCGCATGCTGGTCACCCATGGCGACCGGTATGATGTCGTGGTTATGAACGCCAAATGGCTCGCCTATCTCGGCGACCGGGCCTACAACCTGATCCTGATGGCCAACACCTGGCTGAACCGGCTCAAGCGGCTCTGGGGCGGTCAGTACTGGTCGCTGTCGAACTGGGCGAAACAGCAGGTCAAGGGCGCGGTGAACTTCATCGGCGAGTACGAGAAGGTCCTCGCCGACGAGGCCACCCGCGGCGGTTTCGACGGGATCATCTGCGGCCATATCCACAAGGCCGAGATGACCGATATCGGCGGCGTCACCTATGTCAATTGCGGCGACTGGATCGAGAGCTGCACCGCCATCGTCGAGATGCCAGACGGCACGCTCAATCTGGTGGACTGGTCGCGCGATCCCCGCTCCGACCAGCAGCGCGAACGCGTGCGGCGCCGCCGCCGGCGCGCCCTGCGCCGTGCCCATGGCACCGGAAAACCGCCCACCGGGAGCCCCGCCGACTCAACAGCGGAAAGCACTGCCGATCCGCTGCCACCTCCCCCTATCGAGCCCGCCGCCAACCGTGCAAGCCCGGATCTCGGCGCCTGATCAGGGCGCCCGACCTCTCAACCAAGAACAAAAAGAACCAGAAAACGACGGAACCCATGACAGATACGTCCACCGCGCGCGCCCAGCTGGGCGGCGCCGTCCATCAAAGCGCGACGCTCAGCCAGACAGGCCTGCTGGAGCGGCTCTTTTCCCAACTCTTCACCGGCCTCGTCTATGCCCAGATCTGGGAGGACCCGCTGGTCGACATGGCCGCGCTGAAGCTCGGGCCCGACGATCACGTCGTCTGCATCGGCTCGGGCGGCTGCAACATGATGAGCTACCTGACCGCCGGGCCGGCCTCGGTCACGGTGGTGGATCTCTCGCCGGCCCATGTCGCGCTGAACCGGCTGAAGCTCGCCGCGGCCCAGACCCTGACCCAGGAGCAGTTCTACGATTTCTTCGGTCATGCCGACCGGCCCGGCAATCCGGGCCTCTACTGGCAGCATGTCCGCGCCGCGCTCGACGCGACATCCCGCGCCTACTGGGAAACCCGCCGTGGCCTGTCGCTCCGGATCGACGGATTCGCCAAGGGGTTCTACCGCTTCGGGCTCCTGGGCAATTTCATCAGCGCCGCCCACGGGCTCTCGTCCCTGCTGGGCGTCAGCTACAAATCCTACCTGGCGAGCCGGAGCCTCGAGGAACAGCGCGTCTTTTTCGAGCGCAAGATCGCGCCCCTGTTCGACACCCGCACCGTGCGCTTTCTGGCCCGGCGCCGGGCCTCGCTCTTCGGGTTGGGCATTCCACCCGCGCAGTTCGACAAGCTCGCCGCCGATGGCGGCGGCGACATCGTCCCGGTGCTGCGCGAACGGACCCGCAAACTGATGTGCGACTTCCCCCTGTCGGAGAATTACTTCGCCTGGGCCGCCTTCAACCGCGGCTACAGGGAGGACGGCACCGGCCCCGTGCCCCCCTATCTGGAAGCCGACCGGTTCGCCGCCCTGCAGGCCGCAGCACCCCGCGCCGAGGTCCATAACCGCTCGCTCACCGATCTTCTGGCCGAAACCCCGGCCTCCTCGAAGACGGCCTATGTGATGCTCGACGCACAGGACTGGATGAGCGATGCGCAGCTCACCGCGCTCTGGTCCCAGATCACCCGCACCGCGGCACCCGGCGCCACGGCGATCTTCCGCACCGGCGGGACCGAGGACATCCTGCCCGGCCGCGTCCCTGATGCGGTGCTGGGCCAGTGGTGCTATGACGCCGAGGCCTCCGCGGCGGGGCTCAAAGCGGACCGCTCCGCCATCTATGGCGGCTTCCATGTCTATCGCCACGCGCCGGACCGGGGTCCGGACCAGGGCCCGTCGCAAGGCCCGGAGCGCAGGGCGTGAGCTACGCGGCGGGCCACGGCGCGCTGATGGACGGGATCTACCGCCAGCAGCGCCATATCTACGATCTGACGCGGGAGTATTTCCTGCTCGGGCGCGACCGGCTGATCCGCGATCTCGTCCCGCCCCCCGGCGGCACGGTGCTCGAGGTCGCCTGCGGCACGGGGCGCAACCTCGCGCGGGTGGCCGAACTGCGCCGGGACGCGCGGCTCTACGGCTTCGACATCTCGGAAATGATGCTCGAGACAGCCCGCGCCAACCTGAGCCGCAAGGGGCTCGGCAGCCGGGTGGTCCTGGCAAGGGGCGATGCCTGCGATTTCGACCCGGAGGCGATGTTCGGCGTGGCGAAATTCGACCGGATCTTCATGTCCTACTGCCTGTCGATGATCCCCGACTGGGAAGGCGCGCTGAGCGAGGCCGCCTCCCATCTCGCGCCCGGCGGGTTGCTCACGGTGGTGGATTTCGGCGACCAAACCGAGCTGCCCGGCTGGTTCCGGCAGGGGCTGAAGGCCTGGCTGGCCAAGTTCCATGTCAGCCCGCGGCTCGAACTCGAACCCGCCATGGTGCGCGCCGCCGACGGGATCGGCGGGCAGGCCCATGTCGTCACGCTGAAAAAGGACTATTGCCGCTACGGCGTCTTGGCCGCCCCGGTCTGAGCGATCCGCGCGAGCGCCACGCAGAGCCGCCCCCGCCCGCCCGGCTCCCAGCCGAGGGCGCGGAGCGCGGTGCAGTCCATCTCGGCGGGACCCGGCTGCGGCGCGGCCTCCGGAAGGCGCCCGGTGACGCCCGAGATGCCGGACCAGAGCTCCAGCAGATCGCGCCGGTCGAGCATGATGTCGGAGACGTTCAGCACGGGCGGTGTGGGCTGTTGCAGCGCGATCATGCAGGCCGCCGCCAGATCCGCGCCATGGACCTCTGTCGCACGGCGCGGCGCGATTTCCCGCCCGGCGGCAAAATCGGCAAAAAGATCGGCCCATTTATGTCGCTGGCTCGGGCCCGGCGGTCCGTAGACCCCGGTGGCGCGGAGCGACATGCCCCCGGCCCGCGCGACAGCCTGCTCGACCTCCAGCTTGACCTCACCATAGAGCGTGTCGGGCCGCGGTGGCGTGGACTCCGTAAGCAGGCTGCCGGGCGGGTAGGCGCCATAGACGGCCCGGCTGGAGAGAAAGATCACTCGGCAGCCCGCATCGCGCGCCATGTCGAGCATCTTCTGTGATCCCAGCACATTCCGGCGCCGGAAGCCCTCGGGGTCGCGGCCCTCGCCGCCCCGGTAGCGCCCCGGCACATGGTCGAAGGCCGCATGGATGAGCCCGTCGACCCCGTCGAGCGGCGGCGGATCGCGCTCCAGATCGTAGGGCAGATGGGCGACGGGTTTGGAAAACGCAATCGGCTGTGGCGCCCGGCGGGTCAGCAGCTTGACCCCATGGCCCGCCGCCAGCGCAGCCTCGGTGATGAAACGGCCCACCAGCCCGGTGCCTCCGGCGATGGCGAGCCTCATGATCCCGGCAGGCTGGGCGCCGACATGCTGGGCGGCGGCAGCCTGGCGAGATCCGGCACCGGACCATCCCCGGCATAGGTCTGCCAGAGATCGATCAGCGGGCGCAGCTTGCCGGCCTTGCCATGGTCCGTCTGCCAGGGCTTTTCATACTGATAGTGGACCAGCTTCACCTGATCCCAGTCCCAGAGCGCGGGCAGGTTGAACCAGACATATTGCAGCATGTTGCAGGTGACCGGCAGCCCGTGCCAGTCGGGAAAAAAGCTCTGCAGAAAGGTCTGGTCGGTGCGCCGCCAGAAGGCCCCCGGCTGATCAAGCCGCTTTAGCATCGCCGCGTAAGTCTCTGAATTCGGACGCGCCGTGAAGACACCGGAATTCATACGCCCGAAGTCTGAGAGGCTTTCATAGACATTGGGCGCCGCGCAGAACTCCGGATAGTCGAAGAGCTTGTCGAGATTGCGCAGGACCAGCGTGTCGGCATCCAGAAACACCACCCGGTCGTACTCGAGCTCCCAGAGCCGGAGCTTGGCGAAATTGTCGAGCGGCGTGTGGAAGGGCGGCTTCTCGCCCTTGGTGAAGGGCGCTGCCCCGTGGAGCGCGTCGCGCGCGTGGGCTGCGTTGAATGCCTCCGATGTCGGCAACAGCTCCACCGGCACGATCCGTGCGCCCCGGTCCTCCAGCGCGGCAAGGCGCGCCTCGGGCACGCCGCCGGTCACCATCACCACCCGGTCCGCCTGCGTGCCGCTCAGCGCCAGCGAGCGCAAGAGCGCGCCCGCACCCAGCGCGAAATCGGCATTCGTGACCAGCGTGACATAGGCGTCCCGCGGCGCGGCCTGTCCCTCCATGGCGGGTCAGGAGACCGATTTCAGCCGCTTGCCCTCGGGGTCGCGCTCCACCCGTGTCGCGATGTCCTTGGTCCATGCCGAGACCGCCGGCACGCGCTTGCGGTCGATCCGGTGGGCGTATTTCTTCGCCACATCCACGACCTCACTCAGTAGCCCCTCGGCCAGCGTCGTGGGCTCCAGCCCCAGCGCCAGGAACTGCTCGTTTCGGACCACAAGGTCGTTCTCGGCGGCTTCTTTGCGCGGGTTCGGCAGATAGGCGATCTCGGCATCGGTCATGCCCGCCACCAGCTCGGCCAGATCGCGCACCCGGTGGGTCTCGGTCATCTGGTTGAAGATCCGCACCCGCTCGCCCGACTCCGGCGCATCGCCCAGCGCCAGCTCGATGCAGCGCACGCTGTCCTGAATATGGATGAAGGCGCGGGTTTGCCCGCCCGTCCCATGGACCGTCAGCGGATAGCCGATCGCCGCCTGGATCAGGAACCGGTTCAGCACCGTGCCGTAATCGCCGTCATAGTCGAACCGGTTGATCAGCTGATCATGGCGCCGGGTCTGATCGGTATGGGTGCCCCAGACGATCCCCTGGTGCAGGTCGGTGATCCTGAGCCCATCGTTCTGGGCATAGAACTGAAACAGGATCTGATCGAGCGATTTGGTCATGTGATAGACCGACCCGGGCCGCGTCGGGTAGAGGATCTCCAGCCCCTTTGTCTCGCCCTCCAGATTCTCGATCTCGACATCGAGATAGCCCTCGGGGATCGCCGCCCCGACATTGGAATAGCCGTAGACCCCCATGGTGCCGAGATGGACCAGATGGGCGTCGATCCCCGTCTCCACCAGCGCTGCCAGCAGATTGTGGGTGGCGTTGACGTTGTTGTCGACGGTGTAGACCTTGTGGCGGTCGGTCTTCATCGAATAGGGCGCGGCGCGCTGTTCGGCGAAATGGATCACCGCGTCGGGGCGATGCTCGGCCAGCCAGCTCTTCAGCCGCTCGAACTCCTTGGCGAGATCCAGCAGGTGAAAGCCGATCTCGCGCCCCGCGACCTCGCGCCAGATCCGGCAGCGCTCCTGGATCGAATCCATCGGCGTCAGCGACTGCACGCCAAGCTCGGTATCGATCCAGCGCCGCGAGAGATTGTCCACCACATGGACCTCGTGACCCGCCTCCGAGAGATGCAACACCGTCGGCCAGCCGACAAACCCGTCCCCACCCAGAACCGCAATCTTCATGGACCCGCTCCTTTTCCTGCTCTTGGCAGAGTGCGCTAGGTGGCGGGCAAGTGAAAGTCGAATGAAAATATTACGACAGACGGGCTGTTGCGTCAGGTTGACCGCGCCGTGACCGCAAGCCTTTTCGATTGCTTTTGGAATATGCAAGCGTTAGAGATTGCGCCCATGTTCGCTGTCCTGACCGGAGATCTGGTCGCGTCCTCCGCGCTCAGCCAGCAGGAGCTGGATCGCACACTCGGTGCCATCGCCGGGGCGTCCGAGGCGCTCGCGACATGGCCGGACGTGTCGGTCCTGGGCTTCGCCCGCCGCGGCGGAGATGCCTGGCAGATCGCTTTCGACGCTCCGCGCTTCGGGCTCAGGGTCGCACTCTTCGTCATCGCCTGCGTCCGGCGACTGGACAAGGCGCGCGCCTCCCGCATCGCGCTGGCCTGTGGTGAGGGGCAGATGCCGGACCGCGATCCGAACGCCGCCCATGGCGCGGCCTTCACTGCGTCGGGACGGCTGCTGTCGGAGCTGCCCGCGTCGCGTCATCTCGACGATGCCGCAGGAGGCGCCAGAAGCGCCGCGGCCGTCTTGGCCGACCATATTGCCCAGGGCTGGACCCCGGCCCAGGCCCGTGCGGTCGCCGCGCAACTGCCGCCCGGCGCCGGCACGATCGCCGAGGCTGCCGCGACGCTCTCCATCAGCCGCCAGGCGGTCAGCCAGGCGCTGCAGGCCGCGGGCTTCCCGGCGCTCCAGGCCGCGCTCACGGCGCTGGAGGCCGAATGATGCAAGCCGAACCGCTTTCCCATGGCAAAGGCAGGCCGATATGCTTGCGCTGACCGCTCCCATGGCCCAGACCTTCGCCGCCCTGCTTCTGGCCCATGTCATTGCGGATTTCCTGCTCCAGCCCGACTGGATGGTCCGGCGCAAACGCGAGCCGGCCGTGCTGCTGGCGCATATCGGCGTGGTCGGCGGGCTCAGCCTGGCCTGTCTCGGCGGCGCCTGGCCCGTCGCGCTGGGGGTGGCCGCGGCCCATCTGGTGATCGATGCGGTCAAGGTCTGGGCCCTGCCCCCGCGCCTCCGCGACACTGCCGGGGCCTTCTGCACCGATCAGATCGCCCATCTCGCGACGCTCATCGTCGCGGCGCTCTGGGTGCCCGGGGCGGCCCAGTCCGGGCTCTGGGCGCCCTGGCTCGACCTCCTCACAATCCCCGCCATTGCGCTGTCGGGACTGATCCTGACGGTCACGGCGGGCGGCTTTGCCGTGGGCCTCCTGATCGCGCCCTATGCCGCGCAGGTCGCCGCCGAAGGCCTGCCGCGCGCCGGCAAGGTCATCGGTCAGCTCGAACGCGCCCTGATCTTTCTGCTGGTGATGATCGGTCAGCCCGCGGGCATCGGCTTTCTGATCGCCGCCAAATCCTTCCTCCGGTTCGAGGCCAGCAAGGAGCAGAAGGCAAGCGAGTATGTCATCATCGGCACGCTCGCCTCCTTCGGCTGGGCCCTGGCCATCGCGAGCCTGACCGCCGCGCTCATGGACCTTGTCCAGACCCTGCCCGACGCCCCGCCCGGCCCCGAGTAACCGGCCTGCGGGCGCCCGCGCCTGCATTTGGACGCGACACCGTGACCGCCCCGCGATATGTCTCGGGTCGGGCCCTGCGGCCCCAGTTCAGAGCAATGAGGTACCCCCAATGTCGCCCCTTCCCATCGTCGATATCACCGCCTTTCGCGACGGCACGGACAAGCCCGGCGTGGCCCGGGCCTTTGCCGCGGCGATGGAGGGCGCAGGCTTTGCCGTGATCACCGGCCATGGCGTGCCGGCCGCGCTGGCCCGCGATCTCTACGCCACGCTCACGGCCTATTTCGACCAGGAGCACGCTGCGAAATCCGCCCACACGCCCCCCGAACAGACCAAGGCGCGGGGTTACCTGCCCATGGGCATCGAGAGCGTCGGCAAGACGCTCGGCGCCAACCCGCCCCCCGATCTCTGCGAGGCGCTGGTCTTCACCTCGCCCCACCGGGCCGAGGTCACCGGCTGGAACATCTGGCCCGATCAGCCGGCCGCGCTCGCCAGACTGGTGCGAGACTGGACGGCAGAGATCGTCCGCCTGACCCATGACCTCACCCGGCTCCAGGGTCTCGCGCTCGACCTGCCCGAGGACTATTTCATGGCGGACCATGCCGACCCGGCCCTGACGCTCCGCTTCGTCAATTATCCCGACCAGGAGGAGCCGCCCGAACCCGGCCAGCTCCGCTACGGCGCGCACCATGATTACGGCGGGCTGACGATCCTGCGCCAGGACGGCGCGCCTGGCGGTCTGGAGGTGATGGGCGCCGACGGGGAGTGGGTCGAGGCCGAGGTGGTGCCCGACAGTTTCGTCATCAATGTGGGCGATCTCCTGGCGCGCTGGACGAACGACCGCTGGCGCTCGACGCTCCACCGCGTGACGAACCCGCCGCGCGATCTGTCAGGCTCGACACGGCGGCTCTCCATGGTGGCCTTCACGGGGCCCAACGAGGCCGTGGAGGTCGCCTGCCTGCCCACCTGTCAAGGCGCCGACCACCCGCCGAAATACACCCCCGTCAATGCCGGCGCGTATGTCATGGGCAAGATCGCGGCCTCCCACGATCTGTAGCGGTTCGAGGCGATACTCCCCGGCCCCGCGCGCCGAACCCCAATGTTCGATGGCCGGGCGCACCCCGCGCCAGCCTCCCGCCCGGCGATGAGACGGAACCGTCGACCCGGTAGAGCGGCGAAAGTCCATCGAATACCGGGCGGTGCCCGACCCGCCCCGTCGCGCGATACGTGCGCCCTTGGCGCGACCGGGCGCTTCCACGCCCCCCTCGGGACGGGCGCAGCTCTCTTCGTTTCGCACCGTACCATCAAGTTTCAATTTCTTGGGCGCCAGCTATTGAAGCGCAAACTGCCGAACACGCTCGGCCAGTTCGGCGATCCGATCCAAATTGGCAATCAATTGCTCGCCGCCAGTCGAGTAGATGTCCCACCCCGCCGCCGCAGCGACACCACCAATCGTCAGCCCAGCCAAGGCGAGAAGACCTCTCTTCGCGCCGTTGACCACCTCAAGCAGCTTTTCAGCCAGCGACTGGACTCTCGCATGTTCCAGCTTGGATTTATCCAAAGCGGTCGTCAGTTGGTCGATGCTGAAGGAGATTGAGACGAAGTCGGGCAAGACGGCTCTATCCTCCAGCGGAGGCCCTTGATTGTCACCAATGCCGGGCAAACTCGATACTGAAAGCGCCTGATCCAAAGCGTCTTTTTCCTGAAGAAGCGCGTCGCGCAATGCAAGCTGCTCATCAATCCGGGCAATCGCCTCGGCCACTGCCTCTTACCCGGCCTCCCAAGTCTCCGGTTCGATCAGAACAATCCGCTCCAGATAGTCCCAGTTCGGCTCCCGCCGTGCCAGAAATCATCGTAGATGCGGGCGAAAGTATCCCAGGGGGCGCCGGCCGCCTGCCAGGCGTAGCGCGTAGAAGCCCAAGCTTGGGCGAGCCCAGCGGGCGGCGTCTTCCAAAGCGGCTGATCCCAAACCATGCCAGGGTCGCCTAGTAGCCCGGCCGCGTCTCGTTTAACCTCAGCCCAAACCGGGGCGCCCAGATCAGCGACTACTTCGGAAGGTAAAGCGTCAGTGGAAATGACGCTAACAACTTCGGTGCTTAGAGTTCGGCCGGCAGTTCCAGCGGCCAAAGAAGCAGCGGCCACGCATTGAACTGCGCCGCTAGACGCTAACACAGCAGCGGCGACGGCGTCCGTACTCGGCAGAACAGCTGCAACAGTTTTGGACTCGGGCTGGGCGGCACTTAAAGCTGGACTGATCGAGGCTTGAGCAGCCGCTGACCTAGCAGTCGTCCTGAAGACTTCAGCGGGAGAGGGCTGAGTGGCACGGACCGTATATGCTTCTTCGAGAGCGCGACAGGCAACGGTCGCTGCGATGGCGGCAGCACCTCCAGCGAAACTTACTTTGGCACTCGGAGATGCTCCCGATAAGGGCGCGATAGCCGCCGACCAGAATGAGGGAAGCGCCGTAAAACTGACATACGGAATTGTCAGCGGAAGAGTCTCCCAAAGCCACGGCTGCACTCGCAATGCGACCCGAGCAGCTATGGTTACAGCCATCTCCGAACTGGGGGCAGCCTTCAGCCAAGCTCTTAGGCTGTCCTCATCCTGAATGTCTTCGATGTTCAAATCTGCGGCCTCGCGGCAAAAAACCTTCGGTCGACCACACCTCGCCGCGGCGCTCCGGTCAAGCACGACACTCTGCATTGGCGTAGGACGGAGCTTCACCCCGCCGCCCAAAGACCAAACCACGAACATACCTGTACAAAAAGCCAGCTTGGACGTTTCGTACAAACCTTAACATCCCCGGCCCGGCGGTGGATCGCCGCGACATTACCGCTACCTTTTTGCCGCTGCGCGTGCGCGGCCAGTCTGATAACAGTTGGTATGAACTTGGGCCCGGTCCTACGGCGCTGTGAAGAGAGGACACTAACTTATGGATATCGCTACGCTTTCGCGTCGCCGCCTGTTGCAGGCCGGTGCCGCCACCGCCGGTCTCGGCCTCCTCGGGCGCCCCGCCCTTGCCGCGACACCGGTCACCTTCCAGCTTTCCTGGCTGCAGTCGGTGCAGTTCAGCGGGAGTTACATCGCAAAATCAGCAGGTTACTGGGCTGATGAGGGGCTGGACGTCGCCCTCGCCCCGGGCGGACCTAACGCGCCCGTGGAGCCTCCGGTCGTCGCCGGCACCGCGCTCATGGGGATCTCGGCGGCCGACTATACCGCCGCCGCCGTCGCCAATGGCGCGCCCTTCAAGATCCTGCTGGTCGCGATGCAGAAGAACCCCTTCACCATCGCCTCGCTGCCCGGCAATCCGGTCAACGAACCGTCTGACCTCGTCGGTAAACGGATCGGGATGGCGACCGCAAATACGCCTGTTCTCAAGGCCTTGTGCGACATAAATAATGTCGATATCAACGAGATCGAGATCGTGCCAACGCAGTATGACGCGGCCCCGCTCGTCGCCGGTCAGGTCGACTGCCTCCTCTGCTGGCTGACAGATCTGCCCATCGCGATGACCATGCAGGGCGTCGAAAACGTGACCATGCTGATGGCCGATTACGGCTATGCGGTGCATTCCCAGACCTACATCGCCACAGAGGACAGCATCGCCAACCGCCGCGCCGAACTGGTCGCACTGCCGAAGGGCGAGGTGGCGGGCTGGAACGACTATCTCGCGGATCCGTTCGCTGCGGCCAAGCTCACAGTCGAGATGTTCCCCGATGCCGGGCTCGATCTGGAAACGCAGCAACTTCAGGCAGTTGCCCAGGTCCCACTGATGTTCTCGGAACTCACGGATGAATACGGGTTCGGCTGGTGGACGGACGAAACGGTGGCCGCAAACATCGAAACGCTGGCGCTGCTGGGGCGTGACGTGACACCGGATCTCTGGGACCGGTCGATCCTCGAAGAGGTCCATGGCGGCTGACCCGGACGTGCCCCACGCGCCGGAAGTGATCTGCGAGCGCCTCGCGATGACCTTCGGCAGCGGACCGGCGGCGGTGGAGGCGCTGGCGCCGACAGATCTGCGCCTCCAGCCCGGCACGATGACGGCGCTGGTGGGGCCATCCGGGTGCGGGAAATCCACGCTTCTGCGATTGATCGCAGGACTGGACCATCCCACGCAAGGCACAGTGAGCATCGACGGGCAAAACCCTGATAAAATTAGAAAAGAAGCCACACTGGCGGTTGCGTTTCAGGATCCTTCGCTGCTGCCATGGCGGACGGTGCGCGGCAATGTGGCGCTGGCCCGGCGGCTCGCCCGGATGCCTCCCGATCCCGAAAAGGTCGATGCGCTGATCGCGCAGGTCGGGCTCGCGGGGTTCGAGGATCGCCGCCCGGTGGAGCTTTCGGGAGGTATGCGCCAGCGCGCGGCCATCGCCCGCTGTCTGGCGACTGACCCGCCGCTCCTGCTGTTGGACGAGCCTTTCGGCGCCGTCGATGAACTGACCCGCCGCCGTCTCAATATCGAACTTCCGCGCCTGTGGGATGCCGGAGGCGTCACGGGGCTGCTCGTCACGCACTCCGTCCACGAGGCCGTCCTGCTCGCGGACCGCGTGCTGGTGATGTCACCCCGACCGGGCCGCATCATCGCCGATCTGCCCGTCTCCCTGCCACGCCCCCGCGGGACGGACACGCCCGGCCTGCCCGGTTTCGCCGCTCTCACGGGCGAGATCGCCGCCCATCTGTCCAGCGGATCGGAGGGCATCGCGCGGCAGGCGGCAGAATGAGGCAGCTGCCCGGGCTCCTTTTCGTGCTCCTTCTCTGGGAGGGTGCGGCACGGCTCCTGGCGGGAAGCTTCCTGCTGGCCGGACCCGTCGATGTCATACTCTACATCGCCCAAAACGCGCCGCTTCTGGGCCGGGCGCTTGCCATCACGCTCGGTGAGGCCGCGCTCGGTTATGTCATCGGGAATGCCGCCGCAGTGCTGCTGGCGATCGCTGTGATCCTGCTGCCGCGCATGGAAGCCCTCATCGGCGCCGTGGCGCTCCTGGTCTTCTGCCTGCCGCTGGTGGCGACGGGGCCGATCCTGCGGGTGCTCTGGGGGCCGGGGATCGGGCCACAGGTCACCCTGGCGGCGCTCGCC
>JBCDBB010000041.1:0-25838 GCA_039184415.1 Pseudomonadota bacterium
CACCGACAGCCACACCACCATGGTCAACGGCGCGGCCGTTCTGGGCTGGGGCGTCGGAGGGATCGAGGCCGAGGCCGCGATGCTGGGCCAACCCATCTCCATGCTGATCCCCGAAGTCATTGGCTTCAAACTGACGGGCGCGATGGTCGAAGGCACCACTGGCACGGATCTGGTGCTCAAGGTCGTGGAAATGCTCCGCGCCAAGGGCGTGGTCGGCAAGTTCGTCGAATTCTACGGCCCGGGACTCGACGTGCTGCCGCTGGCCGACCGTGCCACCATCGCCAACATGGCGCCGGAATACGGCGCGACCTGCGGCTTCTTCCCGATCGACAACGAAACGCTGCGCTATTTGCGGAACACGGGTCGCCACGAGGACCGGCTGGCGCTTGTCGAAGCCTATGCCAAGGAAAACGGC
This sequence comes from Pseudomonadota bacterium, assembly GCA_039184415.1. GTDB lineage: Bacteria > Pseudomonadota > Alphaproteobacteria > Rhodobacterales > Rhodobacteraceae > JANSYP01. The sequence goes on from JBCDBB010000041.1 coordinate 416, forward strand.
TTCTGGCGCGGCCCGGACTATGATCCGGTCTATACCGATACGCTGGAGCTCGACATGGGCACCATCGTGCCCGCGATCTCCGGACCGAAACGTCCCCAGGACTACACCCCGCTCGATCAGGCCGCCCACGCGTTCTACAATGTCGTCGCCGAATACCGCGGCATGGACCAGAGCATCGAGGCCCGCCGCATGGCGAGCGAAGGGCCGACCGAACTGCATTCGACCGACCCGCACAAGTCCATCAAGGTCGAAGGCGAAGACTATGAGATTCATGATGGATCCGTCGTGATCGCTTCGATCACCTCCTGCACCAACACGTCAAACCCCTACGTGATGATCGGTGCCGGTCTGGTCGCCCGCAAGGCGCGCGAAAAGGGCCTGAACCGAAAACCCTGGGTCAAGACCTCCCTCGCGCCGGGGTCCCAGGTCGTGTCCGCCTATCTGGAGGCCGCGGGCCTGCAGGAGGATCTCGACGCCATCGGGTTCAACCTCGTGGGCTATGGCTGCACCACCTGCATCGGCAATTCCGGCCCGATCCAGAAAGAGCTCTCCGATGCGATTGCCGAGGCCGATCTGGTCGCCACCAGCGTGCTCTCGGGCAACCGAAATTTCGAGGGCCGGATCAGCCCCGACGTGCGGGCCAACTACCTCGCCTCGCCGCCGCTCGTGGTGGCCTACGCGTTGGCGGGCGACATGAATGTGGATCTCACCCGCGACCCGCTGGGCACCGACAGCGACGGCAACCCGGTCTATCTCAAGGATATCTGGCCGACCCAGTCCGAGATTGCCGAGCTGGTCGAAAAGACCGTCACGCGCGAGGCCTTCCAGACGAAATATGCCGAAGTCTTCACCGGAGACGACAAGTGGCAGGGCGTCAAGACCACCGACAGCCTGACCTATGACTGGCCGACCAGCTCCACCTATGTCCAGAACCCGCCCTATTTCCGGGACATGAGCCCCGAACCCGGCACGATCGAGAATATCGAGGGCGCCAAGGTGCTCGCGATCCTGGGCGACATGATCACCACCGACCACATCAGCCCGGCGGGATCCTTCAAGGATACCACACCGGCCGGCAAGTACCTCACCGAACGCCAGGTCCAGCCGCGGGAGTTCAACTCCTACGGCTCGCGCCGCGGCAACCACGAGGTCATGATGCGCGGCACCTTCGCCAACATCCGTATCAAGAACGAGATGCTGGACGGGGTCGAGGGCGGCTACACGCTTGGGCCGGACGGGCAGCAGACCTCGATCTTCGAGGCCGCGATGGCCTATCAGGCGGCCGGCATCCCGCTGGTGATCTTCGGCGGCGAGCAATATGGCGCGGGCTCCAGCCGCGACTGGGCCGCCAAGGGCACGAACCTGCTGGGCGTCAAGGCCGTGATCGCCGAGAGCTTCGAGCGCATCCACCGATCGAACCTTGTCGGCATGGGCGTGATCCCCTTCGAGTTCACCGGCGGCGACACGCGCAAGACGCTGGGGCTCAAGGGTGACGAAACCGTCAGCATCTTTGGTCTCGACAACGTGGAGCCGCTGCAGGAGGTGCCCTGCACGATCACCTACGGCGATGGCTCGACCAAGGAGATCACGCTGAAATGCCGGATCGATACCGCCGTGGAGATCGAATATATCGAGAATGGCGGGGTCCTTCACTACGTGCTGCGGAACCTGGCCAAAGCGGCCTGATCACAGGTTTTTTTCTGAACAGGCGGGGCGGCCAGGCGGCCGCCCTTTTCAGTGACTCGGTTGATGCGCTTTCGCCTTGCAGCGCCCCACGCAATCGAAGATCCCTCACCAAACGACCCGAAGGATCCGCCGATGCGCCCCACCGATCACCTGAAGTCCCTCGCAGCCGAAGATTGGGCCGCCGCCACGCAGCACGCCTTTTGCACCGAGCTTGCCGAGGGCACGCTGCCGGAGGCCAAGATGCGCTGGTATCTTGTCCAGGATTACATGTTTGTCGACGGGTTCGTGCGGCTGCTCGCCTCGGCCATCGCCAAGGCCCCCAGCCTCGCAGACGCGGTGCCCAAGGCGCAGTTTCTCGGCCTGGTCACCAGCGAGGAAAACACCTACTTCCTGCGCGCTTTCGAGGCGCTCGGGACCAGCGATGCCGAACGGCAGAGCCCGCCCGCCCCGGCGACCCGCGCCTTTCAGGACCTGATGGCCGAAGCCGCTGCGTCGGGCAGCTATGCCAAGATGCTCGCGGTGCTGGTGGTGGCCGAATGGTCCTATCTCAGCTGGGCCACGCCGGTGAACCCGCCGAAAGAGGACCTGCCCTTCTGGTTCGCGGAATGGATCACGCTCCATGCGGGCCCCGGCTTCGAGGGCGTGGTGGATCATTTGCGCAGCCAGCTCGATGCAGTCTGGCCGTCGCTTGATCCCGCCGAACAGTCGGAGGTCGAAGCGCTGTTCATCCGCGCCGTCTCGCTGGAACGCGCCTTCTTCGACGCGGCCTACGCGGCCGCCTGAAGCGCCGCGCCGGGCCGCTAGAGCGCGTAGAGCACACCCCACCCCAGAAACAGCAGCGCCGGCGCGACAAAGCGGGCGATACGGTCGATCCGCTCCGCCAGGGCTTCGCGCCCGCGCAGCACCAGCAAACCGGTATAGAGCGCCTCGACGATCGACAGAAACACCAGACAGACCGCCCAGATCAGCATCTCGTCGAGCGTCGTCAGGTAGCCGAGCGGCGGCAGACGGCCCGAGATCGAGATGGTGAAGGCGATCGCCGTCAGCATCGCAGTCGCGCCCAGCCCGATCTGAAACTCATATTTCGATGGCGGCACCCAGAAGATCGTCCATGACATCGCGACCACCAGCACCAGGGGCAGCAACACCCGGTAGACAAAAAATGCAGGCTCCCGATGGGCGTCGATGGTGAGGCTCGCCACGCTCAGCTCATAATTCAGCAATGCCGGCGCGACGATGCTGTCTGAAAGCGTCATGGTGTCGACCGCCCAGCCCTCGACATTCAGGCGATAGGCAATGCCGCTGCGATCATTATTGGCGACAAACACCATCTCATCGGCCGAGAGCCCGGTCACCAGCAGATCGATACGAAAGCTCTGCCGATCAAAGGGAAAATCCTGCAGCCGGTGATAGCTCGAGACATTTCCGGCATAGCGCTGGGTGTAGGTGACCAGCCCGTCGGGTCCGATGGCGACCTGATCCTGCGCCTGCTGACGGGCCGCGCGCAGCGCCGAGGAGTTGGCCAGTTCGATCCGCGGAAACCAGATCTGGGTGACACCGAACCGGCAGCCCTCGAAGCCGGCCAGCCTCGGGTCGCGCCACAGAAGTTCCAGGCGCAGATCGACGGCGATCTGCTGGTTGACGTCGTCCACGCCCAGGAAATCGACCAGCTGGATGGCAATCTCGACCTCGGTGGGCTTGCCGTCTGGACCCAGCGGCGGTTGGTCGGTCCGCATTTCGCCCAGCACGCACGCGGCCATCGCCTGCCCCGCGATCAGCAGCGCGGCGCAAAGGATGGCAAGAAACCCTGTTCGTCTCGTCATGGCGCCAACATGCCCGACCGCGCCGGTTCGGGCCAGTCCGTAGCGGGCTCACGCCAGCGAACGGTCGGATCAGCCCCCGGTCGCCGCTTCGGCCAGGGCCGGGCGAATGGTCTCCTCCAGCACGCGGGAGGTGATGGGGCCGGCAAAGCGCAGCCGCACCACGCCATCGCCATCGACCACGAAGGTCTCCGGCACGCCGTAAAGACCCCAGTCGAGCGCCATGCGCCCGGATTCGTCGGCGCCGATCGCGGCATAGGGATCGCCGAGCTCTTCCAGAAACCCGATCGCCTTGTCGGGCGTATCCTTGTAGTTCACGCCGTAGATCGGGATGCCTTCGTCGGCCAGTGTCTTCAGATGCGGATGCTCCACGCGGCAGGGCGCGCACCAGCTCGCCCAGAAATTCACCAGCTTGACCCCCGGCTCGCGGAGCGTTGCGTCGTCGAAACCGACCTTGTCACTCAGTTCGGTCAGCACGACCGGCGGCGCGGATTGTCCGGCACGCGCCGACGGCAGCGCATCGGGATCTTCCCGCTGCATGCCGAAAAAGAACAGCAGCGCCAGACCGACAAAGATCAGGGGCGGCAGCGCCGCGAGGGGCGAAAGCTTAGCCATCGGCTTCACGTCTCCGTTCAACTTCGCGCAGCCGCGCCCGCACCACTTGCGCCCGGCGCCAGCTGATCACCACCAGAACCACGATCAGCGCCAGCGACACCGCGTAGGCCGAGATGACCTCGATCGCGTATCTTCCCAGATCGGGCATCATGCCATACGCTCCCGCGCCATCAGCGCGCGCAGGCGGCGGACCCGGATCTCGGTCCGGGTGCGCAGAAGCACGAGCGCAACGAAGAGCAGCACGAAACCCGCAATCGACACCAGCAGCGGGAAATAGAACACGTCCGAGATATTCTCTTCCTTGTCCAGCGACAGCGTTGCGCCCTGGTGCAGACCTTGGTTCCAGAACAGCACCGCATAACGCGACAGCAGCGCAAAGACCGACCCCACAAGGCACAGAACGCTGGTCAGATCGGCCGCGGTGTCGGGATCCTCGATGGCTTCCCAGAGCGCGATGTAGCCCAGATAGAACAGAAACAGGATCAGAAACGAAGTCAGCCGCGGGTCCCAGACCCACCAGGTGCCCCACATCGGCTGACCCCAGATCGCGCCGGTGGCCAGCGCGATCACGGTGAATGTCGCGCCCACGGGGGCCGCGGCCCGCGCCGCCAGGGCGCTCACATGGTGGCGGCGGACGAGCCAGATGATCGAGGTCACCAGCATCATCAGCCAGGCATTGATCGCCATCAGGGCGCTCGGCACATGCAGATAGATGATCTTGACGGTCGATCCCTGCCGGAAGTCATCCGGTGTCAGGAAAAACCCCCAATAGAGCCCGACGACCAGGCAGAGCGCCGCAAGCCCCGACACCCATGGCAGCATGCTGCCAGAGAGCTGCATGAAGCGCTTCGGATTGGCATATTCCCACAGTGACGACATGGCTTTTGACCTAGGGGGTGAACCTGGAAACCGCAAATGACTAGCATGGCATCGGCTCAGCGGAGATTGACGCGGATTGCCGCAGCCGCCGCAAAGGGCATCAGTGCGACGCAGGCCAGCGAAATCCCCGCAAGCAGCGGCAGGGCGGCCCCGATGGCGAGCCCTTCGGCCCCGCGGCGGGCCACCTCCGCGCCGAAAATGAGCGTCGGCACATAGAGCGGCAGGACCAGCAGCGACAGCAACAAACCGCCGCGTTTGAGCCCCACGGTCAGGGCCGCGCCAAAGGCGCCGATCACCGACAGTGCCGGCGTGCCGAGCGCGAGGCTCAGCGTCAGCCAGCCATAGCCGGGCCCCGGCAGGTTCATCAGCACGCCAAAGGCCGGCGCCGCCAGCACCAGCGGCAGACCGGTGGTCAGCCAATGCGCGGCCGCCTTCATCACCACGACCCCCTCCAGCGGGATCGGCGCGGTGGCGAGCAGGTCGAGCGAGCCGTCCTCCCAGTCCAGCGCAAGGATCCGGTCGAGCGACAGCAGGCAGGCCAGGAGAGCGCCGAGCCACAGGATGCCCGGCGCAATCCGCCCCAGAATGGCGGTGTCGGGCCCCACGCCAAAGGGCACCAGCGTCACCACGATCAGGAAGAAGGCGAGCCCCAGCCCGAACCCGCCGCCCGCGCGGACGGCAAGCGCCAGATCCCGGCGCAAGAGGCCGATCACCGCTTCGCCCCGCTCACAGAAAGGCCTCGTCGAACCCGTCCGCGGACGGCTCCGGCAGCACCGCGCGGTAGGGGGTCAGATCGAGTGTCTCGGCACTCAGCCCCAGATCGATATGGGTCGCCATCAGCGCCGCGCCCCCGCCGGCGCAATGGCGTTCGACCGCCGCCGCAAAGAGCGCGGTGCTGGCGGTGTCCAGCGACACGGTCGGTTCGTCGAGCATCCAGACCGGACGGCCGGTCACCATCAGCCGCGCAAGCCCCAGCCGGCGCTTCTGCCCCGCCGAGAGCGTCCCGGCCAGCCGGTCGGCCAGCGCCTCCAGATCGAACGACGCGAGCGCCGGGCCGATCTCGCGCGTGCCGAAAACACCCGCCCAGAAGCGCAGATTTTCCGTCACGCTCAGCATCGCCTTGATCCCGTCGGCATGGCCCGCATAGGCGATGCTATCGGGCGCGCAGTCGACGGACCCCGCCAGCGGCGGCTGGAGCCCGGCCAGCACGCGCAGGAGTGTCGTCTTGCCGATCCCGTTCGGCCCGCGCAGCACCAGGGTGCCGCCGGGGGCGAGCGCAAAGGAGACATTCTCGAGGATGGGAAGGCCCCCGCGTGCGCAGGCAAGCCCCGTGACCGTCAGCATGAGCGCGGGCTTAGCCCGGCGCAGCGCCGAGGAAAAGTACCCTCAGACCGGCAGCACCGCGAGCCCGATGCGGCGTCCCTCGCCCAGAAGCACATTGTAGGTCCGGCAGGCCGCCGGGCTCGCCATCGGCTCCAGCCCGATCCCTGCAGCTTCGATCGCATCGCGGAATGACTGCGGCGGATGGGCGGTCTCCGCCCCCGTGCCCAGCAACAGCACGTCGATGTCACCGGCGGCCCCGATGAAGACCGCGGCGTCGTCATAGCCGCTCCAGGGTCCGGCGCCCGCAGGCAATACCCGCATCGCACCCTCGATCACCCTCTCGCCGATCCGGAAGAAGCCCGGCCCGTAGCCCGTCACCGGACTGGCCGCTCCGTAGCTGACTTCGCTGAGCTGCATGGTCGTCCTCCGGATGGCGCGATGATAGGTGCGGTCTGGTGGGTGATGACGGGCTCGAACCGCCGACATCTTCGGTGTAAACGAAGCGCTCCGCTCGTAACCTATTGTAAGTAGTGGCGCCAAACACTTTTTTTGAATGGCGTTTTCGTCATGTTCGAAGCCTATCGCGGTTCAGACAGGTTCAATGAACCTGCGTGCACTTCGTAAATGGCCTCGGGGCGGCGCGCCGCCCGTCCGTAAATCCGTCCATCTCTCGGGCAGCGAGCGGAAATCGAACCCGCGAGGTCTGCGTAGTCAAGTCCCACTAACAGCTAGGAGCCGAAACTCTCTGTCACAAAGAACTAGGTAACAGGTGTTCTCAACTCTCCATGAACGGACGTTCGCACCTGCGGAGGAAGTGAATGTGTTCTGCAACTAAAAAGGAGAAACTATAGGTCTAGGTCTGTTGTCTCAGATAAGCCGAACTTTTGCAGTACGGACTGCTCAAACGCCTTGTCTTCGAGAAAGGCAGCCGCCGTTTGTTCGGACGCCGCCCGCCAAATGCGTCTGGGAACAAGCTCGTGGTTTCTCGATGCATGAGTATGAGAGATTTGGATCGAGCGAGCCTTCTCAAGATGTACTTCATAATCCGACAGTAGAAGCTCAATCTCTCTCTTGATGCTCGTGAAGTCGGTGCCGGCGCTTTTCGCATCTTTAGCTTTGGCTTCAAATTTTAGTACGTACTGCAGTGCCGTTGTAAGCACCACAAACAAGCTCGCAATCGCGGTGTAAAGATCGCTGGGGCCTAAAAAAATAGATGAATTCTCCAGTTGAAAGCCGTTCGCAAAGAATCGATTGTTTGAGAAGAAGAGCACCGCAATTGCCGAGACAATGTTGAAGCATGTCATGAGATTATTCCATAGACGGCAGCTATTGGATGCGCGATAGTGTGCGTTACTCGCGCGAATTGCGCGTCGCCGCCAGTTCAGCATTAGCAGGACAAGCGTCTCCTGGAATGAAGGTAATTCCTTTACTTCATCATTCAAAACTCGTACCCCTCGCGTCCTCAATGGCTGATTGGTTCACGCGGTCAAACAGCGCAAATTTCTAATTGGGCAAAAAGCCCTTGCGAATGCTATGTTGTTAACGTCGATTGAGCGTAACGCCCCCGTTTTAGCCTGTAGAAGGTCAAGAGATCGGCATCTTCCAACCCTCTGGCAAGAATTTTAGCCCATTCTGATACCTTTTCAGTGTTTGATTGGCAGGATTGGCTCGACACCACCACGGGTCGTAACGTGTCCCCAACCAATCCTCCCTATATCGAGGATATGATATCCCCTGCCCTCGCCTTGGTCTGTCCTGCTCGCCGGCTGCGTGCAGACGCCCGACCGCATCACTACCGCCATCGCCTATGAGCGGAACGCTTTCAGCGATTGGGTCGATACCGATGGCGACTGCCAGAACACCCGCGCGGAGATGCTAATCGCCGCGTCGACTGAGCCGGTGGAACTCCGCTCGAGCGGCTGCACCGTGGCCGAGGGAGCCTGGCTTGACCCCTACACCGGCCAGACGTTCACCGGTGCCGCCGAGGTGGAGATCGACCATCTCGTGCCGTTGGCGTGGGCATGGAGACGCGGTGCCTCGGAATGGCCGGCAAGCAAGGCAGATCGGTTCGCTCTTGATCCGAACAATCTGCGAATCGTCTAGGCCTCCAAGAACCGCGCAAAAAGCGCGCAAGGCCCACTCGAATTGCTGCCACCGTCCCGCAGCTACCACTGCACCTATGTCAGCGATTTCGTGGCTGTGGTGGAAGAGTACGACCTGTCGTTGTCACCGACCGAGGCGCGGCGGCTGAAGCGGTTGCAGGCGAGGAAGTGCGCGAACGTCTAAGGTCACTTGCGCGTCTAGGTATAGCTCATACGCAATCTCGTCGCCCAATCCCATTTCGCCGCGCGTCATAACCAGCCCTGATCCCTGTTGAAAACCCATTCCAGAACAACAAGCTAGGTTGAAGGGTATCTGATGGAGGACTTTCTTGATGGTTTTGTATCATCCTATTCTACGCTTCAAGCGAGGCGAGCAAACGGCGCTAACGAACCTTAGCGAATAACACAAGAAATCGACAAAGCCGCTGCTCAACATCACTTCGCACTCGTTCGACCCGCCACCTGGAGCAGAGACTGACGGTGCATTTGATCAGCGGATTGCTCAGGATGCCGACCGGCTCTGCTCTTCTTGGGCGAGCCACGCCGCATCTGTTGACCTTAACGACATTGTCCCTGACGCGCGGTGCACTGGTGGTGTGCACCCTGTCACACACTTCTTCGCCCAAATCGCAACCTCAGACGAGCCCGCCGCGGCAAGTCCTGTCCTGCGACTCAGCAGCGATGACGACTACCTAGTCGCTGCAGCGGCCGCTTGTTCGGAGCATGGCGTCGCGCCGGTATCCAGGCTGACCCCTGACGACCTGGCCGAACCGGATGTTTTGGCTGCGCTGCACGAGATGCTGAAAACGTGCGGCAGCGAGCCAGGCGCTGCCGAAATGGTTGTAGACATGGGCTACATCGCCACCACTGGACGATCCGTCATCACTGCGCGCGTAGCATTAGCCGCCGTCCCGTTCGCTGCTGATTGGTCCGTTCTCACACTTGCCGCTGGATCCTTCCCCGAAAACCTATCTGGCTTCGCGGTCGGAGCACACTCCGTCGAGCGCCACGAATGGGCAGTCTGGCTCTCCAACCGAAACGCGACAGGGCGGGCGGTGACCTATGGCGACTACGCGACCATCCACCCGATACCGGTCGAAGATGGCTTGGACCGTCGCACGATGAACCCGACTGCAAGCGTCCGTTATACCTATGAAGACAATTGGATCCTGCTCCGTGGGCAGGGTACGCGAACGCGCGGCGGTCGGGGTTTCGCACAATTCTTGGGCCACGCCGACACGCTGGTGTCTATGCCCCAGTATCGGGGTGAGCACTTCTCATTCGGTGACGGACGGATCATGCGCATCCACCGTCGCGAGGACGGTCAAGGAAATCTTGAAACCTGGGTTACTATTGGCGTCAACCACCACGTTGCTGAGATCGTCGGTCAGCTCGCCAGCCTTCCCTAACCTTCAAAGCAGTGCGTACCTCGTAACGCACCGTATCTAGAGACAGCACCTCGGCAAGGCGCTGGTAGAGTACTTCGCGGGGCTTGCTCTTGACCCCTCGAGCTGCCTCGTACCGCTCTAAAACTGCCAGCGCCTCATCGCGCAAAAGTAAGCTGCATATGGTCTCCGCGTCGAGCCCTGGGTTAGATAGGGCGTCACGTTCTTGGCTGATCTCAGCGCGGCCACCGGCGATCGGGTGGGCAATCCAGATCCCCCACCAGTCGGGTATCAGAGTCACAGCCTTGTCTCGGTGGTTTTCAGCAACGACCAGCGACACACGGTCGAGCACGAGGTTGTAGAGATCGCGTTGCGTCGGCAGGCGTTCAAGCGTGTCTCGCTCGCTCTTGAGTTCAAAGCCCGCGATCTCACCGTTCACAACCGCAATGTCGATGCGAGTGGAGCCGTTCAGGAGTCCCAGCTCATCGAGCATCAAGGTGTCGTTGTCACCGGCGTGCTCTCGTCCAACCACCGCCAAACTCCCTCCCTAACGTCACGATCCCGCATGCAAGCCTCCTAGGGCAGACTTTATAGGTCTGTGTATTTACGCGCGAGGCATGAACTCGTCTGAGTCGATCTGCCGCAGTATCGCGACGGTGCACAAGACGCTTACACTTGGCAGTTGCAGAACCTAGTCGGTTTATCGGCTGAGTACATTGCGGAACAACTGGTTCGGGATCTGCTTGGACCCCCCTAACCCGTCTGGAACACCGGGCGCAGATAATCGAACGCGCGCACTCTCTGCACAAATTGCAGTCGTTGGAATGAAAGCATAGAACGAAACGCTGCGTAAGTACCGATTGTCACATTTCTGATTCACAACTGTCACAAAAGCAGCGGCGAGAGCGGTTACCTCCTACGCGGTGCTGCCATGTGCAGCCAAAGCAGAAGGAGCAGACGATGGCAATCATCATCTACTTTCTGTTTGCCGTACTGCATCTCGGTCTTGCGGTGGTGTATGGACTTTACGCACTTCACCACTTGACCGGTCAATGACGGCAAGCCAACGGGCAACGCCCGTGGGGAGAAGGCGAACTGCAACCTCGTCTTCTCCCTCGGCTTACCGAGGAATTCCTTCAGGTCAATACAGCATTGCAGTTTTTGCAACGCTTTTGACGCGAACAATGCCCGTGTAATTTGCCTTACTAAGGCTGTCAATTCCCCCTGTTTCTCTGGCACAAAATGGGCGTAGCTACACCTAGCCTTCGTCCCAACGGCCGTGCACGTCCACGCCGCGCGCCAGCCGGTCGTGTGTGATCGCATCGTCGGGAAAGTGGATGCGGATCTCCCCTAGCAACCCGCAGTGCTCGCACTTCAGCGAACGCTGAACCTCGCGAACCTTGCGACGCGGCCCGAACCGGTTCAGCAGCTTCGAGCCCTGCAATACCATCGCCTTTTGGCAGCCGATGCAGCGGATCTCGACCACGCCGCTCTCGTCGACTATGCACCCGATCGTGATTCCATTGACGGAACATACGACGAACATCTGGTCTGTGAAGCCTAACCCACCCAATGGCACAGCGGCTCAGATCTCAGCATGGGTTCCCAGAACAGTGTATCGCCGCAAGAACGAACACGACGAGCATTCCGATGATCAGGAAAGCGAAGAGAAACGCAGCGTGCCCGTCCATCTCAACCACCCGCCAAAAAGAGACCGACGACAAAGCCAATGCCAATGGCCATCATCAGAGCGATGCACAGCAGGGCGATTGCAGTTGCCCAGGGAAGTCCTGGTGGCGTGTCTTCGGGGGATGTTTGGGATTGGTTTTTCGGCGGCGTCTTTTGGGGAAGATCATCCATCCCATGTACCCACACGCGACCTGATAACAGGTGATGCCGTGGGCGGTAGAAGTAGCAGCCTTAGCTGTGAAATTGGTTCCTCGGCCCTAATGATTGCCTTCCGGTTCCTCGAAATCACTCCAGTATTCCTTTTTTTTGGCGCCCCGCAGAGCGCGTTGACAAATGCCTGATGAAAACGGTCCTCCACCGTACACTCTCAACTGCTTCAAATCCAAAAAAGTAACTAAATATCAGGCTCGTAGACCCGATATATGATCTTATCGTGATGAAACCAGAGGTTGAGCGCAGAAAACTTGACTCGCCGTGGTTGACTTCGCGTAATGCACGGGGAGGCTAACCTGCCCCATGGTGAACAGGATCCTCAAGCTGCACGTCCGCGCGCTCGATAAACCCATACTTCTGGCCCATCAGGGCGCACCACTGGCGGGGAACGCAATGCGCATAGCTACCCGTCTTAGCGGATTTCCTGCACTATGCCGCAGCGGCGAACTGCGGCCCGGACCCGCCGGCGACCGACCCATTGCCTAGCGCCAGGTCGGGCCCGCTGCCGAAGTTGTCCGTCCACGTCCAATCCACGGCGTTGCCGGCATCGTCCCAGCCTGCGCCCTGCTTGGCTGCCGTGGCGGCCGCGGAGATGGTCAACGCGCGCGCAACCGTATCTTGCAGGTTTGTTGGGAAGTTTTTCAGCCCGCCGTTCTCGATCGTGACGAGCGGGAAAACCGTCGTCACGGCCGAGGGCGTACTCCAATCGACTGTGAGGTTGTTGGCCGTTGCTCCGCCCCCGCCATTGTTCACGGCATTGACGATGTTGCCGGATGCGGAGCCCGCGGCGGTTTCGATTACGATCTTCGGGTTGTTTTCTGGGTCGACAAAGCCGTCCGCGTGCGTGTTCGGAACACCGTCGCCGGTGACATCGCCGGGGAGCACCCGCATCATGGTGTTCTGGTTCGCCACCGATCCGGCAACCCAATTCGCGCCCAGGCGCGCCGAGATGGAGCCGTTGGTTGCGAATATGTTGTTACGGATGATGCCGCGGATGGTCCCCTTGTTAGCCGCGTAGTTGGACTGCACCATGTTGTTGTCGCAGGTGTAGAATTGGACCGTTATGACGCCGTCGGCGCCCATGGTGAATTCGACGGTCTGGTTCGGACGGATCAGAGTCACGCTTGCAAGCGGCGCGCCCGATCCCTGCTCGATGAAGCTTTGGCCAGCGCCCGGCAGGATGGTGATCGGCTCATAAAGGGCATTGCGAGCCTCAAGTTGGACCGCGATCTGCGTGCCTTCAGGGGCGCCCGTGGCCAGCGTTGTGGTGCCCGCAGTCGTCTGCCGGATCCGGTTCACCCGCTCGTTGGTCATCGGCATGGTGGCCGGCAGCGTGTCCCACATGACGAACGCGTCCTGGCCGTAACCAGACGGCGATACCGGGCAGAACATGCCATCGCCGAGCCAAACGACGTTCCGCTCGATCACGAATTCGAGTTGCTGCCCAGCGTGCGGCGAGTTGTGGTAGTCGTCGATCTGCAGGAAATCCGGGTGCAGTCGGAAGCGGCTCCACGAGTCATGGAAAACGTTCTCGATGAAGCGGTAGTTTGTGCAGCCGAAGCCTACCCCGCCGATCTTCGGGCGAGGAATACGCCAGAAGTCCTCGTTGCACCGCTTGAACTCGTTGCGCGTGACCAGAACGTCGGAGCCTGCAACGATGCCGCCGGTGCTGATCAGATCGAAGAGGTTGCCGGAGACCTCCAGATTCTCGCTGTTCGCGAAGTTCATGCCGACGAGACGGTTGACCGATGTGCGGTCTCCTGGCCTGCTGCTGCAACATCATCGCAAACCACAAGCCCGACTGCGCCGTCCGCCGCGCCGCGACATGCTCTGTAGAAATCGAATGCGAGCATGGGCGCGACGTCTGCCCGATCTGTGACGCTTGCGACTGTGGCGCCCTACCCGGCGACATCCCCGAAAGCAGGGAGGACTGAGATGATCGCTGATCCCCCGGGCCCACCGGAGCCGGGCTGCACAGACGGCGCGGTCTGTCACCACAAATGCGAAACGCATTGCTGGCGGGTTCTCAATTGCGGCCCCCTGTCGAGCTACTACGACGCCAACCACTGGCCAGACGCACTGATTGCTGAGCACCGCGACTATGCCACGCCGCGCGACAAGGAGGGCTGAGACGTGAGCGACAAGGTCAAGCAGGCTCAAAACCAATTGCCCCCACTGTTCGGAGCCAAAATGGCTCGCGAGTTTCAGCACGAGTTTCGGGGCATCTATCCCGACAGCGTTCTAGGGTCGTCACTGTGCGCCGCCGGGCCGCTCGAAGCCATGTTCGGCCTCGCGGTAAAGCGCGGTTGGATCACGGTGCACGAGGACGCCCCATGACCCCCTCCCGCCCGCACCCCATGAAGGAGACCGAAACGTGAGCACAGACCCGTCAATCTATGATGGACAAACGCCGCAGGAAGTGGAGGAAACTCTCGCCGAACAGCGGCGGGACGATGTCCAAGACTTCGCTCAGGAGGTCGCGTTTCGTCTCTCAGCCGCCCGCCAAACGAATGCGCTGAACTCCCAATGGCACGACCTTGAGGCACGGGGCGCGCTCTCTTTGGTGGGCCGACACTCCCTTCCGCCCGCACCCCATGAAGGAGACGACGACGTGAGCTTTGCACCAGGTGGAACCCCGGACGATTTCTATGGCCCGGATTGGCGCGACCACGCAACCGACGCCGGATGGATCGACCCTGCCGATGTCTCGAAGGCGATGATCGACGTCATGAACGAGAGCCGAAGGCAGCAAGACGAGGAAGGCTGGACCCCGGAGCTTGATGACACGCACCTCGGTGGTGAGATGGCCGTTGCTGCGGCTTCCTATGCCATCAGTGCCCAACTGACACCCAAAGAGCATGAGTTGATGGGCGTACCAGCCGCTTGGCCGTGGGACGCCTCTTGGTGGAAGCCCAAGGGCCCTCGCTTTCACCTGATCCGCTCCGCCGCCCTGATCCTCGCCGAGATCGAGCGGAGGGACCGGGCCGAAGCGCGCACCCCAAGAAGGAGACAGGCTGATGGCGGGCGGGCTCATATTCATCGGTGGCGTGCTGCTGGGCATCTCCATCGCCGACGATTTGCCCACGTGGATAACCTTCGCCGGCCTTGGCCTTGCGTGGATCGGAAAGAGCCTGATCGATGCCTAAGCGCATCCAGATGACCCGCCAGCGGCCCTGGCGCAAGGATCACCCGGACGCGTTGATCGTCGCGCGGCCGAGCCGCTGGGGAAACCCTTACTGCATCGGCGAAGACGGGAAGACCCGGGCGGCAGTTAACAAGCTCTATAGGGACTGGCTGACCGGCGACAGCATCGGTGCGCGGCTCACTCGCGGCAGGGCGAGAAGTTGAACTGGCCGGACGCGACCTCGCCTGCTGGTGCCCGCTCGATCAACCCTGCCAGGCCGACGTGTTGCTAGAGATCGCGAATGAGGGAACAGAGGGGCGAGGGAAATGACGCGTTCAGCCTTCATACCTGACCAGCTCGCCAAGCGGTGGGGCATGAGCGGGACCACGATCCGCAAGCGGTGCCGAACCGGTGAGTTGTCACACTTTCGTCTTGCGGGATCTCGCCTGTACCGTATCCCGGTGGCAACTGTGGAGGAAATCGAGCGATGCCAGAGCTCAGAATCGGAAGGGTCGGATCCCGGTTCGTCGTCACATGGAAGGACCTCGGAACCGGAGAACGAAGACGCTTTCGTCTTAAAGCGCGTGATGCGGACGCCGCCAACGCAGAGGCAATAGCGGTCTATCGGCGCGAGAACACGCCTTCCGGCGGGCTGAAAATCAAGCATCATTGGGAAGACTACATCGCGCACTTGGGCTCGAAGCCCACGGCCGAGACAATGCGCCATACCGGCAAAGCGGTTCTGGCCTATTTCGGCGAACTCACCGAGGACGAGATCACCATCGAGCATTCTTCTCGAGTATGCGGCGAAGCGCTATGCGGTCGGAAAGAAGCCGGGAACGGTGCATACCGAGATCGGGCACCTGCGCTCGTGCCTGAGATGGTCCGCCAAGATCGGCCGGATCAATCGAGCGCCCCATCTTGAGAACGTCCCGAAGCCGGACAGCGACGTCAATCCGCTCTCAATGCCCGAGTTGCGTCGCCTGCTCGACAACTGCCGGTCGGCACACACCCGTCTGGCTGTCCTGCTCCTGTTCTCGACTACCGCGCGTGTCGGCGCTGTCTTGGATTTGACGTGGGATCGGATCGACTTCGAGCGCGGGATCATCGACCTACGCTTACTGGACGGCGTCACGCGCAAGGGACGCGCGGTAGTTCCCATGAACAGCATGATCCGACCGGCGCTCAAGACAGCCTGTGACAGCCGAATCTGCGACCACGTCATCGAGCACAATGGAAAGCCGATCGGATCGATCCGCACCGCCTACAAGAACGCTCTGCGACGCGCCAAGCTGCACAGCATCACATTCCACCAGATCCGGCACACCGCCGCGATTATGATGCTCGAAAGCGGCATCGACATCGAGCAGGTCAGCCAGTTTTTCGGCCACTCGAACAGCCAGATCACGCGCCGGACGTATGCCAGGTTCACGCCCGAGGCGATGCAGCCAGCGGCGGACGTGCTCGTGCTGCCGGTGTTTCAGGACGCGCAAAAGGGATGATCTCAGGTTCAGCGAACCAACAAACACTTTGTTGGAGCGATGTAACCTACTGAAATTATGGTGGGTGATGACGGGCTCGAACCGCCGACATCTTCGGTGTAAACGAAGCGCTCTACCAACTGAGCTAATCACCCGCCGGGGCCGAGGGATAGCCCGGATCACTTCGCGCTGGCAAGGGCCAGGACCGGCACCCTGACCGGCGTCACCGCTTTCCCGACCCGGGTCTCACAGCAACGGCCCGATGGCCTGCACGGCAGAGCAAGGATCACACGCGCGACACGCGCCCGAACACGCGAAAAAGCACGGCCCGTCTTGGTTTTGTCACGGAAGCGGAGGATGGTGGGTGATGAGAGATTCGAACTCCCGACATCTTCGATGTGAACGAAGCGCTCTACCACTGAGCTAATCACCCGCGCCGCCGGTCAGTACCCAAGCCGTTGCAGCGCCGCAAGGGGGAAATCCGCGCCTCCATCGGGTCACGGGCAGGCGGCGCAGCTTGATAATGCGAACCGTTTTCACTACGTTTGCACGCTGCGATATCAAACAGTCGACGATGAGGCACAAACTGGTTTGAGTGAGACGACGACACCAAGGCTGTTCCGGGTCGAGACAGAGGAAGACCTCGATCGCATTCCCTTCGTGAACGGGATGGCGGCGGTCGAGGTGCCGGCCGAGCTGCTCGACAAGCTGGAGCTGAAACATGCAGACCGCGGCGACAGTCTGCGCCTGCGCGCTTTGGAGAAGTCGATCCGGACCAACGGATTCAGGCCGATCGAACCGATCACGGCGCGGATCGGGCGCAAGGGCCGCTGGATCGTCGTCAATGGCGGGCACCGGCTGACGGCAGCGCGCCACGTGATGCAGGAATTCTGGGCCAATCTCTTCGGCAAGAAAGTGAACAGTTTCTACTTCATCCTCTTCACCAATCCGGACAGCTGGAAGAAAAGCGGCCGGCCCGAAGGATTGGACGAGACCGAAAACACACCCGAAGAGGTTGAAGCCAGCCGCGACGCCTGGGAGCGTTCGAAACTGCGCGGAAATCCCGAAGGCTGACCCCTTTCCGTTGCGGCAAGCAATCTCCGGAAGCAGGGCCATAGGAATTCTCTGCGACAACCAAACGCGGGTTAGTTGTCTCAAAAAACTGTCATGAAACTGCGCACCTGTCCCTATCCTGCGCATCGAAACAGCAGATTCCCGCAAGACCTCAGACCAATCCGCACGCGTTACCAACCGCTAATTGACAGATAGCAATCCTTCGCGAAAAGGTTAATAAAGAGGTAATGCGAGTAACGCGTGGGTTATGGTGAAAATCTCCGATGACTGGTAACTTTCTTTCCAAAACACCCCGCTCTAATTGTTTTTCGCAGCCCAATCGTCGCAATTGGGGTGTATTGGGATGAAAATCGACGATATCGACCGAAAAATCCTGGCCGTATTGCAGGGCGACGCAACAATTGCGCTGGACAGTCTGGGAGAAAAAGTCGGGCTGTCGCGAAACGCGTGCTGGCGCAGGGTGAAGGCGCTCGAGAGCGACGGGGTCATCGCCAGCCGCGTCACCCTGCTGAGCCCCGAAAAAATCGGGGTCGGGCTGACCGTTTTCGTGAAAATCCGCGCCGCCCAGCTGGACGGGGACTGGCAGGAGGGGTTTGAACGGGCCGTCGCTGACACTCCTGAAATCCTCGGGGCCTATCGGATGTCGGGGGATTTTGACTATCTCCTGCGCGCCCAGGTGCCTGATCTCGCCGGCTACGATGCGCTGCGACAAAGGCTGATCTCGCAACTCGCCCTGACCGAGATTTCCGCCAGCTTCGTACTCGAAGAGGTCAAGCACACCACTGCGCTGCCGCTCTGATCCCGACACCGGCGCGGGCGAAATCTCCGGCCGTTACGCCACGGCATAAGGGCAACGCCCCAGGCGGTACTCCGATTGGGACTGGCTTTCCGCGCCGCAGCACACTACCTGCGCGGCAGGATCAGCAAGAGGCCTCCGTCCCATGGACCTGCGCAACATCGCCATCATCGCCCATGTCGACCATGGCAAGACGACGCTCGTGGACGAACTGCTCAGGCAGTCCGGCGCCTTTCGCGACAACCAGTCGGTGGCCGAACGCGCCATGGACAGCAACGATCTGGAACGCGAGCGCGGCATCACGATCCTCGCCAAGGCCACCTCGGTGGAGTGGAAGGGCATCCGCATCAATATCGTGGACACGCCCGGCCATGCCGATTTCGGCGGCGAGGTGGAGCGGATCCTGAGCATGGTCGACGGGGTTGTCCTGCTGGTCGACGCCGCCGAGGGCCCGATGCCCCAGACCAAGTTCGTCACCTCCAAGGCGCTGGCGCTCGGTCTGCGGCCCATCGTCGTGCTCAACAAGGTCGACAAGCCCGATGCCGAACCCGACCGCGCGCTCGACGAGGTATTCGACCTGTTCGCGTCGCTCGATGCCGATGACGACCAGCTCGATTTTCCGGCGCTCTACGCGTCCGGGCGGAGCGGCTGGGCGGACGCGGAGCTTGACGGTCCGCGCGAGGATCTCTCGGCGCTCTTCGATCTGGTGGTCGATCACGTGCCTGCGCCCAAGCAGGTGGAAAACCGCGGCGCGCCCTTCCGGATGCTCGCCACGACACTCGGCGCGGATCCGTTCATCGGCCGGCTGCTCACCGGCCGGATCGAGAGCGGCACGCTCAAGGTCGGCGCCACGGTCAAGGCGCTGTCGCGCGAGGGCGAGCGGGTCGAACAGTTCCGCGTGACCAAGATCCTCGCCTTCCGCGGCCTCGCCCAGCAGCCCATCGACGAGGCGGAGGCCGGCGACATCGTCAGTCTCGCAGGCATGACCAAGGCGACCGTCGCCGACACGCTCTGCGATCCGGCGATCGACCTGCCCCTGCCCGCCCAGCCGATCGATCCGCCGACCATCTCAGTGACCTTCGGCATCAATGACAGCCCGCTGGCCGGGCGCGACGGCAAGAAGGTCCAGAGCCGCGTGATCCGCGACCGGCTGATGAAAGAGGCCGAAAGCAACGTCGCGATCCGCGTCACCGACACGCCCAGCGGCGAGGCCTTCGAGGTGGCCGGCCGCGGCGAACTGCAGATGGGCGTGCTGATCGAGAATATGCGCCGCGAGGGTTTCGAGCTGTCGATCTCGCGCCCGCAGGTGCTTTTCCAGGAAGAGAACGGCCAGAAGCTTGAGCCCGTCGAGGAAGTCACCATCGATGTCGATGATGAATATGCCGGCGCGGTGATCGAAAAGCTCACCGGCCCGCGCAAGGGCGAGATGGCCGATATGCGCCAGCAGGGCGGCAAGACGCGCATCGTGGCCCACGTGCCCTCCCGCGGGCTGATCGGCTACCCTGGCGTGTTTCTCACAGACACCCGCGGCACCGGCGTGCTGAACCGCGTCTTCCACCAGTGGGCGCCCTACAAGGGCGCGATCCCCGGCCGCCGCGCCGGCGTCCTGATCTCCATGGAAGACGGCGTCAGCGTCGCCTACGCGCTGTGGAACCTCGAAGACCGCGGCCGGATGTTGATCGGCGCCCAGGTCCCGGTCTATCAGGGCATGATCATCGGCGAGCACAGCCGCAACAATGATCTGGAAGTGAACCCGCTCAAGGGCAAGAAACTGACCAACATTCGCGCCTCCGGCAGCGATGAGGCCGTCCGGCTCACACCACCGGTGCAGTTCAGCCTCGAAGAAGCCATCGCCTATATTGACGATGACGAACTGGTCGAGGTGACGCCCAAAGCGATCCGGCTGCGCAAGCGGTATCTCGACCCGCACGAGCGCAAACGGCAGGCCCGCGCGGCGGGCTAGGCGACCACTGGCGCGTCTGCCCCGCTGATCTCGCGCACGCCTACGACCTTGGTCGCGCTTGCAATCCGGGGATTTTAATTCCGCCGGCTGTCGCAAAAGGTTTACAAATAGTTAAATCGGGCATACCGTTTGAATGGGTTTTGAGAGGGGACCTTATCAGACAGGATGTCAGATGGCCGGCGCACGTCGCCAGTGAGAGGACTTTGAGGGGGTATTGCCCGGGGATCACTGGTTGTGGCGGCGTTGCCAAGCGTGCGTGAGTTGCGCGCGGCGTCGCACAGCGAACCGGTCGCGTAAGTATTCGGCCGGACCCGTCCATCGATGCATTCTGGAACCAGCGTGGTGTTTTTTTCATCACGCGGGCCCTGGTCACTGACCCGGGCCCCGCCCGAAACCCGTACAGCCGGCACCTTGCGGACCGGCCTTGAGAGCCGGCCGGCGCCCCAACACCGGTCGGTTCTCGCCGTCTCGGATCTCGCCGTCTCGGACACGCGCGCAATTCCGCTCTGCAAGGCGGACGGGCCTCAGACCTCCGGCGGGGCGCCGGTCAGATCGCTCCGGTCGCCAGGGCTGTCATCGAGATGCACCTCGGTCGTCACGTTGGGATACTGGCCAAAGGCCGCCTTCGCGCGATTCGGCAGGATGACGCGCGGAAAGCTCTCGAAACCCGGGGTCTGCCGCAGAATATCGGTGATCGACAGCGTGCAGCGCGCCGGTCCCACCGGCCCGGCCTGCTTGGCGGCCGCAAGCGCGCGGTCGGCAGCGGCCCGGCTGACCGGGATCTTCTGGATCTCCACGCGATAGGTCTCGCGCGCATGGTAGTCGATGAACCAGTCGCGCATACCCTCCGAGAACCCGTAATGCAGATCGTTCTGCTCGGGCGCCAGCGGATGCCGCCAGGTCCCCGCCGGATTGAACACGACGCGCTCCGAGCCATTGATGATCAGCGCCGAATGATCGCCGGTGCCCGAGCGTGTGTTCACGTTGGTCACGAGTGCGATATAGGGCGCCTCGTCGGAGACATAGCGCGCCTGCCGGACCTCGACGTCCGGGGCGACGATGGCGGGCTGGGTGCAGGCCGAAAGTGCCGCGAACGCGAGCAGGGCGCCGGCGAGGACGCGCTTCAAGGATGGCGCCTCGTCAGCCGCCGACGGCGGCGAGGAACAACAGAAAGACGATGATCCCGATGCAGGCATAGACCGTGAATTTCATAAACCCTTCAAAGGTCTTTTCCTGGGTCTCGATATCCATGTCGCCGTGTTTGTGCTCGGCCATCTGCTCTCTCCCGAATGCGTTTCTGCCCCGTTGCTACCGCGAAGTCCGCACTCTGTCACGCCCTTGGCCCCGGGACGCTCTGCCACAGCCAGGCGCCGTCCGGGCCCGGGTCCCGGAGCACGCGGCCAAGCCGGTGCAGGTGATTGAGATGGGCCACCGCCTCTACCAGCGCCAGACCGTATTCTCCGGGCGCGATCTGCCGGCGGAAGATCGGCTGGAAACACTCCGCCGCGGTCCGCGGGGTTTCCAGAAAAGACAGGATGCGCGCCAGTGCGCTCTCATGGTTCTCGATGAGCTGGCGCATCCGTACCGGCAGACCGGTGAAGGGCAGCTTGTGGCCCGGCAGTATCAGCTGCTCGGGCGTCGCATGGGCACCCAGACGCCGGCAGGCCTCCAGCCATTCGGTCAGCGGATCGGCCTCGGGCTCGGTGGCATAGACCCCGATATTGGGCGAGATCGTCGCGAGCAGCTGATCGCCCGCCAGCACCAGCCCGTCGTCCTCGCACCAGAGCGTCACATGCTCCGGCGCATGTCCGTTGCCGGCGCGCATGATCCAGTCGCGCCCGCCCGCGCGCAGCCGGTCGCCCTCCTTGATCCGGGTAAAGCCCAGCGGCATCGGCGCCAGCGCGTCGGCGAAATTCACCGGACGGCTCTCGCGCCGCTCGGCCAGCACGTCCGGCGCCATGCCCGCGCGCTGCCAGAATGTCAGCATCTCCGGCGTCGGACGCGCCTGCACGTCGAGGCTGAGCATCCGCGCAAAGAGCCAGGCGGTGCGGCTGGTGATCAGCTCTGCCCCATGCTCGGTCTGAAACCAGCCCGCCAGGCCGATATGGTCGGGATGGTGGTGGGTGACGATCACCCGCGCGACGGGCCGCCCGCCCAAGGGACCGGCCATGAGCCGCTCCCAGATCGCCCGCGTCCGCTTGGTGTCAATGCCGCAATCGACCAGCGTCCAGCCCGCCGCGCCATCGTCCAGCGCATAGACATTGACATGGTCCAGCGCCATCGGCAGCGGCAGCCGCATCCAGAGGATGCCCGGGGCGACCTCGGTCGCGGCCCCCTCCTCCGGCGCCTCGGGAAAGGGAAATCCGAGCGTGCCCTCGCTCTGTGCGATACCGTCCATGCTCAGCGCCCCCTCAGGCTGCCAGATCCTCGAGGCTCAGATCATAGAGCCCCTCCGCGCCCTCGCGGGCCTGCGTCAGCGCCGCGGCATGCTCCGGCAGCAACCGCCGGATATAGAACCGTGCCAGGGCGATCCGGGCGCCGTCGCCCGTCAGCGCCGCGCGCAGGTGATAATGCCCGCCGAGCACCCGCGCCACCCCCCGCAGATACGGCACCGCGCCCGCGAAACGATCGGTCATGTCGGGCTGGGCCACCAGCCATTCGGTCGCCTCGCGCAGAGTCTCTGCCGCTTCCCAGACCGCCTCCGCCAGTTCAGGCAGGCGGTCGCGCCCGGCCTCGGCCTGCTCGGCGATCTCGTCGATCAGTGCCAAGGCCGCCTCACCCCCGTCGGCCATCTTGCGCGCCACCAGATCCATCGCCTGGATCCCGTTGGTGCCCTCGTAGATCGCGGTCACGCGTACATCGCGGCTGAACTGGGCGGCGCCGGCCTCCTCGATCACCCCGATCCCGCCATGGACCTGCACTCCCTGCTCGGCCACGGCGATCCCTGTGTCGGTACCGAAGGCCTTGGCCAGCGGCGTCAAGAGCGCCGCCCGCGCGGACCAGCCGGCCTCGCCGGTCGCGCGCGCCATGTCGATGGCCACCGCGCAGTCGAGCGCCAGCGCCCGCGCGGCAAAGATATCGGCCCGCATCGCCGTCAGCATCCGGCGCACATCGGCATGATCGACGATCCCCGGCGCGCCCGTCGGCGTCGGTCCCTGATGCCGCTCCAGCGCATAGGCCAAAGCATGCTGATAGGCGCCCTCGGCGCTGCCCACGCCCTGCACGCCCACACCGAGGCGGGCATTGTTCATCATGGTGAACATCGCGGCCATCCCGCCATCGGGCTCGCCGACGAGCCAGCCGGTCGCCTCTTCGAACTGCAGAACGGCGGTGGGCGATCCATGGAGGCCCAGCTTATGTTCCAGGCTGACCACCTTCACCCCGTTCGCAACCCCCGGCCGGCCCGCAGCGTCGGGCAGCCGCTTGGGCACAAGAAACAGGCTGATCCCCTTGGTCCCCGGTGCCGCGCCGGGCAGCCGCGCGAGCACCAGATGGCAGACATTCTCCGCCATGTCGTGATCGCCATAGGAGATGTAGATCTTCTGTCCGCTGATCCGGTAGGTGCCGTCGCGATGCTCGGTGGCCGCCGTGCGGACCGCGCCCACGTCGGATCCCGCCTGCGGCTCGGTCAGGTTCATCGTGCCGGTCCAGGCGCCCGAGGTGAGCTTGGGCAGGTAGAGCGCCTTGAGCGCATCGCTCGCATGGTGCTCCAGGGCCTCGATCTGGCCCTGGGTGAGCAGCGGGCAGATCTGCAGCGCCAGATTGGCCCCCGACATCATCTCGCTGACGGCGGTCTGGAGCGTCACCGGCAGCCCCAGGCCGCCCCAGGCCGGATCCGCCGCCGCACCGACCCAGCCGCCCTCCGCTATGGCACCGTAGGCCTCAGGAAATCCCGCAGGCGTGCGCACCACACCGTTCTCGAGCCGAGCGGGGTCGGTATCGCCGGACCGGCGCAAGGGCGCCAGGATCTCGTCGCAGAGCCGGCCGGCCTCGGTCAGGACCGCGCCTGCGGTCTCCCGGTCGGCGCCGGCAAAGCGCGCGGTTCCGGGGAGGCGGTCATAGCCCACGACATGGTCCAGAACGAAAAGCTGGTCGGCAACGGGCGAACGGAAGGGCATGGTCGCAACTCCTCGGGGGACGCCTTGGCAGCACTGCGGGACGGCTGTATGACGCGGTGCGCTGGACGGCACCCTAGCCCCGCCCCGCGCGCGCACAACCCAAACGCAGCGTCACGGCCCATGGCACCCACCACCGAAACCCTTGCACCGGACCGCGCCGGCATCGCACGCGGCGCGGCACTGCTGGCGGCCGGTGGTCTCGTCGCCTTTCCGACCGAGACGGTCTACGGGCTTGGCGCCGATGCGCGCCGCGACAGCGCCGTTGCGGGCATCTATGCGGCCAAGGGACGGCCGGCGGTCAACCCGCTGATCGTGCATCTGGCCGAGCCCGCCCAGGCCGCGGCCCTGGCCCGGATGACGCCACTGGCCGAGCGGCTGGCCGGCGCCTTTTGGCCCGGTCCGCTGACGCTCGTTCTGCCCCTGCGGGATGGCCACGGTCTGTCGGACCGGGTGACCGCGGGGCTCGGCACCGTGGGCCTAAGGGTGCCCGACGCGCCGGTCGCGCGCGCGCTGCTGGGAGGTTTCGGCGGACCGGTCGCGGCGCCGTCGGCCAATCCGTCGGGCGGGATCAGTCCGACGACCGCGGCCCATGTGCTGGACGGCCTCGCCGGGCGGATCGATGCTGTGATCGATGGCGGCGCCTGCTCCGTCGGGCTGGAATCGACGATTGTCGATCTGTCCGGCGAGACACCGCGCCTGCTCCGTGCCGGTGCGGTGAGCGTTGAGGAGATGAGCGCCGCCGCCGGCCTCCCTGTTACCGGCGATGGCCGCGAGACCGAAGATACCGCGCCCACCGCGCCTGGGCAGATGACCCGTCACTACGCCCCACGCACGCCGCTGCGGCTGAACGCGTCGGACCCTCGCCCGGGCGAGCTCATGCTGGGGTTCGGTCCCGGGACAGGGTACGCCGAGAATCTCTCGCCCGCGGGCGATCTGCGCGAGGCCGCCGCCAATCTCTTTGCCGCCCTGCACCGGTTGGACCATGAGGGCGCCCAAAGGATCGCCGTCGCCCCCATCCCCGACACAGGTATCGGTCGCGCGCTGAACGACCGGTTGCGCCGCGCCGCGACCCCGCGCGGATAGCCGGTAGCATCCACTCCGCTGCAAGGGGCACTCCCGCCCCCTTCCGGCCTGTCGGCCTGCAGGCGTGGGGGC
>JBCDBB010000042.1:0-25740 GCA_039184415.1 Pseudomonadota bacterium
ACCGCTTCTCAGCCCTCGGAACGGCTGAGAGCGTTTGTGATGGATGAACAGGTCGGGGAAAGGGGAAGTTCACCCTCAGCCCAGTTTGCGCAACAACGCCCAGCTGGCTGCACATCCGCTTTCGGCTGGAGTTCATATTCGAGGGAGTTTCGGTTGCTAACTCTGCGGTCCGGGGACACAACGGGACGCGCAGCGGGCCCCTTGCCTAAACATCCGAGTACGACCCACGCCCATCTACCGTCCTTCAGGTTTCAGGGTTGTCGAAGATCAGCTTTGCAAGTCCACAACCGGAATGGCGACCGCGACAAGGCAGCAGTCGCTCGAGTCAATCGGAGCGAGTTCCGTGTTGTGACAATGCCGACATTCGATTTTCAGGCATTGCCGACGTAGCGTCGTTTTGCGCTTGCTGCACTTCTTCCGCTGTATCGCAACCCAAGTCGCGGAAGCGGTCATTACTGAACGGTCTGGGACCCAACATCAAAATGTGCTTTTGCCGGGGACGCATTGACGCAAAAGACTTGGGACATAGGGAAGCGTCGCGGTTCTCGGCGATCCGCTTGGCTTCGAGATCTTTGTCCGGTCGGGTTTCTGATTGGACTTGACTTCAGCTCAGCGGGGCAGGCGCAATTACGCCCATTGGCCCCTTTTCGCGCAATAGCGGCCAACGCCACATCGTTGTCGGCTGACAGTGCCGGTCTCCCGGCTGCTACCATTCGGAGACCGAGCCATCGGCATGGCGCCAGACCGGCGCCCGCCACTGATGGCCCATGGCGGCTTTTTCGCGGACGACCTCTTCGTCCACGTCGATCCCGAGGCCGGGGCGCTGGGGGATTGGCAGGTAGCCGTCGACCACCCGGATGCGTGTCTCTTCGGTCAGATAATCGTTCACATCCGCGCCCTGATTGTAGTGGATGCCGATTGACTGCTCCTGGATAAAGGCGTTGTGGCAGACCGCATCCACCTGCAGACAGGCCGACAGTGCGATCGGCCCAAGCGGACAATGCGGGGCAAGCGCCACGTCATAGGCCTCGGCCATCGCGCCGATGCGGATCATCTCCGAGATGCCGCCGGCATGGGCGGTGTCGGGATTGATCACCGATGCCGCACGCTTTTCGAACACGTCCTTGAAATCATAGCGGGAATATAGCCGCTCGCCGACGCAGAGCGGCACCGTGCTGTGGCGGTTGATGTCCGCCATCTTGTCCAGATGCACCCCGTCCACGACATCCTCGATGAACATCGGGCGCAGCGGCTCGACCTCTTTGACCAGGATCTTGGCCATCGGGGCGTGCACGCGCCCGTGGAAATCAAAGGCCAGATCCATCGTCGCGCCGACCGCGTCGCGCACCTCTTGCAAGGCGCGCAGAATGCCGTCGATCTTGGCATAGCTGTCGACGATCTGTAGTTCGGCGCAGGCGTTGAACTTGACGGCATTGAGCCCTTCGTTGCGCAGCTTCAGCGCGCCCTTGGCGAGATCGGCGGGTTTGTCTCCGCCGGTCCAGCGATAGGTTCTGATCCGGTCACGCACTTGGCCGCCCAGCAGCATATGCACGGGCTGGCCCAGCCATTTCCCCTTGATATCCCAAAGCGCCATGTCGAGGCCCGAGATCGCGCTCATCAGGATCGGTCCGCCGCGATAGCAGCCGTTGCGGTAGAGCGTCTGCCACATATCCTCGATATGGCGCGGGTCAGCGCCGATCACGAAGCTTTCCAGCTCGCGCATCTTGGCTGCCAGGGTCTCGGCATGGCCTTCCAGAATGGGTTCGCCCCAGCCGGTGATGCCCGCGTCGGTCTCTACCTTCAGAAAGGTCCAGCGCGGCGGTACGACATAGGTGGTCAGTTTGGTGATCTTCATGGTCTGGACTTTCTGTGTAACCTGCGATGACGCGGACCCGTCGAATGCTGGCGCCGGCGCGCTGGCTGAGCTCGCGAGGCTAGCGGCCGGTGATTCCGGGAAAGGCGATCAGCATCATCACCCCGAGGATCTGTAAACAGATGAATGGCAGAAGGGAGCGGAAAATTGTGCCCAGGCTGATATCGGGCGGTGCAACGCTCTTGAGATAGAAGGCCGCAGGGCCAAAGGGCGGGGACAGAAAGCTCACCTGCATGTTCATCGCGAAAAGCACGCCGAACCAGACCGGATCATAGCCCAGCTGAATGATCACCGGCACAAAGATCGGCATCGTCAAGAGCGCGATCCCGACCCAGTCCAGAAACATGCCGAGCACGAACAGGATCAGCATCATGAAGAGCAGGACGATCGTGGGGTTGTCGGAAATGCCGGTGATCAGGGAGGACACGAAATTGATCCCGCCCATGAGGTTGAAGACGCCGACCAGCGCGCTGGCGCCGATCCCGATCCAGACGATCATGCCGACCGTTCGGAGAGATTGCAGACCCGCGCCCTTGAGCATGCCGAAGGAAAAATCGCGCCGGACGATCGTCGACAGGATCACACCGGCCACGCCCACGGCCGAGGCCTCGGTGACGCTGGCGATGCCGCCATAGATCGAGCCCAGAACCCCGGCAACGACGCAGAGCGGCAAGAAGAGCCCCTTCAGAAGGCGCAGTTTTTCCGCCGTGGTGGTCTCGTTCGGCTCCGGGATGGGCGCCAGGCTGGGGTTGAGATAGGCGCGCACCAGCACATAGGCGACATAGAAGGCTGCCAGCATCAGCCCGGGCAGAAAGGAGGCGGTGAACAGATCCCCGATCGAGACATTGGCGGTCAGCCCGTAGATGATCAGCACGATCGAAGGCGGCACCATGGTGCCGAGCGCGCCGCCGGCGCAGACGACCCCGATGGCCAGGTGCTTGTCATAGCCGAGCCGCAGCATCTGCGGCAGGGCGACAAGGCCCAGCAGGACGACTTCGCCGCCAATGATACCCGACATCGCCGCCAGGATGACCGCAACCGCGATCGTCTGGATCGCGACCCCGCCCCGCAGCCGGCCGCCAACCAGGCGCATTGCGTCGAAAAGGTCCCGGGCGATGCCCGACCGGTCCAGGATCGCGGCCATCAGCACGAACATCGGCACCGACACGAAGACAAAGGACGACACGAAGGAAAAGATGTTGCTGGTGATCAGCGGCACGGCCATCGGCCCGAACCAGCCAAGGGCAAAGATCAGTGCCACCATCAGCGTCACAAATGCCAGCGGCATGCCGGTCAGCAGCAGCACAAACAGCATCACGAACATCACCAGCGTGCCGTATTCGATGCCAAGCGCCTTGAACGAGCCGAAGAGCTCCATCACTTGCGGCCCCGGGCGTAGTTCAGCGCCAGGATCAGGAACTGGAGGCACAGGGCGATCATCACCACGAAGAGCGCGACCTTCAGAAAGCCGGGATAGACCGGATCCCAGGCGCTGCCCGACCGCTCGATCCATACCGTGCCGTCGGGCCGAAAGAGCGCGCGCTGGACCATGCTCCAGGCGGCCCAGGCGAACATGCCCGCCGCCGCGGCATTGGCGAGCGAAATGACGATATCGAGCGCGCGCCGCACCCGGGGCGGGACAAAATCATAGATAAGCACGACGCGAATATGCTGATCGCGCGCCGCGCAGTAGAGCCCGCCATAGATGAAGGCCAGCCCGCAGATAAAAATCGTCGTCTCATGGGCCCAGATCGTGGGCGCGTTGAAGACATAGCGCAGAAAGACTTCGTTGATCAGGATCGCCGCGGCGCAGAGGATCCCGATCGCAAAGATCAACCCTCCTGCATTGATCGCCCTTCCAAGGCGTCCGGCTTCTTCGATCGCGCCCTTGTCGGCGCGCGGATCGACCCCCGCTTCGGCGGTATTCTTATCTGACATTGCCGTCCCCCAAGAGGCACCGGGCGACGCATCGCCCGGTACAGTAAACCGGTTCCGGGGGTGCCTAGTTGATCAGCCCGTTCGCCTTAAGATATGCGGTCAGCTGGTCATAGACCTTCTGGGCATTGGGGGACCGGCCGGCGACGGATTCCCACTGGCTTGCCGCGATCGTGCGGAACTTCGCGCGCTCCTCCTCCGGCCAGTCGATGACTGTGACCTCGCCGCCGGAGTTGGCCGCAGCGACCGCCTCCAGATCCTTCTCGGCCAGTGCCGCGACTTGGGACTGCGCGAACTCGGCCACGGTTTGTGAAATCGCCGCCTGTACGTCCGGAGAGAGGGAATCCCAGCTGTCTTTATTCATCGACACCTCGACAAGCGGCATCGAATGGAAGCCGGGATAGATCGGGTAAGGCGCCACGTCATGGAGCCCCTGGGCGGCGTTGGTCGAAAAGACCGAGTAATCCGCCGCTTCGATCACCTTCTTGTCGAGTGAGGTAAAGACCTCCGAGCCGGGCAGGTTGACCGGCGATGCCCCGGCCGCAGCAAAGACCTGCTGCACCAGCCCCTCAGGCGCGCGCATCTTCACACCTTTGAGGTCCTCTACGCTGTTGAGAGGCACAGCGGAGACGAAGGCCTCAAGGCCCGGAGTCGTCGCCCCGATGAACTGCAATCCGTAGGGGTTGAGCAGCTCATTCATCAGCTCATTGCCGCCGCCGTCATTCATGAAATCGAACATTTCCTGGGGCGATGACCATGCGCCGACCGGGTTTGCGATCAGGCCAAAGGCAGGGTCCTTTCCGGCAAAGTAGGACGTGTCGGTGATATGGCCGTCAAGGATACCCGCCGCGATCGCGTTCTGCGTCTCGGTATGCGAAACGATGGAGTTGACCGGCAACAACTCGATTTTGACCTCGCCATTCGTGCGGTCGCTGACAAGTTCTGCCCAGCCCTGCTGCAGGATGAAGTTCGGGTTGCCCGCGGGGTCCGACGATTGGAATTTCAACGTGACCTCTGCGTCAGCGTCCGCGGCGTTCAACACCAGCCCTGCAATCGCAGCGACCATGATGTGCTTGAGTGTTGTCTGCATTGGTTTCCTCCCAGAAGAGTTATTTGAAGGGCCCGAGCCGCTGCGGAGACCGGTCTGCGCATGGAGCGCATGCAGGAAAACGCGAACCCCAGGCAGACGCCAACACGCCGCGTCAAAGATATCAAGCACTCTATGAGCCTCGCCGGCACAGGTCGGGCGGAACGCGCCACGGTGTCTCCCCCTGCCCTTTGTGCGCAGCCGTTCTGATTGGAAGAATTGTTGGTTCAAAGGAGAAACGCGGTGGGTGTAAAGCGCGTTTGACCCGAGGAAATCATCGCGACGCTTCGTAAGGTTGGTGTGCTGGTCGGATAGGACATCAGCCGCCCGGATGCGATCCGCGAGATTAGGAATAAGGCCTTGTTGCGCTATTGGTCTGAGCGACAATAGCAAGCGAACACTTTTAGTTCCTCTGTGGTTGGCTCCCGCGTCTCGAGGTGCTCAACTTCGATCGCTCGTCGCCGCTGGAATGCTGCGGCAGGACGAGACCGAGCCTGGCGGCCAGGTGCCTGCCGTTCCTGAACGCCTTCAATCAATGCGGATCGTTTGTGCGTCATCCCCTTATGTCACCACGCACGCCGTTCGTTGCGAACCGCCGACCCCGGCTCCGTGGGCGTCAGACAGTTCATCATAGTCCCGTCCGCCTGCGAGAACTGACCAGGCCACCCTGGCGAGCTTGTTTGCCAGCGCGACCGTCGCCACGTTCTTGTGGGTGCGACGGTCCAGATCATCAAGCCACTGTCCGATATGGCGGCGTGACCGGTTACCGTTCAGTCGGAAGTTCCGCGCGCCGGGGATGAAAAGGCGGCGGAGATGTCCAATCCCCCTTGCGGTCGAGCCGTGTTTCGGCGGGTTTTCTAAAATGTCTCGGGTGCGGGCGGGCGCAGGGAAGATCCCGGTTGCTGAAGTCTCGGAACTGTTGGACCACGCTCGGATTTTAGGCTGAGCTGTCGGCAGTCGATGTTCGACAGTTACGCGTCACGGTGACTTTTGGCGCTATTCGACCGGCGCTGTCAGCGTTTTTGATTGAGGCGGCTCTTCAAGTGAAGACTGCGTCGCGACCCTCGCCAACTTGGGGGGCTTTGCGGGCCAAAGGGCGGATAGTCCAACCCGGTGTGCTGCAAGACTGCGGTTTGTCACACCGGAGCTGCGGGCCTATGGGACAGGGGTGCCATCGCCTCCAATTCGCTCACATCGCTGCGGTCGAGCTTAGTCTCACGCCGTTTCCTCGGAAAGCTCCTAGCACTTGTGCGCAAGGCGACCTGACGACGGACAGTCACATTGACATAGTCATGCCGCGCTTGAGAGTCAGGATAGTTGAGGTTCGCCAGGGCACCCGAGCCAGCCGAAAGACCAAAGCTTCGACGTTCACGGCGAGAGGGTGCGATGTTCGACTATGGAAGGGCCGAGCGATCCGACAGGGGCCCGGATACATTGGCGGCGATCAGCCTTGCGGATCTGTTGCTGCAACCGCCCGAATTCGGTGGACCTGCGGTCTCGGACCGCCACGTATCCGGGGATCTGACCGATCAGATCGCCGCGGGCCAGTACACCGTGCGCGAGGTGCGCGAGCATGTGCAGTTCATCGCCTGCGATCTGACGATCCTCCAGGACACGTCGGTCGAATCCATCATGCCCGCCTCGCTCTGGATCGGGCTGATCAGTGAAGGCATGTGGCGCGGACGGATCGACGGGCGCGATCTGGAGCTTGGCCCGATCGGTCAGCCCGTTCTGATCGGGCTCACCGAAGACACTGACTGCATCGATCACCAGCTGTCCGGCAATCACACGCGTATGGCCTCTTTCTTCGTCAATGCGCGTTTCTTTGAATCCGAAGAGGGCGCGACGGACGGATCAGGATCGCTCGATCATGTGCGCCGCATGATGGATGGCAGCGCGACGACCTTTGCGTCGATCCCCAGTTCCAGCCTTGCGCGCACGCTCGGGACGCTGGCGAACTGTCCCTATACCGGCGCGCTGGCAGATCTCTATTTCGAGAGCGCGGCACTGGCCTCGATTGTCGAAGTGGGGCGGCTGACGGAGCATGCCGCGCCCGATATCGACCGGCCGACATCCCGGGCGCTGGCGGTTGCAAACGCGGCGCGGCAGCATATCGATGACGATCTCGCGACCTTCTGCGGGGTCTCAGTGCTCGCCCGCAGGCTGGGCACAAACGAGACCACACTCAGGCGGCAGTTCAAATCCGTCTTCGGCTGCACGATCATCGAGTATGTCATGCAGCAGCGTCTGCAGGCCGCGAAGCTTCTGATCAGGGAAAGCGACCTGCAGATCGCGCAAATCGCCTATCGCATCGGCTACGTCGATCCGGGAAACTTCTCGACTGCCTACAAACGCTTCTTCGGCCGCACGCCGCGCGAAGACCGGGCACAGAGATTCAAGGGCTGAGCCCGAGCCTGACCGACGGCAACAATTTCTTTTTCGGTCTGCACAAGTCCCGTCCGTAGAGCGCGCACTCCGGGGCTTCTATAAGCTTGCCTGTCCTGAGCCCGGCTCGGCCAATCGCAACAGGGACCGTGGCATGCCCAAGCGCACCCTCAGGCCTCTGCTCATGATCGTGTCCGTTTCCCAAAGACCGGGCGCGCCGACCAATGCTGACACGAGTTTCGAGGGGTTGCAGATGCGTTCACTTCCAACTGGCCGGGCCAAATGGCCGACGATGGCGCTTTTGCTCGGCTCAAGCGTCCTGTTTCGGCAGGATGCGACGGCGCAGGAGCTCACCGCGCAGGGCGCCATCGCCCTTGACCCGATTGTGATCACCTCCCGCAAGATCGAGGAAGACCTTCAGCGCGCGCCCGTCGCCGTCACTGTCGAAGGACGTGAGAGCCTGGGGACCGGCAAGACCGACACCATCCGCGACATCGACAAGCAGGCGCCGAACGTGACCTCCTTCGGCGCGACGGGCAGCTCCTTCACCATCCGCGGCGTCGGATCCCAGGCACTGCAGGGGATCAATAACGAGATGGGCGTCGGCACCTTCATCGACGATATCTATGTCGGCAGCATCTTCGGCGTGCCGAGCTTTCTGAACGATCTGGAGCGCGTGGAAGTCGTGCGTGGCAGCCAGGCGACGCTCTATGGCAAGAACACGATCGGCGGGGCGATCAACCTTGTTTCCCGCGCGCCGGGCGACACGCTCGGCGGCGATGTGGAACTGTCGTACGGGACGGACAATTTCACCCGAGTCCGGGCCGGCGCCGATGTGCCGCTGGCCGACGGGGCCGTGCGCACACGGACCTTTCTGAGCTACACCCGCCAGGACGGGTATGTCGACAATCTGGCGACCGGTCAGAGCCTTGCGGACACAAACGCGCTCGCGGGGCGGATCACCGTCGAAAGCGATATCGGGTCGTCCGGCGCGTTGCGGGTTACCGCCGATGTCGAGCGACTGGACGATGACGGCGACCAGCCCTGGGCCCCGGTCGATCTGGCCTTCGATCACGAGGCCGAGCTCGACTTCCCGGGTGACCGCAAGCTGACCCGCGGCGGCACCGCGGCGCGGTACGATCACGCGTTCGACAATTTCACCTTCACCTCGATTACCGGGTACCGAGCCTATGATCTCGACCTGTCTCTCGACGGTGATTTCACTGCTGGCCCCTACGATCCCGACATGGGGATCGTCGCGCTCCAGCAGGGGCAGGAGGAGACGCAGTGGCAGTTCAGCCAGGAGTTCCGCGTCACCTCGCCCCCGATTGCGGACAACCCGGCAGCCGGCGATATCCGCTGGAAAGGCGGGCTCTATTTCCTCTACGAGGATTTCGACGGCAGCCAGTTCTACGATGTGGCCGCGGTGTCGGCCAATGCGGCCAGCCGAAACGCGCTCGACAGTCAGGCTGAAACATATGCCGTCTATGCCGATTTCGGGTACTTTCTGACCGACCGGCTCGAGGTGACGGGCGGCGCGCGCTATTCCTACGAACGCGAAAAGGCGACGGTTACGATCAGCAGCCCGTCGGGCAATTTCTTCTTCGGCGCACCGGCGGTGGCCGACGACACGGTGACCTTCGATGATCTCGCGCCGGAGGTGGGGCTGAACTATCAGGTGACGCCGGAGGTGTTCACCTATGCCAAGATCTCGAAGGGCTACAAATCCGGCGGCGTCAGCCAGTTTCTGGAGGTGGATGGCAGCGTCAATGTCTTCGAGCCCGAAACCTCGTGGAGCTATGAGGCGGGTCTGAAATCCTCGCTTCTGGACGACCGTCTCCGGCTCAATGCCGCGGTGTTCTACGTGGATTGGCGCGACCAGCAGTCCAACGTGTTCGTCAGCGATTTCCAGCGGATCGTTGCCAACGCCTCTTCGGCGAGCTCGCGCGGCATCGAACTGGAAGCCAGCGCACTCATCACCGAAGACCTCTCGCTCCGCGCCAGCTATGGCTATCTGGACGCGACCTACGACGATTTCGTCTTCACCTTCTTCTCGCAGCAGACCGGCCAGTTCGTCACCACGGACTTCACTGGCAACGACATTCCCTATTCGCCCAAACACACGGCGAGCCTGTTGCTCGACTGGACCACGCGGGTGACCGACGCGATCGACATGGTGGTGAGCCCGATCGTGTCCTATCGCAGCTCCTACACCTTCGACCCGGTCGGCACCTTCCGGCAGGATGCGACGACGATCGTTGATCTCGACATCACCTTTCAGGCAGACAACTGGAGCGCGTCGATCTGGGGACGGAACCTCACCGACGAGGAGTATCTGACCGAGTATTTCCTCTTCACCGGGATCGACTACGGCATCGCGGCGCGCGGGGCCACCATCGGGGCGAGCCTGGCGGTCACGTTCTGAGGCGCCGACGGGCGTCTCACCGGCCGCGTCGAGGAGTCGGACTGCGACCATGCCGCGACAGTCTTCGCCGGAGTGAGCCTAGAAGGTCATGCTCAACTCACCGCCTATGGTTCGACCCGGCGCCGCAACGCCGGTATCTTCGCCGAAGAACGCAAAGTAGTTGGTGAGGTATCTCTCGTCAGTAAGGTTTTTGCCGAAGAGCGTCGCTTTCCATCCCTCTCCCTCGATCGAGATCCGCGCATCTACGATGTTGGTTTCCCCCTGGCGAAAGAGATTGTCCGGCGTGAAGGAATAGCTGCCGCGATAGGTATAGTCCAAAGCGGCCCTGAGCGTCCGCCGGTTCGACAACGGTCTTTCCCACCGCAGACCCAGGAACAGCGAGTTCTTCGGCGCAAATGGCAGGGGATTGCCGCTAAAGTCCGCGCCCAGGATCGGGTCTACGAATTCGTCGAACTGCGCGTCTGTGTAACCATAGCCGCCCGTCAGGGTGATCCCTTCCGCAAGCTCTGCCGTGACCTCCAGTTCGGCCCCTTTCGAATGCGACCTTGCGGCATTGCGATAGACGCGTGTGACCGGCGTGGTGAAAATCGTGACCTGCTGATCGCGCCATCTGATGTAAAACGCGTTGGCAGAGAGGCTAAAACGCCCATCCGGCGATCCGTAGCGATAGCCGATTTCGGCGGAGTCCGTTTTTTCGGGATCATATTCGTTCGCGGACCCGTCGGCCTCAATGTAAGGGCTGATCCCGCCGGATTTGAAACCGCTGGCAAGCTTTGCATAGACCAGCGCCTGCGCACCGGGCTGCCAGCTCACGGTCAGTTCCGGCGAGACGTCCTGGAACGACACATCCTCGTCTACGGCCCCCGGCGCCCCGAAGAAGAAGGTGCCCGACGGGCTCGAAATCTCGGACTCCGTGGACTTTCGATCATAGGTGTAGCGCAGGCCGCCGCTGACGGTCCAATCGGGCGCAACCTGCCAGTCGGCCAGGCCATAGACCGCCACGCTGTAATTGATCTGATCGAACGTACTGCGGCTGAGCAGATCTCGCGGGATCGAGGCAAAGTCAAAGAACTGCGCCGCTTCGAAATCCTCGTAGAGATAGTAAGCGCCCAGGCGCCAATCGACAGTCCTGTCACCGGTCGAGGACAGCCGGAACTCCTGGCTGAACTGCCTTTGCCGTTCGGTCTGGCCCTGAATGAGGTCCGGAGATGCGGTGAAGTCGCCATCCAGGAAAAAATCGAGATCATGGCCGCGCCAGGCGGTGATGGAGGTCAGCGCAACAGCGCCGAAATCGTGATCCAGGCGCAGCGCCACTCCACCAATGCGCAACTCTTGGTCTGGATCCAAATCATGCTCCGCTTCGAAGTCCAGCGCTTCGTCCACCGGCGCGAACCAGAGACCGCCATCGCTGTCGTCGCGCGTATAGTCGGCGCTCAGCCGCAGGCGCGTTCCGGTGGCGAGCGTGCCCTGCAGTACGGCCTGGGCAGCGAGGTAATCTGTATCGCCGACGCTGTTGCCGGTCGCGCTGTTATCGATATAGCCGTCTGCATAGCGTTTGGAGACGGTGCCGCGGAGCGCGAAATCTTCTGACACCGGCGACTGGTATGACAGGCGGGCATTGTAACCGGGTTCGTCGGTGCCGCCGATGACAAACTCCCCGCCCGGTTCCGGGCCCGGATCGCGCGTGAGAAGGTTGATCGCACCGCCGATCGTGTTCTTGCCGTAGAGCGTGGACTGGCTGCCGCGGACAATCTCGACCCGTTCGATATCCTCCAGAAAGGTGGGATAGCCCTGGGGCCGCGCGATATAGACCCCGTCGAGAAAGAGCCCCACCGCCGGCTGGCGGTCGACGCCGCCCGAGATTCCCGCTGAGGTGACGCCGCGGATGCTGATCGGCCCACCCTGATCGTTGAACAGCGTGTTGGGCGCGCGTTCGACGGCACGCTGCAGCGTATCGACCGCCGCGGGCCCGATTTCGGCGCCGTCCACCGTGGTGACGGCAACCGGTGTCTCCAAGAGCGCCTCCTCCTCGCGGCGGGCGGTGGTGACGATGATCGGGTCGAGCGCGATGGTCTGCCGGTCGGCGTCCTCTGCAGCGAGGGGGGCAGACCATACCAGGGTGAAGATGCAGTTGCTGGCCAGAAAAGCGGTTCGGCAAAACATGACTTTTTCCGTTGGTTTTCGGTCAGCCAAGTCTTAACGGGCCCGGGATTGCGCCAACAATCCGGGCTGTGTTCGCGATTCCATGCCAGATGTTCGGGATCGCAACGAATGGTGTTCTCTAGTGCGCGCGGATGATCTCGCGCGGCGTGACACCGTATTTGCGCCGGAATTCGGTCGTCAGATGGCGCGGCTGATAGCCGAGCTGCCGGGCCACCCGCGTCACGGAGGTTTCACCCGCCTCAAACAGATGCTTCGCCCGTTCCAGACGGTAGGATTTGGAAAAGGCGTAGGGCGGCTGGCCGAAGAGTTCGCGAAATCCCGCATTAAGCTTTGTTGCATTGAGGCCCAGCCGCCGCGCCAGATCACCCACCGAGGGCGGATCGGAGAGTTCGCGCATCAGGATCGCCCGCGCTTCGTGAAACGCCTCGATATCCCGCGAGGCGAATGCCTGCGGCCCGGACGGCATCGACGGCAGATCAGCCAGGACATGCGCTGCCAGTTCGAGCCCCTTGCCCGCGAGATAGAGCCTCCGCGACGCGCCCCAGAGGTCGCAGCCGAGCATCTGCCAGCCAATGGTCTTTGCAACCGCCGGCGACATGATCCGCCCATCGCCGAACATCTCCAATGCGTCCTCGCCCAGAATGCCCGGAGCGCTGTCCGAATGAACCTGCACGAACACCGCCGCACAGGGTCCGGGCGCGAGGATCGTGTGACGGGTTTCGATCAGACGGTCGGAATGGAACATCGTCCCCGCGCCGCCGCTGAGGCAGCCGCCGAGCATGCCGGACTGCTGAACCTTCACCTCGCCCGACAGGAGCACGCCGATCCAGTAGCCCGGCTCGCTCACACTGTTCCAGGACCGCTCCTGGGCGAGCGTGCCGGCCTCCAGAAAAACTCTGAAGCCTGCGTTTTCGATGATCTCCATGCGCCAATCCCCCGTATATCGCGGCGAGCGAGGCACACAGCGCTGCTGCGGCCTGCCGGGACTGCCCCTCGATAAAGCTCTGTCTGGGACGGCAGCGAAAGAACGCGGCGGACGATACATCAATTGTCAGGTCTGTCAAAGTTGGCCGGCCGCGGACCGAAGCGATCCCCACCGGGCTGCACCGGATGCCTCGCGCGCAGGCTGTCCCGGGCGGCAAAAGACCGAAACGCAAACCTATCTCGTCGGATCGCAAACCTCTGGGTGATCCCGCCGCCCGGACCGGGGGCATATACTCCCGGCATCGAGCGACATGCAGGTGCAGGCGAATGGCGCGGAGACATGCAGACAACCGGCGGACCGCGCCGTCCGACCCCGATATGGCGGCCGCGCTGCGCATTCTGAGGCCGCATTTGGGTCC
The DNA here is from genome assembly GCA_039184415.1 of Pseudomonadota bacterium. Lineage (GTDB taxonomy): Bacteria > Pseudomonadota > Alphaproteobacteria > Rhodobacterales > Rhodobacteraceae > JANSYP01. The sequence continues at coordinate 13,212 of JBCDBB010000042.1, forward strand.
GGCGCTTGGGCCGCTGACCTTTTCGATCGTTGCGGCAGTGGCCTACACGCTTCTGGAGCTCGCGCCGATCTGGGTGACATTGTGGCTTGTCACCCTGACCGTCCGGGCCGAGGCCGCGCCAGGCGATTTCGTCGCCGGGGCGGTGCTCCTCGCGGTCACGATCCCGCTCTGCTACACGCTCTATGGTCTGTCGACCGAAAAGTCCCATGTCGCTGCGTTCCGCATGATCCGGTCCCTGCGCCTGCGGATTGCCGAGCATCTCACGCATCTGCCCCTGGGCCAGGTGACCGATCTCAGCAGCGGCGCGTCGCGCAAGCTGATGATCGACGAGCCGGAAAAGCTGGAGCTTGTCGTGGCCCACGCGCTGCCCGAAGGCGTCGGCGCGGTACTGATGTGGATGGTCGTCACGGTCTGGCTCTTTGCCACGGACTGGCTGATGGCGCTCGCCACGGTTCTGCTGGTGCCTGTCGCCTTGCTGGCGATGGGCCTGGCGATCCGGCGCTCGGTTCCCAACATGGCAGCGTTTCAGGATGCCAACCTACATATGAACGGCGTTCTGGCAGAGTTCCTTCGCGGCATCACCGCCATCAAGGTCTACCACCGCGCCGGGCCCGCGATTGCGCGCACCGCCACGGCGATCCGCGACTTCGCGCAGCTGCAATCCGACTGGGGGCGTCAGTTCGTGCCGCTCGGCGGCACCTTCTACGCGCTGATCCTGGCAAACATCACGGTGATCCTGCCGGTCGGGCTCTGGTCTCTCCATGCCGGGTGGATCGATCTGACCGAGTTTCTGCTCTTTGTCATACTGGGCGGCAATTACGGCGCACCTCTGATGCGGCTGTTCAATCTGTTCGGCCAGATGGCGCATATCTCCGTGGCGGTCACCAATATCGACCATGTGCTTTCCTCTCAGCGCCAGCCCGACACCGGTGCCGACCTGCCGCTTCGGGGCCACGAGGTGCGCTTTGATGCGGTGTCCTTTGGCTATGGGGAAGACGGGGACACGGCCGCGCTGCGCGACGTCAGCTTTACCGCGCCCGGAGCCGGCATGACCGCCCTGATCGGTCCCTCGGGCGCGGGCAAGAGCACCGTCGCCGCGCTGCTGGCCCGGTTCTACGATCCCTGGTCGGGCCGGATCACCATCGGCGGGCAGGACATTGCGGCTATGGGGCAGACGCAGCTGATGGAGACCGTGAGCTTCGTCTTTCAGGACACGTTCCTGTTCCGCGGCACGATCGCAGAGGCGCTGCGCTTCGCCAGGCAGGATGCCAGCCATGCCGATCTGGAGGCGGCGGCCCGGGCGGCGCGGGCCTATGACTTCATCACGGCCCTGCCCGACGGGTTCGACACGATGATCGGCGACGGGTCCGGGATCCTTTCCGGCGGAGAGCGTCAGCGCCTCGCCATCGCCCGGGCAATCCTGAAGGATGCGCCGGTCCTGGTGCTCGACGAGGCGACGGCCTTCGCCGATCCCGACAATGAGGCAGAGATCCAGAAGGCCATCAGCGCCCTGGCCCGAGGCAAGACGGTGGTTGTCGTCGCCCACCGGCTGCACACGATCACCCGGGCCGACCGGATCATCGTGCTCGATGGCGGCCGCTGTGTCGCCCAGGGGCGCCATGAAGAGCTCATCGCCCAGGACGGGCTCTATGCGCGGATGTGGCGGGACTATTCCGCGACGCGGAGCGCGCGCCTCCAGACGACCGCGCCGGCACAGGAGGCGGTGTGATGGTTGCGGTGACGGCCTCGGGCAGACCTGTGCAGTGGCGGCGGATCTGGCTGCTTGCGGGTCCGGAGCAGACCCGGATGCTGCGCGCCATGCTGTTTCGGCTGATGCAGTCCTTCGCGCTCGGGCTCGGCTTTGCCGCCACGCTCTGGGCGATCCGCGATCTGGCTGACGGGCGGGAGATAACCCAGATCTGGCTCTGGCAGATCACCGGGCTCGCGGCGCTGTCTCTGGCCGGGCAGCTCGGCTTCAGCTTCCTGGCGGTGAGTGACGCATGGCAAGCCTCGTTCCGGGTCTGCGGGACGGTGCGTCTTGCGCTGCTGGACCGGCTGCTGGCGCTGCCGCTTGGCTACCATCTCGGGCGCGAGCGCGGCGATCTGGTCAATCTGATGTCCACGGATGTCGATGCGCTGGGCACGTTCTTGTCCGACGGGCTCGGCCGGGTCGTGCAGGCCTTCGGGCTGCCGCTCGCAATCCTCGTCTTCATGGCCGCGATCGATGTCCGACTCGCCCTGGCCATGGCGCTGACCATCGCGATCGGGGTTCCGGTGCTGGCGCAGACCAGCCACAAGCTGTCCGGGCTTGGCCTGCGCCGCCAATCGCAGCAGGCCGAAACCTCTGCGCGCGTGGTCGAATTCGTCGTCGGTCAGCCGGTGTTGCGGGCGTTCGGGCGGCAGGCCGAGGGCACGGCGCGGTTCCAGGGCGCGGTCGACGGGCTCTACGCCATTTCAGTGCGGCTCGTCCGGGCGCTCGTCGCGCCCGTCATGGTCTTTGTCGCGATCCTGATGCTCGGCATACCCGTAACCATGCTCGCCATCGCCTGGACACTCGGCGGCCTTGAGGCGGGCACGGTTCTGACGGCGCTGATCCTAGCCTATGCGATCTATGCGCCGATCATCAATCTCGTCAGCGCCATGGAGATGATGCGCATCGCCGAGGCTTCGCTGCTGCGAATGGATGCCGTCTTCGACCAGCCCGTCCCGGCGCCCGCATCGCCCACGCGTTCGCCCGAGGGATTTGCCCTCAGCGTCGATGATGTCAGCTTTGCCTATGACGGCAAGACCGCGGTGCTGCGCGATCTGAGCTTTGAGGTGCCCGAACGCTCCATGGTCGCGATCGTCGGGCCCTCCGGGTCCGGCAAATCGACGCTTCTGAACCTGATCGCGCATTTCTGGGACCCGGACACCGGCACGATCTCCATCGGCGGCGTGCCGCTGCCCGAGCTGCCGCCGGGCGTGCCCATGGACCAGATCAGCATGGTCTCGCAGGATGTGGCGCTGTTCAGCGGGTCGGTCTTCGACAATATCGCCATCGGCCGGCATGGCGCGACGCGCCAGGAGGTCGCCGCCGCCGCGCGTGCCGCCCAGGCGGACGGGTTCATCACCGCGCTGCCCCGGGGCTATGATACCGAACTGGGCGAAAGCGGCGCGCGCCTGTCCGGCGGCGAACGCCAGCGCATCGCGATCGCGCGCGCGATCCTGAAGGACGCGCCCATCGTCCTTCTGGACGAAGCCACCGCCGCCATCGATCCGATCAACGAACGCGCCTTGCAGGAGGCGCTGATCGCGTTGGTCCTCGACCGCACGCTGATCGTGGTGGCCCACAAGCTCAACACTATCGCTGCGGCCGACCGAATCTTTGTTCTGGACCGCGGCACCATCGTGGAACAAGGCTCCCATACCGAGCTCGTGGCGCAGCAGGGTCTCTATGCCCGCCTGCACGCCCGCAAGGTCGAAGCCGAAGGCTGGACCCTGTCCTCGTGATCCTGAAAGGACCGATCATGCGACACCTCGCTCTCACCCTCCTTGCCGTCTGCAGCGCGGCGGAGGCCCCGGCAAACGGCTCCTTCCCGGTGAGCATCGACGATGCCCGCGCCGCAGACGTGATCATCGAGACCAAGCCGGAGCGCATCGTGGCACTGAGCAATTTCGGTGCGGACATGATGGTTGCGCTGGGCCTGACGCCCATCGGCATCACCACATATGAGGGCAAGCGCCCGGTCTATCTCGGCCCTTCACTCGACGGGGCGGCGGATCTGGGCGACCTGACGGCGCCCAATCTGGAGATCCTCGCCAGTCTGGCGCCGGACCTGACCATCGGGATGCTCCATTACAACGGCCCGTTCGAAAAGGAGATTTCCGAGATCGGGGGATTTCTGGCCTTCGACGCCGGCGATCTTGCAACCTCGGACGAGAATGTCACGCAGCTGGGCCGTGCGCTCGGGGCCTCCGAGGTGGCCGCAGAGATGAACGCCGCCTTCGCGGAGCTGCGCCGGTCGATCCGCGAACGGGCCCCGCAGGACGGGCCGGAATATCTGTTTCTCTGGCACTATTACGACACATTCTATGCCTATCAGGACAATCTGCTCACCACGGAGCTGATCTCGTCGATGGGTGCCGAGAATCTCGCGGGCTACAACGACTCCGTCGAGACCGCCGAGCAGGCGTTCATGCCGCTCGATCCCGAAGAGCTGCTGAAGTTCGACCCCGAAGTACTCTTCGTTTTCACATCGCACGGAGGTCCGGTGAAGGCGAACCCGGTCTTCGACCGGATGGCGGCCGTGCAGAACGGCAAGGCCTTTTCCATGGGCTATCAGTACTCGCAACCCAGCGGCCCGATTGCGCGCGAGATGATTTTACTGGAGGCTGCGCATCTGCTCTATCCCGATCTCTTCGACGCGCCCGAGATGCCCGACGGGGCGCGGGCGAGACCGCTGGTGTTCGCTGAGTGAGCCGATCCCCCTCGGCCGTTTTGGGGCTGGGGCTGGTCCTTGCCCTGCTGCTGCTGTCGGCAGTGCACCTGCGGGTCGGCGCCTTCGATACGCCCTGGTCTGCCCTTCCGGCGCTGCTTTGGCAGGATGACGGCTCTGCGGCGGGATTTGCGCTGCGCGACATCCGCCTGCCGCGTCTGATCTGCGCGATGCTGGTCGGGGCGGCCCTGGCGGTCTCGGGCCTGCTGATCCAGATCGTCACCCGAAACCCCCTGGGCGATCCCGGCCTGACAGGCGTTTCGGGCGGCGCAGCCTTTGGTGTGGCCCTGGCGATCACGCTGCTGTCGCCCGCGGTGTGGGTTGTCCTGGGCTCGGGTGTCGCAGGCGGCGCGCTGGCCGCCGTTCTGACCTTTGCCCTGTCCCACCATGCCGGAATGCGCAGTCTGCATCTCCTTCTGGCGGGGATCGCGGTCTCGGCCTTTTTCATCGCCGCCACCGGTGCCGTGATTATTGCCCAGAGAAGTTCGATGCAAACACTCTACTTCTGGATGATCGGCGGGTTTGCGGGCAAGGGCTGGCCCGAGGTCGCGTTGATCGGCCCCCTGACGGCCTCTGGCCTTGCCGCGAGCCTGGCGCTCGGCCCGATCCTGGCGGTGCTGGCGCTCGACGACACTGTGGCGCGCGGTGTCGGACTGGCGACCGGGCGCTGGCGGCTGGTCTCTGCGGCACTCTCGGTGCTGCTGGCGGCGGGCGCGGTGGCCATCGCAGGCCCGATCGCCTTCATCGGCTTCATCGCCCCGCATCTCGTCCGCCATTCAACCCCGGACCGGGCGGGCCAGCTCGCAATGCGCGCCTTCCTGCCCCTGACAGCGCTCACCGGTGCCGTTCTGACGAGCGGCGCAGATCTCGCGACGCGCCTAATCCCCTTTGGCAAGAATGCGCCCGCCGGGATCTGGGTCTCCGTCTTCGGCGGCATTCTGTTCCTGTTGCTCGCGCAAAGGATGCTGCGGGGTCCCGCGCGATGAAACCCGCGATCTGGTGGCTGACATGGCCCGCGGGGCTCGTTCTGCTGGGATTTGCCGCGCTCTTTCTCGGGGCAACGGGGGCGACCTGGCCGGATGTCTGGACCAGCCTTGGCGCGGACCCCGAGGGTCAGGCCGCCATCATCGCCAGATACCGTTTGCCGCGCGTGGCGGCCGGTGCGCTCGTCGGGCTGCATTTCGGGCTGGCCGGCGCCATCCTGCAGGTCGTGCTGCGCAACCCTCTGGCCGATCCGACGATCTTCGGGGTCTCGGGCGGGGCCTCGATGGCGGTGGTCCTGGCCATGTCGGCGGCCATCGCCGTTGCGCCACCCAGCGAAAGCATCAATGTCGCCACCAACTACCTGCCACTTGCATGGCTTCCACCGATCGCGCTGTCGGGTGCCCTCATTGCGACTGCGGTCGTCATTGCCCTGGCGTGGGACCACCGTCTGGGGACGATTTCGCCCACGCGGATGGTCCTGATGGGCGTCGTTCTCGGCGCCATCCTGAACGCGGCTGTGATGGCGCTCGTCCTGTCGCTCTCGGAATCGCGCACAGAGCTTGCGATCCTGTGGCTCTCGGGCTCGCTCTATGCTCGCGGCTTCGAAAATCTCTGGCCCGCGCTGCCCTGGACCGTGGCAGGGGTGGCGCTGACCCTCGCGCTGATGCCGAGCCTCTCGGCGCTGCGCTTCGACAGTCAGACCGCGCAATCGCTCGGGGTCCGGCTGAAACTGGCGGTGCCGCTTTCGATCGCAGGGGCCGCCGCGCTTGCCGCGAGCGCGGTGGCCGTCGCCGGGCCCGTGGGTTTCGTCGGCCTACTGGCGCCCCACATGGCGGGCTGGCTGGGCGGCGTGCGCCTTGGCGAACGGCTCTGGGCCTCCGCTGCGATCGGCGCGGGCCTCGTCGTAGCGGCCGATGCGCTGGGCCGGATCGTCATCGCGCCGGCCGAGATGCCCGTGGGCATCGTCACCAGCCTGATCGGAGCGCCGGTTTTTGCCGCACTCCTGACCCGGAAATACAGGAGGCTCCATGCAACTGTCGGCGAATGAGATCAGCTTTGCCCACGGTCCGCGCCGTATCCTGTCGTGTATCGACCTGTCCTTCGATCCGGCCGAGATCACCGCGATCCTGGGTCCCAATGGGTCGGGGAAGTCGACATTTCTGTCGATCCTCTCCGGCCAGCAGCGCCCCGGACAGGGCGAAATTACCCTTGATGGCCGGCCGCTGTCGCAATGGGGGCGCAAGCCCCTGGCCCGCGCCCTGGCGGTGCTGCCCCAGCAGCCGCAGGCGCCGGAGGACATTCTGGTGCGCGATCTCGTGGCCCATGGCCGCTTTGCGCACCGCAGGCCGCTCGTACCCCTGTCGGAGGCCGATCACCATGCCATCGACGAAGCCCTGCGGCAGACCGGCACGGAGGGTTTTGCATCCCGGCCGTTTCAGGCGCTGTCGGGCGGCGAACGCCAGCGGGTCTGGCTCGCCCTTGCGCTGGCCCAGGCGCCGCGCTGGCTGCTGCTCGACGAGCCGACGTCCTTTCTGGACATGGGCCACCAGTATCAGGTGCTGTCCGTGCTGAAGTCGCTGAACAGAGGGCGCGCAATCGGCATCGTCATGGTGCTCCATGACGTGAACCAGGCCAGCCTCTTTGCCGACCGTATCATCGCACTCTCCGGCGGCAGGATCGTGGCCGATGGCCCGCCGGGCGGGATCATCACGGCGGATCTCATCGACCGGCTCTACGGGCTTCGGGTGAATGTGGTCTCGGGCGCAGCCTCTGCGCCAGTCTGTGTTCCAGATCTCGACGCGGTGGACTGAAGGGTCCGCGAGTGACCTTCGGGGTCGGCCGTCCGGATTCTTGATGCAAGCGGCAGGCCCATCGGAGTCGTTCGCATTCAAGCTGGCGAGGCAGAGGCTCGCGACGCTGGAGCTTAGAAGTGACATGCAGAACTTGACTGTGCCGCATCGGCGCGCGGACTGTCGATGGCCGAGCCCGATAACCTGCCGCGTAGCATGCCGGAAAGAATGCTCACCGCCATCCCTGCAACCAATGCCATGGCGACATGAATTGCTCGCCCCCTTCAGAAAGAAAACTCGTCGGCCTGTGGCCCAAGGCGCGCCCGGTGGTCCAGAGCTTACCAGTCTCAATGCCTGCTCACGTTCAACTCTTGCGACGGCGCAACATGAGGCCTTCGGCTCATTGATGATAAAAGCCGGAGGAGGATGGCCACCCCCAGACCGAGGGCGCACATTAAACGCCTTCGTGCAACGCTCGTGGCAGATCGCCATACGACTGCGGACTTTGAGATGCCCGAACATGATATCTATGCGGTTACGGCTCTTGTAGCGACGTCCATCGTGTTGGACCGCGCTTGGACGGGACCTATTACCGGAAATGCAGGGGCGTATCCCATTGTTCTGCGGCGCCTCGCGAAACCAGTCGGCATCGTAGTACCAGTCCGCGATCAACTAATCGACAGCAGGCAAAGAAGCGCGCAACGCTCTAGCGCCGACATGGTCGCTCACTCATTGCCTGGCATGCGACGCCTGCAGTCCCGTGATGGATACCTGTCGGAAAAAAGAACCGGATCGGGCGCCCAACGCTATCACCGGCGGCGTTTCGCTCGGCGTCGCTTCCGGCGCACGTCCTTCCGATCAGACGGAATTCGCCGATGTCCCTCGGACCATTCGCATTTCATTAGCGCATGCCCCCGTTTCCGGCGGAGCATTCTCTTCACACCCGAGATGCAGCGCTTCCAATGGTTGCAGAGGGTCTCTTAAGCACCAAGCTCATTGGTTGTGTCGCATAAGCGCAGAGGATTGCGATTGATAAAGACCGTACCGGACAGAACGTGCCGATCATAAGTCCGGGATTTACCGTGCGACTTCGGGACAGAAGGTTCAAAGCAGGCATCTGAGGGTCTGTCGGGCCGAAGATATCGTTGCTGTCACCGCTCCCTTTTCAAAATTGAATCAGAAGTTTAGCCCTTGACCAACGGGTCCTTACGCTAGAAATCCGCAACGAGAGCAAGGCTGATCTCGCGCCCGGAGCCATAGGAACAGGCGAGCGCCGTCTGGCATCCGGTGACATAACGTGTGTCGCCGACATTGGTGACCGTAAGCTGACCGAAGATGCCGTCCCGGATTTCATAGCTCGCGAACAGATCGACCAGCGTGTAGCTGCCAACTTTGAATTCGTTCTCGTCGTCTGCAAAGCTTTCGCCGCGATAGCGCACGCCGGCGCCCACGGTCAGACCATCGAGCGCATAGTCGAATTCATATTCGGCAAAGAGCGACAGCTCTGCATCGGGCACGAGCGCGGGCGTCTTTCCGACCAGCGTCGGGTCGCTCTCCTCGGTGATCTCGGCATCCAGGAAGGTTGCTGCGGCGCCGATCTCCAGGCGGTCGATCAGTCTCACGCGGCCTTCGAACTCGATCCCGCGCATGCGCACTTCGCCCAGCTGTTCGAGGAAAGGGAAGACGCCCGTGACCACATTCTTTCGGTCGATCTGGAAGGCGGCGCCGGACAGGAAGAAGTTGCTGCCCACGGGGGACCATTTGAAGCCAACCTCGAACTGGTCGCCGGTCTCGGGCTCCGTCACACCGTTGGCTGGTGACGCGATGAGCGGATTGAAGAAGGTTGCATAGGACGCGTACGGTGTGAATTCGTTGTTGAACTCATAGGCCAGGGCCGCGCGGTAGGACGTTTCACTGTCGCTGCGCTCAAATTCTCCTGACCCGCCCTGCTCGGTTTCGACGAAATCGTGGCGCAGGTTGAACGTCGCCAGCCAGCCCTGACCGAACCGCAGCTGGTTCTGGGCGTAGAGCCCCAGCTGGCTCTGGGTTGTGATGCCATCCTGAAACGGTGGCAGCAGGTCCGGCACGCCGGGCGGGATCGGGTTGACCACGCGATTCGTGCCGAAACCCACGGCCTGCGTCTCGTCCAGCCAGTAATAGCGCGCGTCCAGACCAAAGAGCAGATTGTGGGAGACGGCGCCGGTTTCGATCGTGCCGTAGTAGCGCAGATCGGTTTGCGCGGTACGCAGTGTCGTATCATGTTCGAACCCGATCAGGTCCAGGGTGCCAACCGCATCGACCGGCCTGAGAGATCCGCCGGTATAGCCGTTGGGAAACCAGTATCTTTCGTCGATCTCGGCAACCCCGAGACGCGCGAGGCCGGTGAAAGTGAACCCGTTGTCGAAGCCGTGTTCGACAATTGCGGATACCAGCGCCTGGTTGCGGACATAACTGTCCCAGTCGGGGTCGGAGAAATTGGCGTCGGGATCGATAAATCCAAACTCGACCGTCGGCTTGACAGTGCCGAAATAGGGGAGGAACGAGTTGCCGTTATGCTGCTCGTCGGCTGAGTGCAGATTGGCCAGAAACGTAATCTCGGTCCCGGCATCCGTGACGAAGCGGAACGATGGCGCGAGAGTTCCCCGCACTCCATTGTTGAAATCGTCGTAGAGATCACCACCGGCAATCCGACCGGTGACCCTGTAGGATCGGTCATTTCCCAGGTCGTCTCCAAAATCGAACGCAAGCGATCCTGCCGGTGCGTCATTCACACTCGCGATAAACTCTCGGAGCCGCCCGCCGGGGCGCTTGGAGACATAGTTGACGATCCCGCCCGGGTTCGACCCGCCGTAAAGCGCCGAGGACGGACCGCGCAGGATCTCGATCCGCTCCAGCGTATAGGGGTCGATGTAGAAGGAGCCGAAGGCAAAGGCGAGGTTCTGCGCATTGTCCAGATACACGCCCGTCTGGTCCGCTTGAAAGCCGCGGATCCTGATCCAGTCATAGTCCTGATCATCGCCGAAGGTCTCGGCCGACACGCCCGGCGCATAGCGAAGCGCGGCGCCAATGCGCGCTGAATCGAACCGTTCGATATCGTCCCGGCCCAGGACGGTGACCGATTGCGGGATCTCGCTGATCCGCAGCGGTACTTTGGAGCCCGTGACAGTCGGTGGGTTCTTGTCTCCACCGACCGGGCCGGTGGCGTCTTCCTGATTTCTCAAGATGATCGGGTCGAGCGGAAAGTCCTCGCCGCTTTGCGCCTGCGCTGCCGCGGCGCCGCACAGTAGCACGGCCGATGCGCGAAGTGTTTTCCCCAGGCGGTTTTCGCGACGCATACCAAACATCCCCACATCTCAGGCGCCACCGGGTTGCACGCCGTTGAAACTGCAGCGGCTTGGTCCGGTTCGATCTGGGAAAAGTCGATAGCGCCTACCCTCCGGCCTCGTCTTGAAGCTTCCGACCATCACAGGGATCCGCGTGCTCATTCATCCAAAAACTCGGGACCAGACCAGTGACGGATTTGAAAACGCGGTTGAAATGCGCCTGGTCGGCAAATCCGGACGCATCGGCGGCCTCGGCAAAGCTGTGGCCCTCGCGGACAAGCTCCTTGGCGTGTTCCACCCGCAGCGACAGGACCCACTGATAGGGCGATTGCTGGGTTTCGGCCCGGAAGATCCGATTGAAATGAGACCGCGACATGTTTGAGGCCCGGGCGAGATCCGAGACGGCGATACGGCCCTGAAGATTGGCCATGACATAGCTGCGCAAAGCGGCCAGGGACAGCGCATCGGCGCTGTGCGGACGCGCCGGTGACCCTGCGAGATGAAAGAACTCCAGGATCAGCGCCTCGGACAGCACGATCGAGTGCGCCGAGTTCCGGCTCTTGCTTTCGCATTCCTGCGCCAGGGTGGCGGCCAGGGTCTCGACCCGCACCGCATCGCGCAGAAACACTGGCCTTTTTACCGTATCGCTCCCCCCGACAAGCGATTTCAACTGGTTGAGGGAGACGTGAATATCGACATGACGTAGCTGCGTGCTGTGCATCAGGCTGCTGCGAACCTCCAGCCCGGCGGGAATGAAGCATGCCGCGCATTCGACCGGATGGGCCATGTCACCATGGCAAAGCGTTATCCGTTTACCGTCCAGCAGGAACACGAAACGCGGATGCATCGAGACATATCGTCCCCGCGCCTGCGTCGGCACCCGGACATGCCAGTAGTCGACCACCATCCGGTCGAGCAAGAGACACTGAACGGCACTGACAGGCTCGAAGCCCGAGACATTCGCATACATGCGTGGATGAAAAGACATATCGCCTACCCCCGATCCTCTTGGCTGGGTAGGCGCCCCTAGCTGCCGTCAAATTGTTTGATCGGATCACCGGAAAGTCAATCGGTTGACCAAAGGGAAGCGACCGATCAGGGTCGCCCCTATGCGGCCATCACTGCCCCGGGGCCGTCAGTTGATGCAACCGCAGCACTCCGCTATCCACATGAAATTAATATTGAATTTTATACAGATACTGGGTGTGGCGTTGGCACTGACTGCGAGCGAAACCGCGTCGGCCGAAACCCGCGAGATCGAACATATCTGGGGTGTAACGCGAATTGACGCAGTACCCGAACGGATCGTGAGCCTTTCGTTCAACGGCGCCGACAACTGGCTGGCCCTCGGCGTGGTCCCCCTGGCCTACCGCGTCTGGTATGGCGGCGACGAGACCGGGCTCTGGCCCTGGGCGTCCGAGGTTCTGGGCGACGCGCGCCCCGTCCAGCTGCGCGGCGGTATCGATATGGAGGCGGTCGCCCGGCTGGAGCCCGATCTGATCGAGGCGATGTATTCCGGGCTGACCCTGGCGCAGTATCGCAGCCTGTCGCGCTTCGCCCCGGTGATCGGCCCGCCGCCCGGAACCGGCGAATTCGAAGCGGGATGGGACCAGATGATCCGCACCTTCGGCGAGATCATGGGCCGTGAGGTCGACGCGGAGAAGATCGTCACAGGCCTCGAACGCAGCTTTGTGGCGACCCGACAGGCGCATCCCGGCTGGCAAGGGGCCAGCGCCGTGGTGGCGATCCCCGACGGCCCGCTGATCCTGACGGCCGAGGATGCGCGGCTGCAATTCCTCGAACGGTTGGGGTTTGTGCCGCACGCGCCGGCGGAGGCGCTCAGCCTCGGCGGGTTTTTCTACCGGCTCGATCCGGAGATCACCGAACCGCTGGACGCCGATCTGCTGCTCTGGCTCGATTTCGGCGGCGGGCTGGAACCGGTCCGCCGCAATCCGCT
>JBCDBB010000043.1:0-25418 GCA_039184415.1 Pseudomonadota bacterium
AGGGCTGGTCGGGTTCATCCCGTTTGTCGAAAAGTCCGGAATGACAGTGACCACGCACAGGATCATCACCGAAGGCAATATGGTCGTGCTGCACAACACCTTCCACAATGCCGACGCCTTTGGCGCACCTTCCCTCGCCGCCTTTGATGTTTTCCGGGTCGAGGACGGCAAGGTTGCCGAGCACTGGGACAATTTGCAGCCGATCCCTGAAAAGACGATGTCTGGACGGGGCATGACCGATGGCGCGACCGAGGTCACCGATCACGATAAAACCGAGGAAAACAAGGCGCTGGTTCTGGGCTTTGTGCGGGATGTCCTGGGCGGCGCCGCACCAGAGAAGGCGCCGATGTATTCCGAGGTCTACATGCAGCATAACCCCAACCTGGCCGATGGGATGGATGGCTTGTTCGCGGGCATCAAAGCCTGGGCTGAACAGGGCAATGTGATCACCAAATTCGAGCCGCATATCGTCGTCGCCGAAGGGAACTTCGTCTTTGTGGCCTCTGACGCTATCGTCAGCGGCAAGCCCTGGGCCTTCTTCGATCTCTGGCGCGTCGAGGATGGCAAGATCGTCGAACACTGGGATGTTGTTGCCCCAACGCCGGCTGAGATGGCGCACGATAACGGCAAGTTCTGATCTGATCGAAATCTGGCGGGCGGCAAGGATCTGCCCGCCAACTATGATCCATGGTGTCAGGCGAGTTAGGCTCAACAGTCTTCAATACAACGGAACGAACAGCGGGACCTGGCGCAAGCTGCGTTGAACCCAATGTCGGCTTTCGAGGTCGGCGCTAGATCAGTACGTTTTGACTAGACGGCAGGTTTGTCACGCATCTTGCCAGTTCGCCCATGTTGGGGCGCATGGCAGGTGTACGAAGGTGGCCCCTGCGCTGAGAAAGTCATCGTGCCGGCTAAATGAAACGCGTCTGAGGCCAAAATCTGTGATCTCGTCGCGGTAATGGCGGGCGCGCCCCTTTCGGACGCCTTAACGTACTGTCTCGCCCCCAGCCGTAAGCGAGCCCACGAGCCTCAAGCACCGGATCATTCGACGCGCATGAACCAGCCTTCCGGCAGGATCGGCAGGACAGGATTGCCGCTGCGGCGATACTCCGCGACAGCGGGCAGCCAGTTCTCCGCATGGCTGCCGGGGAACGGGGTCAGGGTTTCGGTGGTCAGGAAGATCTCGCAAAGCCAGATGATCGTCGCTGCCACGGCCACGCCGGCAACTTGCGGGACCAGGCGCACCCCCTGCTGTGGCACGGCGGCCCGGACCAGAAGCGCGAAGACCAGAAGCTGGGGCAGGAAGAAATACCGCCCCCCGGCCACGAAGATCTTCGGTCCCGGATGGGATTGCTGGACACCGAACTTGTAGCCGATGGACACCCAGTAGATCACGAAGAAGAGCACGAGGTACCGCGCATCCGGCGCCAGCCGTGTCCACCACGCCAGCACGAAGAGCGCCAGTGCCGCCAGCACGATGTCCCGGGTCTCCTGCGGACCGACGAACAGGATGGCAGAGCCCAGCGAATCCAGGATCACCCGGACGGTCGTGTCGATCTCGGCCCGGAACAGGGTATAGCCCAGCACGGCACCGCCGAGAACCAGCGCGGCCGTCCAGACCCCGAGCCGCGCCCGGGTCTCGGCCTCGGCAAACTGCACCAGACGGGTGGCCACCGCGATCGCCAGAAAGGGTCCGGTGATCGCCATGACCGGGATGAGGACCCAGTCGACGGGCCTGATCCGGCGCATGCACAGATCGATCCCGTATACCGCCAGGAACCATTGCAGATTGGTCGGCGGGATATAGAGCTCGTTGGTCCCGACCGAGAGCGGGAAGATCACCAGGATCGCCAGCCGCAGCGCAGCGTGCTCGATCAGCACCGGTGTCGCGAGGATGAAGAGCGCCAGCACGGCAAAGGCCGTCCAGAACATGGCATAGGGAACGATCTCGAGCGGAAAGGCGCTGGAGAACCACGCCACCAGCCGCGGGACCAGATGCAGATAGTCGGCATAGGGCTTGAAGATGCTGCCCCAGAAACCGGTCACGTAAACATCCTGCAGGAAGACCATGCCATCCTCGGCCCAGAGCTGGGGATCCTGCAGGCGCGGCCAGACCCGCACCGCGAGCACCAGCACCGAAAGCGCCGCCAGCAGGAACCACACGCGGCGCGGCGCGGCGGGCCAGCCGCGCCAGGCGGACCAGACAGACCAGCGCGCGAACAGCCCCGGCATCGCCGGTTCAGGCCTTGCGGCTGAAGGTGAAATGGCGATGGCCGAGATAGCTCGAGATCGCCGGGATCGTCACCCCGATCATGTGCGCGATGTCATCGGCATGCCAGGACCAGCCGATCCCCGGGAAGATCACCCGGGCGAACAGCATGGACGTGCCCCAGACCAGGAAGATCGCCACCACGTTGACCAGCGCGAAGCGGGTGTATTCCGACGCCATGCTCTGCCCGGATTTCTCGAACACGAAGAGCCGCGACAGGGTGTAGGCCGTGGTCATCGCGATCAGATAGGCCAGCACGATCGCGACCGAATAGGACGTGACGATGTCGATCACGTAGCGGCAGACCACGTTCACCCCGGCCGAGAAACCCCCGACGATCAGGAACCGGGTGAACTCGCTCATGCGGCACCCATCGAGGCGGGGATGTCCCCAACCATCTCGCGGGCCAGCCGGGCGCTTTCGGAGATGCCGCGGTCCTCGGGATAGTAAAAGCAGGTATCGGCCACCTGCAACCCGGCGATCGAGGTCCGGACCGGCGGGATCATCCTGGCAAAGCCCGGCGGGCAGACCGGCTGGCTGTGCGTCAGCCGCCCGGCCTGGGCCTCGATGATGTCATCCTCGCCGAGATCGGGGTTCAGGACCCGCAGATAGCCGGCTGCCTCGGCGATCAGCGCATCGTTCGACAGCGCCCATTTCGGGTTGGTGACCGGCATGTAATAGGGCACGTAGACCACGTGATCGTCCATCGGGCGCAGGTTGGAGAACTGGATGATCCCGGGGATCTCGATCCCCTCGTCCATCACGTTCAGCCAGAAATGCGGGGTCACCGATTTCTTCAGCTTGAAGAGCAGGCAGACCACGCCGATGTTCTCGATCGCGTCATAGGCGGCCTTCTCCGCATCGGTCAGGCCGGGGATCATCCCCGAGAGGAGAGGCGTCGGCACCGTCGAGATCACCGCGTCGAACGCGTCCGTGCCGGCGTCGGTGCGGATGCCCGTCACCTGTCCGTCCTCGCTGACGATCTCGCGCACCGGGGTGCCAAGGCGGATCTCTCCGCCAAGGTCCTCGATGCCCCGGACCAGCGCGTCGACCAGCGTCTGCGAGCCGCCGTCGATGTGGCCGAGCTGTTCCTGGAACATCGATTTGCGCGACGTGCCGACCCGCTTGATCCGCGTCGCGATCCAGGCCGCCGAGATGTTGCCGGTATACTCGTAGAACTTCAGTTCCAGCAGGCGCTTCCACATCAGGTCGTAGTTGTCCTGGCCGAAATCGCGGATGATCCAGTCGCGGGCGTTCAGGTTCTCAAGATGCTCGAAGCTCTTCTGCTTGGTCTGGCGGAAGGCGGCAAACCCGTAGCGGAACTTCTGCCACAGGCTCATCAGCGGGAATTTCAGGAGCGAGACCGGGTCGCCCCAGGGATAGTGCTTGCCGTCGATGTAATAGCCCATCGAGGTATCAACCCAGCGCATCCTGTCGCCGATGCCGAGCGCGGCCATCAGATCGAAGGTCGGCCGGTCCGCCTTGCAAACGAAATGGTAGAACCGCTCGATCGAGAGCCCGCCGAAATCGAAATGCGCGGCCATCCCGCCCGGGACGCTGTCCGCCTCGTAGACGGTGACCTGATGCCCGGCCGTGGCCGCGTGCCAGGCCGCGGCCAGTCCCATGGCGCCCGCCCCGGCGATGCCAACCTTTGCCATATCAGAACTCCAGCACGATCTCGGAATAGTCGGGATGGGACCAGGTCTCCTCCAGCGCCGCGGCGACCGGGGTCGCGCTGACGTCGAAAAGGCCGGGCCAGTCAATGATCTCGAACTCCTCGGGGATCACCAGCGCCTCGAGCTGGCGCGTGGTGAACGGCGGATCGGACGAGATCTTGCCGTAGAGCCACAACAGCCCCCAGAAGAGCGAATAGGGGATCTTCAGGATCACCGCACCCCCCTTCGCCGAGCGTTTCAGCAGGCGGATCAGGTCGATATAGTGGACCTTCTCCTGCCCGGAGATGTTGTGGATCTCGCCCGGGCGCGGCACATCGAGACAGGCGATGATGATGTCGCAGAAATCCCCGGCATAGAGCGGCTGGCGGATATAGCGCCCCTGGTTCGGGACCGGAAAGACCGGCATGCGGCGCATGAACCGGCCCAGCCAGCCGAGATGCTTGCGGTCGAACCAGCCGAACATCAGTGTCGGGCGCAGCACCGCGGTGGGCAGGCCCGCGTCCAGCACCATCTTTTCCTGCGCCGTCTTCGAGCGGGTGTAGAAATCGTCGGCCAGCGAATTCACCACCGACGAGGAGATGTGCACCACATAACCGATCCCGTGCTCCTGCGCCGCCGCCAGCACGTGCTCGGTCGCGGTCACGTTGTTGGCGATGAAGGGATCCTCGGTCAGGGCACCGATCTGGGCGTGGTTGAGCACCAGCTGGTCGGCGCCGGCAAAGCTGCCGGCCCAGTCGCCGGGGCGGGCAAGGTCTGCCTCGATCAGGGTGACGTCCGGATGCAGCCTGCGGAAGATCGCGCAGTTGGCCGCGTGCTTGTCGAGGCAGACCAGTTCGACATCATCGCGTCCCTTGAGCCGGGTGACCAGATTCTGCCCGATCAGCCCTGCCGCCCCCGTGATCACGATCCGCCGCTTCGTCATGCCATCCCCCGGCCCGTTACCGCCCGATGGCGGCTGGCCCTAGCCTCAAGCGCCGGTCCGATCAACGTGACATTCGGCGCGGCGGCCGGCCCTAGGCGCGCGGCCAGAGCTGTTCGAAAACCACGACCACCCCCAGCAGCGCGAGCGTCAGGGCGCTGAGCCGGTCCTTGAGCGCGAAGATGATCGGGTCGTCATGCACCTCGTCACGGCCGACCAGCAGCCAGAACCGCGTCTGCCAGAACGTCAGGATGGCGACGATGGCAGCCCCGGCCGCCTCGTGCTCGATCACCGCCGAGCGCGACAGCAGCGCATAGATCGCGACGATCAGCACCGTCACGAAGCTCGACGCCAGCCCCGCCCCCATCACAACTGACAGGTCGCGCGCCACATAGCCCCGGCCGCGGATCAGGACGTTCTCGCCAGGACCGATCGAGGCGGTGGCCTGTTTGCCGGCCAGCTCGATCGCCCGTTTGCCCAGCGCCAGCCCGAAGAAGAAGAAGCCGAGCGACAGCATGAACCACATGTTGGTCTCGAGCCCGACCAGCACCGCGCCGGCCAGCACGCGCAGGCAGAACAGGAAGGCCAGCACGATCACGTCGAGCGCCATGATCCGCTTGAGCTGGAACGAATAGGCCAGCGAAACCGCGGTATAGAGCACCAGCATCGCGGCAAAGCCGGGGTCGAGCAGCAGCGCCAGCACGAAACCGGCGCCCCCCAGCCCGGCGATCGCCTGACACCCCTTGGGGATCGGCAGGTCGCCGGCCGCGAAGGGACGGGCCCGCTTGGTCCGGTGGGCCCGGTCGGCGGGAATGTCGAGCAGGTCGTTGAAGAGATAGGTGGCGCTGGCCACCAGACCGAAGGCGATGAACCCGAGCAGAAGCTCGATCGCCCAGACCGGCTGGAAGATGGCCAGATTCAGCAGCGGCACCACGGCGATCAGCCCGTTCTTGGCCCACTGGTGCAGGCGCATGCCCTTGAGGATTGCCCGCATCGCACCGGGCTGCTGCGAGATCACCTCCAGATCGATGCCCTCGGCCCGGGCCGCCTCGATGGTCCCGCGCGAGGCGTTGGCCGCATAGGCGCGCCCGGCGGCATGCCAGACCGGGATGTCGGCCCGGCTGTCGCCGACATAGTCGAACCCGTCCGGATAGGTTTCGGTCAGATGCCGGGCCTTGTCCGGGCCGATCATGTTGACACCGTCGCCGGTGCCGCGGACATGGGCGAATCCGCCCAGATGCTCGCCGATGCGCTGCACCACCGGATCGGCGCTGCCCGAGACCAGCGCGCGCACCGGCGCTGCGCGGAAGATCTCGTGCCCGGTCAGGTCGGACCAGGGCAGGTGCTCCGGATCGACCGCCGTGCCGTGGCGCCGGGCCAGTTCTGTCTTGGCGCTCTCCTTGCTGGCCAGAAACCAGCGGAACAACTGGACGGCACCGGTCAGCGGGTACGCCTTGACGTGCTGGACGCAGAGTTCGAACGTCGTGTCGGCCCGGATCAGCGTGCCGTCCAGGTCGAAGACCAGCGGACGCGTCGCGGCCCCGTCGCCGGTATCTGCCCCCATCTCGGTCCCCATCTCTGTTCCCGTACCGGACGCCGCGACCCCGTCAGACATTATAGGTGAAGTCCTCGCGCTCGAGCGTCAGGTTGACATTATAATGCGGGTCGGGCGTTGTCTTGGTCTTCCATTTCTTCAGCATGAAATCGACCTCGGTCTTGAAGCGGGCCTGCTTCTCGGGCGAATCCTCCAGCCCGCGGCTGACCGATTCGTGGTGCGTCAGCTCGGCGAACGGCGTCCAGACATTACGGTACCCGGTCGCCTGCACCTTGAGACAGAAATCCACGTCATTGAAGGCAACCGCGAGATTTTCCTCGTCCAGTCCGCCGACCGCCTCGTAGACCTCGCGCCGGATCACCAGGCAGGCCGCGGTCACGGCCGACAGCTCGTGACGCACGCTGAGCCGCTGGAAATAGCCCGGCGCATGGCCTGCCGCGTATTTGTGCGCATGGCCCGCAACCCCGCCGATGCCGATGATCACGCCGCCATGCTGGACCCGGCCGTCAGGATAATAGAGCTTGGCCCCCACGGCCCCGGTGCCGGGGCGCATGGCCAGGGCCACCATCTCGTCGAGCCAGCCATGGCTGATCGCCTCGATATCGTTGTTGATCAGGCAGAGCACGGGCGCATCGGTCCGGCTGACGCCGAAATTGTTCAGCGCCGAGAAATTGAAGGGAACGGCGTGGCGGAGCACCCGGACCCGCGGCTCGGCCGCCTGAATCGTCTCGAACCAGGCCAGCGTTTCGGGTTTTTCCGAGCCGTTGTCGACGATCAGGATCTCGAAGTCGGGATAGGCCGTGCGCTCGAGAATGCTCTCGACCGCCATGCGCGTGACCTCCAGCCCGTCGCGCGTCGGCATGATCAGGCAGACCTTCGGCGCCGGGTCGGGCAGGGCCCAGTCGACCCGGTAGATCGTGCTTTCATGGCCGTGGCGGGTGCCGTCGGCAGGCAATGCGGTCTCGGCGACATGCTCGGTCAGCGCCTTCAGCCCGGCCTCGGCGGCATAGGGTTTGGCGCCCGCATCGGCGGCGGTCGAGCCTTCCGAGATGCGCCAGTGATAGAGCACGCGGGGAATGTGGACGATCTGGTCGTCGCGGATCCGGGCGACGCAGCGCAGCACCAGATCGTAGTCCTGCGCGCCCTCGAAACCGGTCCGCATGCCGCCGACCGCCTCGATCAGGTCGCGCCGGTAGACCCCGAGATGCGAGATATAGTTGACCGCATAGAGCAGGTCGCGGTTCCAGTCCGGCTTGAAATGCGGATCGGTCCGCCGGCCCCTCTCGTTGACCTTGTCCTCGTCGGAATAGAGCACCTGCGCGTCGGGATTGGCATCGATCGCGGCGGCCATGTGCAGCAGCGCGTCGCCCGGCAGCAGGTCGTCATGGTCGAGCAGCGCCACATAGTCACCGGTGGCCAGCGCCAGCGCGCTGTTGGTTGCGGCCGAGATATGCCCGTTCTCGGTCCTGAAGACGGTCCGGATCCGCGGCGTGCGGGCGGCGGCCTTCTCGATCAATGTGCGGATCGCGGGATCGCTCGAGGCATCGTCGGCGATGCAGAGCTCCCAGTTCGGATAGCTCTGCGCCTCGATCGAGGCGATGGTCTCGGACAGCAGCACCGGGTCGGGATTGTAGACCGGCATGACGACCGAGATCACCGGGCCGTCGGCCAGCCGCCCGATCAGCGCCGCGCGGGCCTTCCCGGTCAGCTGCGCCCGGGCCTCGGTGCCGCGGATCCAGTCGTCATAGGCCGTGGTCTGCTCGGGCGATGGCGGGATCAGCACGAAGGGCCGCTTGGGATTGCGCCGGTCGGCCCGGTCGGCGAAGCGCCGGACCAGCCGGGCGGGCAGCGGCAGCTTGGCCAGCCGCTTGAAGGTCTTGTACTTCCAGAGATTGCGCCAAGCCTTGAGCGGCCGGGTCCGGACACGGTTCAGCATCACCTGCAGCTGATCGGCCTGGGCGGTCATGGTGCGCAGCGCGATCCGGTTGCGATCGAGTTCCACCCGGTGCCGGTCCAGCTCGGCGCGGGTCCCTGCCAGATCCTCGTTCAGCACCGCTATCGCGGCCTGCGCCTCGGTGCGGTGCGCCGCCAGATCCGCCACGATCCGGTCGCGCTCGGCCCGCAGGTCCGCCACGTCGACACGGTGCCGGTCGAGCTCGGTGCGGTGCGCCGCCAGATCCGCCGCGATCTGGGCGCGCTCGGCCAGCAGGTCCGGGTGCTCTGCCACCAGCCATTCGGACGGGCGGAAGCGCGGCCCCCAGACATTCATCGGCTCGTCCGCCGTTGGTATCGTCGTCCCCGCCACCGAAAGCGGGCCGGGATCGACCGGGGCGGTCTGGCCCGAGACCGTCCGCACCCCCAGCGCATTGCCGCCCGGCGCCACCTTGTGCACCGCGGCCATCGAGTTGAAAAAGGCGACCGACCCGATCCGGTCGAGGCTGTCCGCGTCGAAGCCTGCCGACCAGTGATCGGCAAAGTAGCTCAGCCCTTCCTGCACGGTCCCGCCGCCCCAGAACTCCCGGTTCGGATAGTCCGCCAGACGCTTGAAGAAGCTCATCGCACCGTAGGGCGCGTTCAGGCCGCCCTCGAAATGCCCCCAATAGCTGCAGTGCAGATCCTCGGCGATATAGACGCCGCCCTCTGCGAGGTGCCCGAAATAGATCCCGAACGAGCGGATGATGTCGGACGAGGTGTGCGAGCCATCGTCGAGGATGATGTCGTAGGCCGGGCTCAGCGCCTTGATCCGGGCCGCCACATCCGGGGCGTTGGCATCGCCGCCGACGAAACGGATCCGCGGGTCGTCGAAGTCCAGCGCCTCGCAGAGCGGGTCGATATCCGAGCCGACGATGATCTCGGCATTGGGGAACAGCCGGGCCCAGATCTCGAGCGAGCCGCCGTTCTGGATCCCGATCTCCAGCAGCCGGACCGGCCGGTCACGCCAGGGCTGCATCAGCTCGGCATAGACAGGCAGATAGGCCGCCCACTTGTCGGTGACCTTGCCCTCGTGCGCCTGCCAGATGTCGAGCAGGGATGCGCCTGCCTGACCCGTGTCGCCCATGCCCATGCGGTGCTCCCTGCCTCGTACCCCCGGCCCCCGCGGCGCCCTTCGGGGACTGATTCGGCGGCGGCGCATACTCTATCGCCCGCCCGCCGGGCACAAGGCGCTGGCCGCGGCATGCCGAACGGCGCGCGGATGGACGGATCGGACAGAGACGTGCCGGGTGGACGTGCAGGGTGGACGTGCCGGGCAGAGACGGATGGCGTAGCGGTAGACCGGACAGCGATAGACTAGGCAACAATGGAACGGGCAACACGGATCGCGCAAAATCGATGACGGGCAGGAGCGGCAAATAAGGCAGGGTTCGAGACAGGCTCGCAAGTCACTCCTGCAAATCACTCCTGCAAATCATTCTTGCAATCAGTCTCGCAAGGCAGACAAGGCTGGTCGATCAGGCAGACCCTGGCGGACGGATGATCAGCCCCTGGCCGGTTGGCAGCGACAGCACCGCGACGCCCTGTTCCGCGGCAAAGGCATCCATCGCCTCCTTCTGAGGGCCGTAGCCCGCATAGGCATAGTCGTCCAGCACCACCACGGCGCCGGCCACCAGCCGGTCCCACAGGAATTCCATTGCCGCGACCTCGGGCGGGGCCGAATTCATGTCGATGCTTACAAAGGCGATCCGCCCGGCGGTGATCTGCGGCAGGGTACCCGGCACCGCGCCGACGATGATCTCGACATTGCGCCACTCGGCAAAGTTCCGGCGCACGGCCTCCACATCGGCCGTGTAGAAACCGCTTTCCAGATTGGACCGGTTGCGCACCTCGGACAGGTCCGTGCCGTCCGTGCCGATATCGATCCCGGCAAAGGTGTCCAGCAGCCAGAACGTCCGGTCCTGCCGGTTCCAGTCGAGATCGTGCATGATCGCCGAGGCGAGAAACCCCCGGTTGACCCCGCATTCGACGAAGTCTCCGGGCAGCAGGCTGGCCGTGCGGGCGGCCCACAGGCCGACATGCACCCGCCAGTGCCAGAGATAATCGCTGCCGGCGGCCCGCAGACCCCGACCGTAAGCGGACCGGAAGGCCGGGTCGGCAAGGAAATCATGGTTATGCACCGTCTGCAGCCCGTCCCCGGCATAGACCGTGCCGGCATAGGTGCGGCCCTCGTACACCCCGTGCGCCAGATAGTGAGCGGCAGCATCGACACCGGCGGCAGCGACGTCGGGGTTCAGCAGCAGATAGGCCCTGGGATCGAAATCCCCGGGCAGGACGGGATCGCCTGTCCGGGTAGTCTCACCTGCCCGGGTAGTCTCACCTGTAAGGGTAGCCTCACCTGCCCGGGTAGTCTCGCCTGTCGGGGTGCTCTCACCCGTAGCGGTGATGCCGGTCAGGGTACTCTTGTCGGTCATGACTCTCTCCGCGACACGGGCCGGAGGGACCATCCCCGGGCGCCTTGGGCTCCTTTCGGACTCACTATGGCCGCCGGCCCGGGATGGCAACCACGGGACAGGCCACGGGCAAGTCACGGGGCAAGTCACGGGGCAAGTCACGGGGCAGGCCAAGGGACAGGCCAAGGGACAAGTCACGGGACGAGCCCGGATCACGCGCGGGGTGCAGAGTGTCCGGTGGGGCCCGGGACAGGGCGTGGAATGAGGAGCGGAACAGGATCTTCGGGCAGCGTATTCGGGCAGCGTATTCGGGCAGGGTCTTCGGGCAGGGTCTTCGGGCAGGATCCGGGACAGGATCCGGAACCTGCTACGGCATCGGGCTGCACGGGGTGGCAGGGGGTGGCAAGAGGGCGGTAAGGAGGCGTCAACGGGGCGATATCCAGCGTGCAATTGACAGGATTTCCGGCCAGCGGATAGGACAGGCCGCATCACGAGCAAGGCCGAGCGCAACAGAGCCGCCACGGAGCCGCATGACCGATCTCCCCACGACCGACCCGCGCCCCGTGCGGTCCGGCACCGCCGGCCTGCTGGCGCTGCTCTGGCTATTGGCGGCGGCGCTGATGCTGGTCTCCAGTCCCGCGCTGATCAATCTCTATGACGAGGCGCTGATCCTGACGGGCGCGCTCCGGATCCTCGCCGGCGAGACCCCGGGCGCCGATTTCTATGTCAATTACGGGCCCGCCCAGTTCTATGCGGTGGCCGGGGTCTACCGGCTCTTCGGCACGGGGATGGACGCAGTGCGCGTCTACGATGCAATCGTCACTGGCGCCGTGGCACCGGCTGTCTGGTGGACACTTGGCCGGATGCTGCCGCCTGAGGCTCCCTGGCGCTGGGCGTGGTGCGCGGCCACAGCCGCGCTGGCAACGGCCATGATGATCGCGACCCGCTCGCCGCTCTATCCGCTGATCCCGGTGACGGTGCTGCTGGTCTGGGGCGCCGGGCTGACCGCACGGGCGCTGGAGGGCCCGCAGCGGCCTGCGCGCTACCTGCCGGTCATCGCGGTGATCGGCCTCGCCTCGCTCGTGCGCTACGATTTCGGCCCGCTGGCCTCGGCCGCTTTCGCCGTGCCGATCGCCCTCGTGCACGGCCTGCGCTGGCGGGGCGGCCGCGAGAGTACGGCTGTCATCGGCGCGCTGGCCTGGCGCCTTGCCAGCGCCTATGCGGTGATGCTGTCCATCGTGCTCGGGGTGCAGCATGCGGCGGGGATCCTCGTCCCGGCGCTCGCGGATCTCGCCATGCTGGCGGACGGGACCTATGCCCGGACCCGTGCTCTGCCGTTCCCGCCGGTCTCGTTCTTCGCCACGGCACCTGTCGAGGCAAGTGCGATCTACCTGCCCTTTGCCGCCGCCATCGCGGGGGCGACGACCCTGGCGCTGATCTGGCGCACGCCGGTCGCGCCCGACGCCAGCTCCGGGACGGTGCACGCGGCGCACGGGGCTGTGACCGAGAACCTGACCGAAAACCTGACCGTGACCAAGACGAGGCCGGGGACTCTACCAGAGACCGTGCGCACCGGGCTGCTGATCCTGCTGGCAGTGACGCTGGTCGGCATTTCCAAGGGGATGATCCGGGTCAGCGGCATCCAGTTCATGGCAGGCTCGGTCCCGGCGATACCGCTGCTGGCGCTCTGCCTCTTCACGGCGACCCGCCGGCGCGAAGGGGCCGCGGGCGCACCGCGCCGGCGCAACCCGGTCCTGGCCGGCGCAGGGCTGGCACTCGCTGCCACCCTGACATACTGGACCGCCGCAGAACGCTTCACGGGAGAGGCCCGGATCAACCTGCGGCTGGACCCCACCCCGGGCATGCGCCCGGCAATCGGGCACTTCCTTTTCGAGGACGCCTGGATCGACGCTGCTGCCTACATCGCCGCGCGCACGGCCCCGGACGAGCGGGTCCACGCGGGTACCGGGCGCCATGACAAGATCTTCGCCAACAACATGACGCTCTACCCGCTGACCGGGCGCCTGCCGGCCTCGCGCTGGCATCACTACGACCCCGGCGTGCAGACAACCGAGCGCGTGCAGCGCGCGATGGTCGCAGATCTCGAGCGCCAGAGCGTGCGCTACGTGCTCAGCGATGCAACCTTTGACGGGTCGACCGAGCCGAACGAGAGCGCGCTGTCCAGCGGCATCACCCTCTTTGACACCTATCTCGCGGACACCTTCCGCCCGGTGGCCACCTTCGGGCGGTTCACGGTGCTCGAGCGGGCCGGAGCAGGGTCTTAATCCGTGTCCCGGCCGGACATATCCTGGCAGGAGATGATCCGCCGGTATCTGCCGGCCAGATATGCAGGGTACGCCCGGCATGCAGGGTACGCCCGGTATGCACAGCATGTCCCGTACGCCCTGAACATGATCGCGATGTTTGCCGCCGCGGTCACGGTTGCGCTGACATGGTGGAACATCCAGGCGCACTATTCGCCCGTCCCGTTCTGGGATTCCTGGGACGGCTATCTCGCCTATATACTGGATTTCAGCGATGCGGCGCCGGACCGCCGGCCCGGGATGCTGCTGGATCAGCACAACGAGCACCGGATCGTCCTGAACCGGCTGCTGTTCCTCGCGGATTTTCATTTCTTCGAGGCCAGCGCGGTGCTGCTCTTCGTCTTTGCCGCCCTCATCCCGCTGCTGCCGCTCTGGGTGCTCTACCGGATCCTGAGACGCGAGGCGCCGGACCACGGCACGATCCTTCTGGCGCTGAGCACCTGCACGCTTTACTCGATGATGCAGCGCGAGAACTTCCTTCAGGCCTTCCAGGCCCAGTTCTTCCTGGCCCAGTACATCCCGCTGGCCGGGTACTATCTGCTCGTGCGCGGCGAGCAGGCGGGCATCGCGGTCCGCGCCGCGCTGGTTCTGGGGGGCGCCCTGATCTCGGCCGGAACGATGGCAAACGGGCTCTTCTTCGCCCTGCCGCTGGTGCTGGTCTACGGGGTGCAGCGTGCGACGCGCGCGACCGCGCTGCTGGCCCTCGGGGCCTTCGCGCTGATGTGCCTGCTCTATTTCCAGGTGCTCGACTACCGGTCAGGCCCGGGCAGCATGACCGAGATCATCTTCAACCGGACCGGGAGATACCTGCTTTACATTCTCTATTATGCGGGCGCCCCGTTCGGGCGGGCGCCGGCGGCGGGCGCCGTGCTGGTCGTTTTGGCGCTGACGGCGCTGGTGATCGAGGCCCGCCGACCCGCCACGGGCAGACCGGCGCGGGCGCTGGTACTGTTCCTGGTCTATTACGGGATCACGGCCGCGGTGACTGCCGCGGGCCGGGCGGATCAGGGATACGACCAGGCGCTGACGACACGCTATCTGACGCCGACCCTGCTGGCCTGGACCGCGCTGCTGCTGTGGTGGGCAATCGCGCTCCCCCGGATCGTGGCGCATGGCGCGGGGCAGGCGCGCGCGCCGTTCGTGTCAGCCGGGTTCGCGGGGCTGGCCCTGGCCGGCTGCATCGGTCTTGCCGACTGGCAGATCGACAAGGCCCGGATCGACCGCAACCCGATGGCGCGCCAGAGCCTGGGCATGCTGTCGCTGGAACTGGGTCTGCAGGATGACAGCATGATCGAAAGCGCCATCTATCCGAACGGCAACCGGACGCGTCTGCTCTATACGCGGGCCCGCGCCGCGACCGATCCGGTCTTCGCCGGCACCGGCTGGGTCGCGCTGGCCGGGCGGATCGGCACGCCGAGCAAAGGCGCGGTCCGGACCGCCACGGTTCCGGCGACCTCGTGCGACGGCGCCATCGAGCAGATCACGGCGCTCGGCGCGACAGGCGTCGTGATCGCGGGCTGGATGGTCGACGGCCCGGATCCGGGCGGCGCCCCGCCGCTGCTCCTGAGCCTGTCCGGCGAGGTGGCCGGTGTCGGATATACCGGACTATACCGCCACGGGGCAGCCGGGCGCGGCAAACCGGATCGCGCCTGGAGCGGGTTCCGGCTCTACGTTCCGGGCGGGCGCTTACCGCCGGGCGCCGTGGTGATGCGCGCCACTGAACCGGGCTGCCAGCTGACCATCGACCGGCCCGTCCGCAGGAGCATCGGCATTGCCCCCATGGACGCGCAGATCCTGACTGGCCGCGCCGCACTGTTGCGTGCCATGGATCCGGCCGGCACACGGGCCGTCACCGGCAATGACGGGTTCACAGGATCGGATGTGGACCGCTCGGCGCTGCCCGGGTTCGACGTTCTGGGCAGCGTGCGCACCGGCGATGCGGATCGGGGGATGCTCACGCTGACACTGGCACCGGGGCAGGGCCTGCTCTACCGCTCCGGCCCGCGCGTTACCGGCCAGATCCTGACCGTCTCGCAGGACGGAAAGGTGCTGGCATCGGAATCGGTCCTGTCCGAGGGATGGGGTCTGATCGATGTCGCCGGGGTGCCGGGCATCGACCCGGCGGCGCCCGTCGGGATCCGGCTGAGCGATGAAGGCGACGGCTGGGGTGAGTGGTCGGCGGTGGCGCTGCTCCAGCAGGATATCGCCATCGTGGCCACCGGTCCGGCTGCCCTGGACCCGGCCGGCTGGCAACGGCTCGCCGGGACTGGGGCCATCGCCAGCAATGACGGCTTCAGCGGCGGTGATTTCACCGGAACGGCCCGGCCGGACCTGCAGGTTCTGGGCAGCCACCGGGACTCCGATGCCGATCTTGGCACGATCACGCTGGACCTTGCGCCCGGGCAGCAGGTGCTCTACCGCTCCGGCCCGCGCGTGGACGGCCAGATCCTGACCGTGCTGCAGAACGGAGAGGTCCTGGCCGAGCAACGGACCCTGTCGACCGACTGGAGCCTGCTTGATCTCTCGGGCGCGCCGGATCTCGACCCCGCGGCCCCGCTGGTGCTGCGGCTCGAGGACCGCGGTACCGGCTGGGGCGAGTGGTCGGCGCTCGCGCTCCGCCGCCGCTGACGCAGGTCCGGATCCGGTCCCGGCCTCTTCCCGCTAACTTCTTGGATGGCATCTGCGATCTCTTCTCCAATCTCTTCTCGAATCTCTTCTCCGGCCGCTGCCAAATAACTGCCAGGTCGCTGCCAAGTCGCCGCCCGATCGCTGCCCAGTCATGTGCCCGGTCGCTGTCCAGTCATGCTCCGGCCATGCTCCGGTCACTGCTCGGGACCTGCGTTCAGACCCCCGTTCAGACCTGCGTTCAGATCCGCTTTCAAACCCCCATCCGGACCCGCCCCTGACGGGTCCCGTACCGCGACGGATGACGCATGGACAAAGCCCGGCCGCTCGCCTATGCCACGGGCCGGTATCGAAGACCCGGGGGGAGCGAACCCATGGACTGTCAGACCACCGACCTGCCGGGCGTCCTGATCCTGACGCCCCGGCGCTTCGGAGATGCGCGCGGGTTCTTCGCCGAAACCTGGAACCGCCGCACGCTGGAGGGGCACGGGGTCGATCTGGATTTCGTGCAGGACAACCACTCGCTTTCGGCCGAGGTCGGCACCGTGCGCGGCCTGCATTTCCAGGCGCCGCCGCACGCCCAGGACAAGCTGGTACGCTGCGGGCGCGGCGGGTTTCTGGATGTCGTCGTCGACATCCGCAAGGGTTCGCCGGCCTACGGGCGCTGGGTCGGGGTCGAACTCTCGGCGGAAAACGGCCGTCAGCTGCTGGTGCCCAAGGGCTTCGCGCACGGTTTCGTAACCCGCCTGCCGGATACCGAGATCTGCTACAAGTGCTCCGACTACTACGCGCCGGAGACCGAGGGCGCCGTGCACTATGCGGACCCCGCCATCGGCATCGACTGGGGCATCGCGGCGGATGACGCGATCCTGTCGGCCAAGGATGCCGCCGCGCGTCCGCTGGCAGAGCTCGACAGCCCGTTCGTCTGGGAAGGATAGGAACATGAAGCTCCTCGTCACCGGCGGCTGCGGTTTCATCGGCTCGGCCGTCGTGCGCCGGGCGATCGCCGACGGGCACCAGATCGTCAACGTCGATGCGATGACCTATGCGGCCTGCGCCGACAATGTCGCCCAGGTGGCGGGCAGCAACGCCTATTCGTTCGAACATGCCGATATCGGCGACCGCGACGCGATGGACAGGGTGCTCGCCACGCATGCGCCCGACGCGGTCATGCATCTGGCCGCCGAGAGCCATGTGGACCGCTCGATCGACGGGCCGGGCGCCTTCATCGAGACCAACATCACCGGCACGTTCACGCTGCTCAGCGCGGCGCGGGCCTTCTGGGAAGGGCAGGACCGGCCCGAGACGTTCCGCTTCCACCACGTCTCGACCGACGAGGTCTATGGCTCGCTGGGGCCGACGGGCATGTTCACCGAGGACACGCCCTACGATCCGCGCTCGCCCTATTCGGCCTCCAAGGCGGCCTCCGACCACCTGGTGCGCGCCTGGAACGAGACCTATGGCCTGCCGGTTCTGGTGACCAACTGCTCGAACAATTACGGCCCTTATCACTTCCCCGAAAAGCTCATTCCTGTGGTCATCCTCAAGGCGCTCGCAGGCGCGCCGATCCCGGTCTACGGCAAGGGCGAGAACGTGCGCGACTGGCTCTATGTCGAGGACCATGCCGATGCGCTCCTGACCGTGATCCAGAAGGGCACCGTGGGCCGCACCTACAATATCGGCGGCGAGAACGAGGCGCGGAACATCGACCTGGTACGCACGATCTGCGGCATTCTCGACCGCAAGCGCCCGGCCGGGACCCCTTACGCGGACCTGATCACCTTCGTCACCGACCGTCCCGGCCATGACATGCGCTATGCGATCGACCCGACCCGGATCCGCGAGGAACTGGGCTGGCGCCCCTCGGTCACGGTCGAGCAGGGGCTGGAGAAGACCGTCCAGTGGTATCTCGACAACGAACCATGGTGGCGCGCCCTGCAGGATCGCGACGGGGTCGGCCAGCGGCTTGGCAAGGCTTGAGGGCACAGGGCAGGACCGGGAAGAACCGGGCAGCACAGGGCAGGGCAGCACAGGGCAGCGCAGGGCAGGGCAGGGCAGCGCAGGACAGGGCAAAAACGGGCGGCACCGGGCAGAACGGAAATACCGGCTGGCATATGTGCTGGCGGGCATTTGTACCGGCGGGATGGGGAAGCGGCCGGCGGGGCAGAGCGCAGAGGGACTGAGACATGAAGATCCTGACCATCGGCCGGGTCGGCCAGCTTGGCACCGAACTGGCCCGGCAGTGCCCGGCGGACTGGAAGATGACATCGCTGGACCTGCCGGAGATCGATCTGACGGATGCGGAGGGCGCAGCACGGCTGGTGACCGAGGCCGATGCCGACATCGTCATCAACGCCGCCGCCTATACCGCCGTCGACAAGGCCGAGGCGGAAGAGGATCTGGCCTATGCCATCAATGCCGCGGCGCCGGCCGCGATGGCCGTGGCCGCGGCTGCGCGCGGGGCCGCGTTCCTGCATGTCTCGACCGATTACGTCTACGACGGCGAGGGCACCGAGGCCTACACGCCGGACCGTCCGACAGGCCCGCTCGGCGCCTATGGCCGCACGAAACTGGCCGGTGATGAAGCGGTCGCCGCCGCCGGCGGGCCGCACGCGGTCCTGCGCACGTCGTGGGTCTTCTCGGCCCATGGCGGCAATTTCGTGAAGACCATGCTGCGTCTCGGCCGCGAACGCGAGAAACTGACCATTGTCGCCGACCAGATCGGCGGGCCGACGGCGGCAGGCGATATCGCGGCGGCGCTGCTGGTGATGGCGCGGTCCTTCCACGCCGAGCAAACAGGTTCGGGGCAAACAGGTTCGGGGCAGGGGACTTCTGAACAGGGGATCTCGGGCATCTACCACTTCTCCGGCGCTCCGGATGCAAGCTGGGCCGATTTCGCCCGCGAGATTTTCGCGCAAGCCGGGATCGACGGTGTCACGGTCGAGGATATCCCGACCACCGCCTACCCGACACCGGCCGCCCGCCCGCTCAATTCGCGGCTCGACTGCGCGTCGCTCGAGGACACCTTCGGCATCACCCGGCCGGACTGGCGCCGGTCGCTCGCCGCCGTGCTCAAGGAACTGGGAGAGATCCAATGACCCAACGCAAGGGCATCATCCTGGCCGGCGGGTCGGGCACGCGGCTCTACCCGGTCACCATGGCGGTCTCCAAGCAGCTCCTGCCGCTCTATGACAAGCCGATGATCTACTACCCGCTCTCGGTTCTGATGCTGTCGGGCATCCGCGTTGTTGCGATCATCACCACACCGCAGGATCAGGCCCAGTTCCAGCGGCTGCTGGGCGATGGCAGCCAGTGGGGCCTGTCCTTCGACTGGATCATCCAGCCGTCGCCGGACGGCCTGGCCCAGGCCTACCTGCTGGCCGAGACCTTCCTTGACGGCGCTCCGTCGACCATGGTGCTGGGCGACAACATCTTCTTCGGCCACGGCCTGCCCGAGATCCTGAAGACCGCCGATGACAGACCTTCGGGCGGCACGGTCTTCGGCTACAAGGTGGCGGATCCCGAGCGCTATGGCGTGGTCGGCTTCGATGCGGCGGGCACCGCGTCGTCCATTGTCGAGAAGCCTTCCGACCCGGCCTCCAACTACGCGGTCACCGGGCTCTACTTTCTCGACGGACAGGCCCCGGCGCGGGCCAGGGCGGTCAAGCCCTCGCCGCGGGGCGAACTCGAGATCACCTCGCTGCTCGAAATCTATCTCGAGGAAGGCTCGCTCTCCGTCGAGCGCATGGGCCGCGGCTACGCGTGGCTCGACACCGGAACGCATGCGAGCCTGCTTGACGCCGGCAATTTCGTGCGCACGCTGCAGGACCGGCAGGGCCTGCAGGTCGGCTGTCCCGAGGAGATCGCCTTTCGCATGGGATTCATCGACGCCGACCAGCTGCGTGCGGCCGCCAAGCCGATGATGAAGACCGCCTACGGCCAGTATCTCGCCCAGGTCGCCGACGAAGGCTGAAGCAGCCGCACGCGGACCGGACAAAGGAGACGGGAACACAAGGAACAGGATTCAGGGAACCGTGATCCGGAAAAACCTTGATCCGGAAAAACCGTGATCCGGAGAAACGGGAGCCGGGGAAACGGAGATCAGGAAACCGGCATCCACGAGGCCCGTATCCTTGAACCTTGCACGTCAAGCCGCCCACCGCCTCATCGCGACCAATCCGGTTTGCTGATCCCCTATGACCAGATAGCCTTCGCCATGGCGGGACCCGCCGGGACGGGGAGGTCACGATCGCGGACTGAGCACGGCATCGCGGCCTGTCTCCTCTGACTCAAACCCAAAAGGAGCAGGGAATGGCATTTACTCAGAGCGATTTGGACGATCTTGCGCGCCGCTATACCGACGCGTGGAACTCGAAAGTTCCGGAAAACGTCGCTTCTTTTCACATGGCGAGCAGCAGTATCGTTATCAATCGAGGCGAACCATCAATTGGTCACGTCGGACTTGCAGAAATGGCTGCAGGCTTCCACGCAGACGTGCCGGATTTGCACCTGACCTGCAACGGTATTCGCGGTGCAGGTTCACACGTCGTTTATTTGTGGGTCTTTACCGGGCATCACGCCGAAACGGGCAATCCGCTGAATGTGCAGGGCTGGGAAGAATGGGAGCTGAACGAAGATATGAAGGTCACATCTGCGCTGGGTTGGTTCGATGGTGAGGAATATGACCGACAAGTCGCCGGCTAGGCGCTGCCTACCACAGGCGTGCCTTGCGAAGCCGGGGCAGGAAAGCCGGGGCAGGGAAGCCAGGGTAGCGTTGTCTTTTTTGCAATGAGCAGCATTGAACACGTTGGGCCCTGAACAGAATTGCACGCTGCCGCATGTCCCGGCGTTGCTGCCAATCAGTCCCGATCGCGACGATGCAGGGCATGGCAGCCTTGTTGCTGCCATCGCTCAAACGGATGGCCTCTTTGCCGACAGTTTCCGCAGCGCGCGGAGACGCCCGGCGTACGCGCAGGATATTACCCCTGTCCGCAACTGACACCGGACTCGCTTGATACAGGACTCGCCTGATACAGGACTCGCCTGATACAGGACTCTTTGGACCCGGGACTCGCCGGATGCGTGACGCGCCGGATCTTGGAACGCGGATGCTGCTGGCGACATGACGGCGTTACAGATGATGGCCCTCGCGCTCAGATCGTGAAGGGCAGATCTGCCAGGATGCCCGTGACACGGCTGCCATCCTTGATCACCTGAACGACATCGCGCGCCTCGGCATCCGCCGAGACCAGCGCGTATCCGATCATGCACTTCAGACGGTAGGACCACGCCTTGTGGGTCATCTGGCCAATCGTGATGCCAGCTTTTTCGATATCCAGCCAGATCGACTGGTCCTCACTTTCCTCGGCCCCTTCAAGTCTTATTCCAAGCTGGCGCCTTTTGACGCCCTCGGCCTTGATCCGCCGCAGCGCCGGAATGCCGATCACCCCGTCATCCAGATCGAGATCGATGAATTTTCCCAGGCGCACCTCGAAAGGATTGGTGTGCCCGTCGGTATCGATCCCATAATTAAGAAGGCCGCTTTCGGTGCGCTCGGACGGGTTGGGGTATCCCGGCCCGATGCCGAACGGCTCTCCCGCTTCCCGGACGATCCGCCACAACTGATCGCCCTTCGCACCGTCCAGCAGATAGAGTTCGAACCCGCCCTGCTTTGACCACCCGGACCGCGCCACCTTGAGCGGAATGCCCTCGATCTCGGCATCGCCGAACCAGAAATATTTCAGCTCGCGCACCCAGTCGCCGAAGATCGAGGCCACCACGTCCTCGGCCCTCGTGCCTTGCACGGCAAGCGGGGACACGTCCGGTTCGCTGACCGCCACGTCGAGACCGCGTTCACCGGCAACGCAGCGCGCCCAGAACCAGATGTCAGAATTGCCGATCGACAGCCAGTAACAGTCCTCGTCGATCTTCAGCGCAATCGGGTCGTTGATCAGCGTGCCGCGATGATCGCAGATCGCCACGTATTTTCCCTGGTTCACCTTTTGCCCGGACAGGTCGCGGGTGCAGAGAACCTGGGCCAGGCGCGCCGCATCCGGCCCCTTGAGCTGAACCTGGCGCTGCACGGCCACATCCCACATCGAAACACCCGTCATCAGGCGCCAGTACTCGGCTTCCCGGTCGCCGTAACCGCGCGGAATGAGCATCCGATTATAGGTGAGCAGAGATTCCGCCCCTTCATCGAGCGTGGAACGGTAGAACGGCGATCTCCTGAGGCGTCCAGCCGCGACAATCGGTATCATATCGATGCTGCCTCAAAAGCTCCGGTGTCTGCACGGCCCCGATATCATTGATTTCCAGAGGCCGCACCGCAAGTGTTCCGCCCGCGTGATCCGGCTCTTGTGCCGATATTTTTCACCCGGACGGGTGCCGGTCTCGTGTCCCGGGTCACGTCAGTCTGAACGATGCTGCCCTCCGCGGCCGCATCCGTGCCACCGGCAAGGCCAGCATGTTTCTCGACGGACATCCCGAGCCCGCGGCGCAGGACATCGCCCGTGGAGAACCGGCCATAGCGGTTCTGGGAGACGGTCGAGCGGTCGGGCACCCGGCCCTAAAGCCGCAACTTGCAGAACCATCGATAGGCCAGGGTCAAGGCACTGCCTCCTCGACCAAGCAGCGCTCGGAGCGGACGCCGTGGAGATCGTGATCAAAAGCATCCGGATCATCAGTCCGGGATCGACCGAGGGCCGTCCGGCAGCGCCGCAGAGCGGCGCGAATTGAGGCCTTAGGCTCTCAAGATCAGGCAGCCAGTTAATCTTGCACAGCAGATGATCGTCGGGGACGTGATCTGCGATCCGAACCGGTAGAAGAGCTGCTTCTGGATCTACAGCTATCCCATCATCGCCCGACCCTCCCGTCTGATTTTCTGAATTGAATCATATGGATGGATTCTCGGTAAGCATCAGGTCGCGCCGGTCCCGTGGGCCGCCGTCGGCGCGCTTTCATACCCTGAACGCCATGGCATCGGGCCTTCCCCCTTGCGAGGAGCACCTATCTCTAAACGCGTCTGGACACGCCCAAACGAAAGGAAAGTACTCACGTGTCTACTCATACCATCACTGTTCAATGCTCGAACCCGGACGAAGCTGCAGCAGCGATCACAGTGATCGAAGCGCACAGGAGCGGCACTGCGCTTGCGGAGCAAGGAGCGCCCGCTCTCGGAAGTGGAACCTCTCAATCGGGCGACAATCCTGATGACTTGACAGACCGCATCGAGGCGGCGCTCAGGAAGTCGGCGCCGAACCGGGCGCAAACGATCCTGCTGGAGACCCTCCTGCAGACGCCGGCAGGAACCTGGCTTCCCTTCGGGGAAACTGAGGCGGTCTTCAAACGGGTCGGCCTCGGGGTCGAAAAGGCGCGCGCCGCCCTAGGATACTTCTCCTGGCGATACTTCTCCTGGCAGATGAAGGAGTACATGCCGTCCGGTGACTTTGCAGGCCTGACCAAGAGCATCGAGGTCATGGCGGAGCGAACACGCACTGACGGGGATCACATGTATCGCCTGACACCGGCGGGCCGGATCGCCGTCGAACGATTTCTCGGGTCTACGGCCTCGCCGTCGGCAACCTGACGCTTGGCCGTTGTGGTATCGGTGGGCCCCCCGACGGTCGGCGGGGGGCACATCGCCACCGGGCCGATGGCTCGCGCGGCTGGTATCCTTATACGTCTTGCAGCGGAACTGCCGCCTCCGGTGAGCCGCGCAGCCTGTTTCACGGGTGACCACCGTTTTGACACGCTGCGAACAGAGGTCCGCAATCAAGGATTTACGGGTTTCAGAACTCCTGTCCGCAAGTTTTGCGCACCCCCTCAACCGCCCGCTCGACATCCGCTAGTCTCGTCCTGTGGTTGACGATGGCGGCGCGCAGGGCCGTGCGGCCTTGCAGGGTGGTGGTCGAGAAGACGCAGGTGCCCTGTTCCTGCAGCCGGATGGCGATGCGCCGGTGCAGGGTGTCGGCCTCTTCCGGTGAGAGATCCGGGCGCACCACGCGAAAGCAGCAGAGGTTGAGGCAGACAGGGGCGGCCAGCGCCAGTTCGGGCGCTGCCTCGACCAGCGCGCCCATATGCGCGGCATGGCGGCAATTGGCGGCGATGGCGTTCCCCAACCGGTCAAGCCCGTAGGCGCGCAGGGTCGACCAGACCTTCAGCGCCCGGAACCCGCGGGAAAGATCGATGCCATAGTCGCAGAACCAGGGCTCACCGCCGCCGAGACCGGCGTCCTGCGCCTCCAGATACGAGGGCCGGGCGGCAAAGGCCGCGCGGTGGGCGGCCTCGTCACGGATCAGCACGGCGCCGCAATCGTATTGCACATACATCCACTTGTGAAAGTCGAAGGCCAGCGAATGGGCGCGCTCGATCCCCGCTGCAAGGCCCCGCCAGGGGTCGCCGGCGATGCGGGCCCAGGCCCCGAAGGCGCCGTCCACATGCAGCCACAGCCCCTCTGCGGCGACGAGATCGGCCAGCGCGTTGAAATCGTCGAAGGTGCCGGTGTCGACCGAGCCCGCGGTGCCGAT
Organism: Pseudomonadota bacterium; assembly: GCA_039184415.1. Lineage (GTDB taxonomy): Bacteria > Pseudomonadota > Alphaproteobacteria > Rhodobacterales > Rhodobacteraceae > JANSYP01. Next base: position 24,282 of record JBCDBB010000043.1, read on the forward strand.
CACGGCAAAAGGGCTGTGCCCGGCGGCCCGGTCTTCAGCGATGGCGGCCCGGAGCGCGGTCAGATCCATCGCGCCGTCCGCGCCAAGCGGGATGCGGCGCAGGCTGTCCGATCCGTGGCCCAGGAGCTCCACCGCCTTGAGCATCGCGTTGTGGGCGCCGGCAGCGCAATAGGCGGTCAGGCCGGGGCCGCCCGTGATGCCCTCTTTGCGGGTCCCGGGACCCGCGATGGCGAGGCGGGCGGCGGCCAGCGCGATCACCGTGGCCTGCGAGGTGCCGGTGGTCAGGACGCCCGAGCCCGTCTCGGGGAAGCCAAAGATCTCCTTGGCCCAGCCGATCACCGCGCGCTCGACATAATTCGCCCCGTGATCGCGCCCGCCCAGATTGGCGTTGATCGCGGCAGCGGCCATCTCGGCCAACAGCCCCGCATGGGTGCCGGTGCCATGGACCCAGCCGAAGAAGCCGGGATGCGTGTTGCCGGTGCCGTGGGGCAGCAGGGCAGCCAGCGCCTTGGCCGTGGCATCCTCCCCGATGCCGGAGCGAGGCAGCGGCGGCATCAGAGCCTCCCGGACCTCCTCCGAAACCGGCCGCCAGGGCCGCTCCCGCGCCGCCTCGAGATGATCGAGACACGCCTCCAGCAACGCATGCGCCTGCGCCCGAAAGGCGTCGCGGTCGGTGGGATCTAGGCCCTCATGGTCCGGGGCAGCATCAGTCATTGGTTGAGTATCCAGAGATTATGCGGGGGCGTTAGCGGAAGCCGACTCGGCACACCGGAATATTGCACCCCCCAAAACACCAAGCACCAGTGCGCCGTGCGTCCAGCTCACTTTCATGGATTATGCACCAGATACGACCTACGGAACAAATGGTAGAAGTCTGTAGACTGCGTCGGCTGCCTTATAAAATAACCAAACAAATATCCCTCCGAGCGCAATTTGATGGCGCAGACTTCTGTCTTTGTTGTCCGACAGAACATTTACGGGAAACGCCCATTTAGCGTAGCCAGACAAAAATCGGTAACCGAGAACCACAATGCCAAGCGCGTAAAGGAAGAAAGCCCACCGATAGGATTCCCAATTGCTACCCGTGGGGAACCATTTATCCATGTAGAAGGTGGCGATGATCAAACCAGCAGGCAG
>JBCDBB010000044.1:0-25222 GCA_039184415.1 Pseudomonadota bacterium
ACTTCCAAGAGCATCGAACTGATGCTGACCCATGCCAATCTGAACGTCTATTGCACGGATCTGGGCGAAGAAGGCATCGATCTCGCCAAGCTCTATGACTACGATCTGATCCTTCTGGATCTCGGCTTGCCCGACATGAACGGCCATGAGGTTTTGCGCCAACTGCGCATGTCCAAGATCGAAACCCCGATCCTGATCCTGTCCGGGGCCGATGACACGGACAACAAGATCAAGGGTTTCGGATTTGGCGCCGATGACTACCTGACCAAGCCGTTTCACCGCGAGGAACTGATTGCGCGCATTCACGCGATCATCCGGCGCTCCAAGGGTCACGCTCAGTCCGTGATCCGGACCGGCAAGATCGAGGTGAACCTCGATGCCAAGACGGTCGAGGCAGCGGGTCAGCCGGTGCATCTGACCGGCAAGGAGTACCAGATGCTGGAGCTTCTCTCGCTCCGCAAGGGAACCACCCTGACCAAGGAGATGTTCCTGAACCATCTTTATGGCGGCATGGATGAGCCGGAGCTGAAGATTATCGACGTCTTCATCTGCAAGCTGCGCAAGAAGCTTGCCCAGGCGACTGGCGGAGAAACCTATATCGAAACCGTTTGGGGCCGCGGCTATGTTCTGCGTGACCCCGAACCCGCCAGCGCCACGCCGCCCCTGGCCGCGAGCGCCTGAACCAAACAAAACCCTAGCCGGTACTGGACCTGCCGTCCCAGGCTTCCTATCCCTTTGCGAAACGGGGAGTGGGGCGGTTGACACCGGACGATCTAGATACGCTGGACAGGGCAGAGGCCCGCGCGGAGCTCGAGAGGCTCGCCGAACAACTCGCAGCGGCGAACAAGGCCTACTACACTGACGACGCGCCGCGGCTTTCCGATGCAGAGTATGACCGCCTCAAACGGCGCAATGCGGCGATCGAAGCCCGCTTTCCCGATCTCAAGCGCATTGATAGCGTTAGCGAAACAATCGGCGGGCCGCTTGGCGACGGGTTTGCAAAGGTAACGCACGCCCAGCGTATGCTCTCGCTGGAAAACGCGTTTGACGGCGACGATGTCCGCGATTTCGATACTCGGGTCCGAAGATATCTGGGCCTTGCCGCAGACGCGCCCCTAGCCTTTACCTCGGAGCCCAAGATAGACGGGCTGTCCTTGTCGCTGCGATACGAGGCGGGGGACCTGGTCCAGGCCGCGACTCGAGGCGACGGCACCGTCGGTGAAAACGTCACCGCCAACGCGCGCACCATCGCGGACATCCCCGAACGGATCGCCGGCGCCCCCGACGTGCTGGAGGTGCGGGGCGAAGTTTACATGCACCATGATGATTTCACGGCACTCAACGAGCGCCAAGCCGAGGCCGGTGGCAAGCTTTTCGCCAATCCACGCAACGCCGCCGCGGGATCCCTGCGTCAGCTGGATGCCGAGATCACGCGAGCCCGCCCGCTGCGCTTTTTCGCCTATGCCTGGGGCGAGCTGTCCGACCCCCTGGCCGCGACGCAGTTCGAAGCAATGGAACGGTTGCGCAGCTTTGGGTTTTCCGTGAATCCGCACACCAAGCGCGCCACCGGCCCGGCAGACTTGCTGGCGCATTACGACGAGATCGCGCAGCAACGCGCCACGCTCGGCTATGATATCGACGGCATGGTCTACAAGGTCGATGATCTCGCCTATCAGGCGCGTCTCGGCATGCGCAGCACGACGCCCCGCTGGGCGATCGCCCATAAATTTCCCGCTGAAACCGCCTGGACCCGTCTCGAAGCCATCGACATCCAGGTGGGCAGAACCGGGGCACTGTCCCCGGTGGCCCGCCTGACGCCGGTGACCGTCGGCGGCGTCGTGGTCTCCAACGCCACGCTGCACAATGAGGATTACATCGCCGGGCGCGACGCCAACGGGGCCGACATTCGCGGCGGGCGCGACATTCGCGTCGGCGACTGGGTGCAGCTCTACCGCGCCGGTGACGTGATCCCCAAGATCTCGGATGTCGACCTGAGCCGTCGTCCCGCAACCGCCGTACCCTACCAGTTTCCAACGCGATGTCCGCGCTGCGGCTCGGACGCGATCCGCGAGCCGGGAGACGCGGTCCGGCGCTGCACAGGCGGGCTGATCTGCCCGGCGCAGGCGGTCGAGAAGCTGAAGCATTTCGTATCCCGCGCGGCCTTCGATATCGAAGGGCTCGGCGCGAAGCAGGTGGAGCAGTTCCATGAGGCAGGTTGGATCGCGGAACCGGCAGATATCTTCCTGCTGGAGCAGCGCTATGGCAGCGGCGCCCAGCAGCTGAAGAACCGCGAAGGCTGGGGCGCGAAATCCGCAGAAAAGCTCTTCGCGGCCATCGAGGCGCGCCGCCATATCGCGCTCGACCGCGTGATCTTCGCGCTCGGGCTGCGCCATGTCGGGGAGGCTGCCGCACGCCTTCTGGCGCAGAATTACGGCACGTGGGATGCGTTTGCCGAGGGGATCGATGCGGCCGGTGAGGACGGAGAAGCCAGGTCCGAGCTGCTTTCGATCGACGGCGTGGGCGAGGTTCTCGCCGCATCCTTGACGGCGAGCCTCGCCCAGCCTGCGGAACGCGCATCGATCGACCGGCTGGTCGCGTTTCTCGACATTCAGCCTGTAGCGCCCCCCGACACCTCCGGGAGTCCGGTCGCCGGCAAGACCGTTGTCTTTACCGGAACGCTGACACAGATGACGCGGGCAGAGGCCAAGGCCCGGGCGGAGAGCCTGGGTGCGAAGGTTGCCGGAAGCGTCTCGAAGAAAACCGACTTCCTGGTCGCCGGTGAGGGGGCGGGCTCGAAGGCGACGAAGGCGGCGGATTTGGGGGTAGAGGTGCTCGACGAGGATGCCTGGCGCGCGCTCATCGAGGGCGCATGAGCGCGCGAAACCCGGCTCTCTTTCCGATCTTTGCGGATCTGACGACGCTGCCCGGGGTCGGCCCGAAAACCGCCGACGCCTTTGGAGCGCTTGCCATCGCAGCGCCGCGCGACCTGCTGTTTCACCTGCCCCAAGGGGGCGTGGATCGCCGCCGGCGCCCGTCGGTCCAGGATGTTGCGCCGGGCACGGTGGTGACGGTCGAGGTGCAGGTCGGCACCCACCGCGCGCCGACAAAACCGGGCCGTCCCTACCGCATCGACGTCCAGGACAGCGGCGTGCCCTTTGCCCTCGTGTACTTCCATGCGCGGTCCCAGACCCTTCAAAGCCTCCTGCCGCCGGGCAGCCGGCGCATCGTTTCGGGCAAGCTCGATCTCTTTGACGGTGTTCTCCAGATGGCGCATCCCGATTTCGTGTACCCGGTGGAGCAGGCCGGGCGCATCCCCGATTATGAGCCGGTCTATCCGCTTGCCGCGGGCGTCTCGACGCGCGCGATGGCGGGCGCGGTCGCCGCGAGCCTCGCGCGCTTGCCCGAGCGGATCCCGGAATGGCATGACGCGACACTGCTCGCGCGCGAGGGGTGGCCGGACTGGGTGAGCGCGCTGCGGAGCGCGCACGGGCCCTCCGGCCCGCAGGATCTGTCGCCCGATGCACCGGCCCGGCGGCGGTTGGCCTATGACGAACTCCTGGCGCATCAGCTGATGCTTGGACTGGCGCGGGCCGACCGCGCCGCCGAACCCGGGCGCGCGACGTCCGGAGACGGGCGGCTGCGGGACGCGGTCCTGGACCGGCTCGGGTTCACACCGACCGCTGCCCAGACCCGCGCACTGGCCGAGATCGCGGCTGATCTGGCCGGTCCGCACCGGATGTACCGGCTGCTGCAGGGCGATGTCGGCGCCGGCAAAACGCTTGTGGCGGCGCTGGCGCTGCTGATCTGCGTCGAGGCCGGCGGGCAGGGCGCGCTGATGGCGCCGACCGAGCTGCTCGCGCGTCAACATACCGAGAGCCTGCGCGCCATAATGGCGGGGCTTCCGGTCCGCATCGAGGCGATCACGGGCGCCGATGGCGCGCGGATCCGCAGCGAGAAGCTCGCCGCGCTGGCGGCGGGGGACGTTTCCATCGCCGTGGGGACCCATGCGCTCTTTCAGAAGGGTGTCGAGTTCCGCGATCTGCGGCTTGCCGTGATCGATGAGCAGCACCGGTTCGGGGTAAGGGAACGTCTTCGGCTGGCGGAGAAGGGGCCCAAGACCGATGTGCTGGTCATGACCGCGACGCCCATTCCCCGGTCGCTGGCCCTGACGGTGTTCGGCGATATGGAGCTGTCGGTCCTGGATGAGAAGCCCCCCGGGCGCAAGCCGGTGCGCACCGCGATGGTGGCCGATGCGCGGCTGGACGAGGTCGTGGCCCATCTGCGGGATGCCGTCGACCGGAACCGTCAGGCCTATTGGGTCTGCCCGCTCGTCCATGAAAGCGAGAGCGTCGATCTGGTCGCCGCCGAGGACCGCGCGAAGGCGCTGCGGCGGGCGCTCGGCGAGGATCGCGTGGCGCTCGTCCACGGGCAGATGGCGCCCGAGGCGAAGGAGGCCGAGATGACGGCTTTCCGCAACGGCACGAAAGCGGTTCTGGTGGCCACCACGGTGATCGAGGTCGGCGTGGATGTCCCCAATGCGTCGATCATGGTGATCGAACGGGCGGAGAGTTTCGGTCTTGCCCAGCTGCACCAGTTGCGTGGCCGGGTGGGGCGCGGTTCGGCCGAGGCCACCTGCCTGCTGCTCTACCGGGCGGGCCTGTCCGAGACGGCGACGCGACGCCTGGCCCTGCTGCGTGAGACCGAAGACGGGTTCCGCATCGCCGAGGAGGACCTCGCGATCCGGGGCGCCGGCGACGTTCTGGGGACGGCTCAGTCCGGTTTGCCGCGGTTTCGGATGGCCGATGCCGAACGCCACACCGGCCTGATGACGATGGCGCGCCGTGACGCCATGGCGATCCTGGCGCGCGACCCCCAGCTGACAGGTGAGCGGGGCATGGCGTTGCAGAGCCTGCTCGACCTGATGGATCACCAGGTCGCGCTGCGGTTCCTTACCACGGGCTGAAGAATGTCTTAAAAGGGTCTTTACATTCCCCGGGGAATAGAACAAAAGTAGAACATAGTGTTTCTGCAAGGGAGTCGCCCCGATGAGTGACGTTCTGCACAAGCTGCGCCGCGCCAGACCGTACCTGACCGAAGATCTGCTCGGGATCTGCGCCCTTGCGGTGATCTTTTTTGGAGCCGTCCAGATGACGGGGTTCCTGCTGCCCACCTGACCTGCCTGCGACCTGACCGGGTCCGACGGTTCGCCTGCTCACGAGCCTGTATCTTGTCCCCGAACGCTGCGCCCGTCCTGCGCGCAGCGTCTTTCGGGCCCGGAGATCGCTTACTCGCCGCCGCCTTCCCAGCCGGAAGAGCGGCGGTTTTTTTGTCTGGGCAGATGTGGGGGCTTAGCGCTGCGGTCGGTGAGGTTGTCAGGCGCAAGCGGATTTGGTTGCCGTGTCGTAGGCTTCGAGCGTGGCATCGAAAGCCAACAGAATCGATGCGTGGCGATTGGCAAAGCCCTGCGCCGCCGACAGGATTTCGAGATCGGCAAAGGGCGCGTCGGGCAACGGCCCTCCCTCGGACAGCATTGCGGACAGTTGGGCGCGTCCGCGGGCGACGGTCGCGCGGTCGCACCCGATCACGGCCCGTCCCAGCACCGCTGCGGCGGCCTGGCCGAGGGCGCAGGCTTTGACATCCTGGGCGAAGCGCGTGATCTCACCGCCGTCCAGATCGACATCGACGGAGACGACCGATCCGCAGAGCGGCGCACGCTTGCGCGCGCTGCCCGCGGGCGCGTCGAGCCTTCCCAGATGCGGAATGTCGGCCGCCAGGGCCAGGATCTTCTGGGAATAGAGCTTGATCAGGTCGGTTTCGGCCATTGTCGCTTTCCACGGTTTCGCGTCTGTCCTAGCTAGTCTCTCGACGCGCCAATGCAAAGGATGTCCGATGCCCTTCGATCCCGCAACCCTGCGTTTCAATGCCGATGGGCTCGTGCCCGTCATCGCACAGGACGCCCGGAGCCATGAGGTGCTGATGATGGCCTGGATGAGCGCGGAGGCCGTCACCCGCACGCTGGAGACCGGCCGCGTCACCTATTGGTCGCGCTCGCGGCAGGCATTCTGGGTCAAGGGCGAAACCTCCGGCCATGTTCAGGAGCTTGTCGATCTGCGCGTGGATTGCGACCGCGACTGCCTGCTGGTGCTGGTCAATCAGACGGGACCGGCCTGCCACACCAATCGCCGGAGCTGCTTTTACACCGCGATTCGCGACGGGGCTGAAGTCGAGCTCATGGCGCCGGAGGAAGATTGACCATCGTCCGGATCTCGGCCGGGGTCTTGCCTGCGTCTCGGTAGAGCCGGATGGCGCGGTCATCGTCGCGCTTGGCCAGTCGTTTGCCGGCCTCGTCCCGGATCAGCCGATGATGGTGATAGAGCGGTGTCGGCAGCTCCAGCAGGCGCTGCAGCAGCACATGGATCGCGGTTGCATCGAACAAATCGACGCCGCGCACGACATGGGAGATCTGCTGCAACGCGTCGTCCACGGTGACGGCGAGATGGTAGGCGATGGCGCCGGAGCCGCGCCGCGCCAGCACGACATCGCCGATCTCATTGATCAGGGTCTCGGGGGCGATCTGGTGCGTCCCCGACCGCTCCGGCCCGATCTCGGTAAAGCTGATCGGTCCGGTGCGTGCGACCGCCCGCGCCATGTTCAAACGCAACGCGTCGCCGGGCTGGCGGTTCGCCATCGTCCGAGCGCGGCAGGTGCCGGGATAGACCAGCCCGTCCGGTCCGAGGGGCGGCGCAGCACCTTCCTGGGGGGCGGACAGTGCCGCGCGGATGTCGGCGCGGTTGCAGCGGCAGGGATAGAGGAGCCCACGCGACTCGAGGCGGTCGAGCGCGGCGGCATGGTCGCCGGGGTGATCCGACTGGCGCCGCACCGGCCGGGGCCAGTCCAGCCCGAGCCAGGAGAGATCCTGTTCGATCAGCGCTTCCCATTCCGGCTTGCAGCGCTCGCGGTCGAGATCCTCGATCCGGAGCAGACACTGCCCGCCTGCTGCCTGGGCGATGTCATGGGCCAGCATTGCGGAATAGGCATGGCCGAGATGGAGCGGCCCGGTGGGTGAGGGCGCAAAACGGGTGATCATGGTGGCGGCCCGACTGGCGGGCGTTTCACTCCGCGGCCGTTGCCGAGGGGCCGAGCTGACCCTCCAGCCATGTGGTCCATGCTGCTTTGGCGCGGTCGGTATAGGCCCGGTAGCGGTCCTTGCGCCCGCGCCGCCCGCCGCGCGCCTCGACCGGCGGAAAGAGCCCGAAATTGACATTCATCGGCTGGAACGTCTTGGCTTCGGCATCGCCGGTGATATGGGCGACCAGTGCGCCGGTTGCGGTTTCCCGCGGCGGTGGCGGAAGGGTCGCGCCCGTCAGTTCGGCCGCCCAGAGACGGCCTGCAAGCAATCCCATGGCCGCGCTTTCGACATAACCTTCGACGCCGGAGATCTGTCCGGCAAAGCGGATATGGGGCTGCGTGCGCCAGCGAAGCGCCGGGTCGAGCAGCGTCGGGCTGTTAAGAAACGTGTTCCTGTGGATCCCGCCAAGCCGCGCGAACCGGGCCTCCTGCAATCCGGGAATCATCCGGAAAACATCTGCTTGCGCGCCGTACTTCATCTTGGTCTGAAAGCCCACGATGTTGAAGAGCGTCCCCAGGGCATTGTCCCGGCGGAGCTGGACGACGGCGTGGGCCTTCACATCAGGCTGATGCGGATTGGTGAGACCCACGGGCTTCATCGGACCGAAGCGCAGGGTTTCGCGCCCACGCTCGGCCATGACCTCGATCGGCAGGCAGCCGTCGAAATAGCCGGCGGTTTCGCCGTCCTTGAACGCGGTCTTGTCGGCGGCGAGCAGCGCGTCGATGAATCCCTCGTACTGATCGCAGTCCATGGGGCAGTTGAGATAGGCGGTGCGCTCGGCCTCGGTCTCGCCCTTGTCATAGCGTGACTGAAACCAGGCGATGTCCATATCCACGCTCTCGGCATAGACGATGGGGGCGATGGCATCGAAAAAGGCCAGCGCCTCCTCGCCGGTTTCCGCGCGGATCGCCTCGGCCAGCGCGCCGGAGGTGAGCGGACCGGTGGCGATGATCGTCGGCTGATCGGACGGGGGCAGGGCGGTGATCTCCGCATCCGACCGCGTCACGAGCGGATGCGCCATCAGCCGTTCGGTCACCGCGGCGGCAAAGGGATCGCGGTCCACCGCGAGCGCGCCCCCCGCGGGCAGGGCATGGGCGTCGGCCATCGCCATGATCAGCCCGCCGGCCTGGCGCATCTCCCAATGCAGCAGTCCCACCGCGTTCTGTTCGTCATCGTCGGAGCGAAAGGAGTTGGAGCAGACCATCTCGGCCAGATCGCCGGTGCGGTGCGCGAAGGTCCCGGTTTTGGGCCGCATCTCGTGAAGGATCACCGGAACGCCGGCCTGCGCGGCCTGCCAGGCGGCCTCGGACCCGGCCATGCCGCCGCCGATGATGTGAAGGGTGCGTGTCATGGGCCGTACCTATGCCGCCGGGTCGGCCATTGGAAGCCCGCAGGCGCCGCCCGGGCTTGACCGGCCGGGCCATTGGCCGAGATTAGCCGGGAACAGGCAGGGGTTGGCAGAGTGAGCGAGAGGAGCATCGCGCGCGCACCGGGGCGCCTCACAGTCTGGGTTGGCATGGGGCTGCTCGGGATTGTCCTGCTTTTGGCCTCGGACTTCATCACCCATTCGCTGGAGCTGGGCTGGCAGGGCCTGAGCCGCGATCTTTCGGGCGAGAGCCGCCTCTATTGGCCTGACGCCCCCGTCGCGACGGGGGCGATCTTTGTCCATATGATCGGCGGGGCGGTCATCACGGCACTGGCGCCGGTGCAACTGGCCGGACCCGTGCGGCGGCGCTGGCCTGCGCTGCATCGCTGGTCCGGGCGCGTTCTGGTGGGAGCGGCGCTGCTGACGGGCGTCGCGGGGTTGGTCTATATCGGTCTGCGCGGCACCATCGGCGGGTGGGACATGAGCCTGTCCTTCGCGCTTTACGGGATCTGCGTGCTCGTGGCGGCCGGTCAGGCGCTGCGCTTTGCCCGCGCGGGCGCCTTCGCGCGCCATCGCCGCTGGGGTCTGCGGCTGGCGGTTCTCGCGCTCGGCTCCTGGATCTACCGCATGCAGTATGCGCTCTGGTTCATGACCACGGGTGGGATCTGGGTCGAACGCGACTTCAGTGGCGCCTTCGATCTGGTCAATATCTGGGCCTTCTACGTGCCCTATCTGATCGCCTTGGAACTGTGGTTTCGCTATGAGGCGCGACGCGGCGCGGCAGTTGCGGCCGGCTAGGCCAGAGGGTGCTTGGTCAGCACCAGCTCCTTGAGGCGGCTTTCGAGCACATGGGTGTAGATCTCGGTCGTCGAGAGGTCCGCATGGCCGAGCAGCATCTGGATCACCCGCAGGTCCGCGCCGTTTTCCAGCAGATGGGTCGCAAAGGCATGGCGCAAGACGTGGGGCGTGACCGTGCCGGGATCCAGCCCGGCCTGCAGGGCGAGCGCCTTGAGAAGCTGGAAGAAATTCTGCCGGGTCATGTGCCCGGCCTTTCCACGTCCGGGAAAGAGAAAGGGCGAGGCGGGTGTGCGGCCTGCCCGTCGCGCGGCCTCTTCAGCTTCGTCGCGCGTCGTGAGCCAGGCGGCCAATGCCGTGCGGGCGGGTGGCGAGAGCGGCACCATCCGTTCCTTGCCGCCCTTGCCGCGCACCAGCAGCATGGCCGGGTCCCCGCGGGCTGCGGCGACGGGCAGGCCGACAAGCTCGCTCACCCGCATGCCGGTGGCATAGAGCAGCTCGATCATGCAGGCGGTGCGGGTGCGTTCGTAGCCGGTCCGCCCATGGCAGCGGGCGGCCTCCAGCAGTGCCTCGACCTGGTTCATGGCGAGCGTCTTGGGCAGACGCTTGGACCGGCCCGGGCCGCGGATCTGGATCGCGGGATTGTCGCCGCGCAACCCTTCCTCGAAGGCGAAGCGATAGAACTGGCGGAGCGCCGCCAGACGGCGCGCCCGGGTCGCGCGGGAGAGGCCCTGGGCATCGCAATGGACCAGATAGGCTTCGATCCGGGCGCGGTCGGCTTCCAGCAGCGCGGCACCGTCGGCCTCCAGCCAATCGAGATAATCCCGCAGGTCCCTTGCATAGGCCAGTTGCGTGTTCTGCGCCGCGTCCAGTTCCGCGGCATGGGCTTCGATGAAGCGCGAGATGAGCTGGGCGCTCATTGCGAGGGGCCGCTCAGCAGATATTGCAGGGCGGCATGCATCGCGATCTCCTCGCGGCCCGCGGCGCGCAGCAGGGCGATGGCGCGGGCAACCTCGCCGGGATCGGCCTCTCCGCCCGGGGCGAGGCGTTTGAGCGCGCGCAGGAGCGCCTCTCCGGTGCGGTCCTCCTCCAGAAGCGCCGCATCGCCCGGATCCGGACTGCCGTCGGTGAAGGCCGCGCGGATCGCGGCGGCGCGCGGTCCTGGGGGTACGGCGCGCGCGGCCTCACCGGCGGCCAGCGCCGCGGCAAAGGCAAGGTCCGGCGGCAGATCCGCGGGCAGCGGCGTCGGCTCCAGGGCCAGGGGACGGTTGGACAGCAGCCGGAGCCGCAGCGCCGTCCGTGCCGCCGCACCCTCCAGCGGCAGGCGCGCCAGCCGCGGGGCCACCATATGGGCGAGCACCGGCTCCAGCCCTGCCTCGGCCATCACGGCCCGGGCGGGTTCCAGCGCCCGCGCAACGGCGCTCGGCCGGCCGGAATTCAGCGCGATGTCGAGCGCCTGCATCCGCGCCACCCGGTCCCAGACCCCGCCGGAGGCCGACGGGCGCCGTGTGCTGTAGATGGCGAGCAGCCGGTCCGCCGGGACCGCACCGACCCGCGTCAGACGCTCCGCCGCCTCGATCCGGGCCTTCCAGCCGATGACGTGGCGCAGATCGGCATGGGCGAAGGCCAGGGGCAGGTTGCGCGTCGGGATCGGCTCGCCCAGGGCCTCGTGCACCCGGAACAGCAGCGGTGTCACCGGATCGGGCCGCGGCATCGGCGGGTCGCCTTCGAAAAGCTCGGGATCGAGGAAACGGGCCATGAGGTTGGCGTCTTCGTCGCTGAGCGTTCCGAGGGCGGCCGTGGCCTCCAGCGTGACGACGGCGGTTTCCCAGCGTCCCTCGCGGGCCAGACAGAACACCCGCGCCGCAGCGGTCGGTGCAAGCGATGGGGTCGCGGCCATGGTCGCGCATGCGCGTTTCTCGTACCCGGTCAGCAGCGAGACATCGAACCAGCGGCGAAAGAGCTCGGGGCGCTCGGGGCCGGCCCGCTCGATCAACGCCAGGGCGGGTTCGAGCGCGCCAAGTCTGAGGAGCGCATCGACACGCGCGCGCAGAAAGCCGCTGCTCTGCCCGGGTTCGGCGCGGGGCGGAGTGCTTTCGGCAAGCAGCAGCGCGGTGTAGAGATCCTGGGCCGCCGGCAGGCTCTGGTCCGGCATGGCGCGCAAGGCGGCGGCGAGTTCCTGGGCATCGCTTTCCGCCCAGAGCGCCCCGCCGCGCGCCGGTCGGAGCCCGGTGGCGTCGGGGTCCGGCGCGGGCAGGGGGGCCACCTCGATCGGATCGGGGCGCGGCACGGGCGTGAGTCCCACCCGGTCGGGTGCTGCCGGCGCGGTCGGCGGCCGTGCGAGGCTTTCGGAAAGCCAGGGGATCGCCGACAGAGGCGCGTCGCCATCCTGGGCCATGGCGGCGCCTGTGGACGCGGCAAGGACCGCGACGGCCCTCAGCAGCCCTTGCGCCCGCTGCAGCCTAGTTCGCATCGATCTCCACCGGGATGCGGACTTCGCCGCGATCGGGCGACAGATCGCCCAGATAGGCGAAGGCGGCCAGCCCCAATCCAAGGATGACGACAATGTAAATGATGGCGCGCAAAAGGCGTCCCATGGTGCTGCCTCGGTTGACTTTCCTGCTCGAAGCGCAGATTAGCGGCATTTTGCGCCGCCGCCTATACGGTGGTGATTTGTGAACAGGATACGCATCGAGCGCAAGCGGGGTCTGGAGCCAGAACGTGCCCTTCGATTTACGCAAGACGGTTGTCCTCGTGGGGATGATGGGGGCCGGCAAGACCGCGGTCGGCACGGTCGTGGCACGAAAACTGGCTGTGAACTTCGTCGACCTGGATGGTGAGATCGAAGAGGCGTCCAACCTGACCATCGCGGAACTCTTTGAAAAATATGGTGAAACCTACTTCCGCGAAAAGGAAACCCAGGTGCTGACACGGCTTCTGGAGAACCCGCCGCACATCCTGTCGACGGGCGGCGGCGCGTTTCTCTTTGCCCGGAACCGGCGTGTGATCTCGCAGCACGCTGTGGCACTTTGGATTCAGGCCGAGGTCAATCTGCTCTGGGCGCGGGTGCGACACAAGTCGACCCGGCCACTGCTCAGGACCGAAAACCCGTTCGCCACGCTCAGCGCGCTCCACAAGGAACGCGATCCGATCTATGCCATGGCACCGCTCAGGGTGCGGTCGATCTCGAACTACTCTGTCGATGACATGGCGCGTCAGGTCATTCGGACGCTCGCCCGCCATCCCGATATCCTCTCCGTCTCCCAGCCGAAGTTGAACAACCATGTCCGATAACCGCACCGTTTCCGTCGCCCTTGGATCCCGGAGCTATGACGTCGTGATCGGCGCCGGGCTGATCGGCGAGGCTGCCGACCGGATCGGTCCGCTGCTGTCCCGCACGCGCGTCGCGATCGTCACCGACGACACCGTCGGCGCCAAGCATCTGGATGCGCTCACCGCGGCGCTGGCGGAGGACGGTATCGAGAGCACGGCGCTGCGGCTGCCGCCGGGCGAGACGACCAAGGACTGGGCGAACCTCTCACGCACGGTGGAATGGCTGCTGGACCAGAAGATCGAGCGGCGCGATGTGGTGATCGCCCTCGGCGGCGGGGTGATCGGAGATCTGGTCGGGTTCGCCGCGGCGATCCTGCGCCGGGGCGTGCGCTTCGTGCAGATCCCGACATCCCTTCTGGCGCAGGTCGACAGTTCGGTCGGGGGCAAGACCGGGATCAACGCGCCCCACGGCAAGAACCTGATCGGTGCGTTTCATCAGCCCTCGCTCATTCTGGCCGACATCGCGGTCCTCGACACGCTGCCCCGGCGCGATTTCCTGGCCGGCTATGGAGAGGTGGTCAAATACGGGCTTTTGGGGGATGCGGCGTTCTTTGACTGGTTGGAGGCGCATGGGCCGGCGCTGGCGGCGGGCGACCGGGAGTTGCGCACCGACGCGGTCGAGCGGTCGGTACAGATGAAGGCAGACATCGTGGCGCGCGACGAGACAGAGCAGGGCGACCGGGCGCTGCTCAATCTGGGACATACCTTTTGCCACGCGCTGGAGGCCGCAACGGGCTATTCCGACCGGCTGCTCCATGGCGAGGGCGTGGCCGTCGGCTGTGCGCTGGCGTTCGAGCTTTCGGCCCGGATGGGGCTTTGCGCGCAGGAAGAGCCGTCGCGGGTCCGGGCGCATCTGCGGGCCATGGGCATGGCGACCGATCCGTCCGACATTGCCGGGGATCTGCCGGACGCCGAGGGGCTGATCGCGCTGATGGGGCAGGACAAGAAAGTGATCGACGGGCGACTGCGGTTTGTTCTGGCGCGCGGCATCGGGGAGGCCTTCGTGACCGACGACGTCGAACACGCGACGCTCAAGGCCATGCTCGAAGATGTGCTCTCTGCCCGGTCGGGGGTTCCCGCCTGAGCGCGGGGTTGCCTCAGAACGGGATGTCGTCGTCGATATCGCGGGACGGACCGCCGCTGCTCGACCCGCCACCGCCGCCGCGGAAATCGTCGCCGCCACCACCATAGCCGCCACCGCCGCCGGACTGGTCGGACATGTAGCCGCCTCCGCCTTCGCCGCGCCCGTCCAGCATGGTCAGTTCGCCTTTGTAGGGGCGGAGCACAACCTCGGTCGAATAGCGGTCCTGGCCGGACTGGTCCTGCCATTTCCGGGTCTCAAGCTGGCCCTCCAGATAGACCTTGGAGCCTTTGCGCAGATACTGCTCGGCCACGCGGGCGAGCGGTTCGGAGAAGATCGCCACGGAATGCCACTCGGTCTTTTCGCGGTTCTCGCCGGTGTTCTTGTCGCGCCACCGCTCCGACGTTGCGATCCGCAGATTGACCACCTTGCCGCCATTCTGAAAGGTGCGCACCTCGGGATCGCGCCCCAGATTGCCGATCAGAATGACCTTGTTGACTGACCCCGCCATGGTTCCTCTCCGTTTGCCTGTTCTGCCCTCTAGCCTATTCCAGTCCCGTGGGCGGAAGGCAACGCCCCTTGACCATCCGTCACGAAATGCGGCCATGACACTGGAACCGCCCCGCAAAAGCGGGTAAAGCGACTTTTAACAAAGGGCCCCCAGAGGCCCGTTCCGGAGGTGGGACGATGCGGGTCATTCTCGTCGCGTTGATTGCAGCACTGGTCGTTTGGGACAGCGCGCCTGTCGCGGCGGACCGGGACCGGCAGCGGATCTTCCTGGAGCAAACCGATTTCCTCGACCGCCGCGGCGCGACGCAATATTCCTATTCATCGCGTCTACAGCCGGATAGCGAGTTCGACGGCAAGCTCTTCCTGCCGAGCCGTGGCTCGAACATGGTGGTCAAGTATCGCGGGGTCTATCTGCCCATGGCCAAACAGGCTGCGCGGCGCCATGGCATCCCAGAGGAGCTGTTCGTGCGGCTCGTGCAGCAGGAAAGCAATTGGAACCCAAAGGCCAAGAGCCACAAGGGCGCGATCGGACTGGCGCAACTGATGCCGGGCACCGCGCGGTCGCTGGGCGTAAACCCCCATGATCCCAAGCAGAATCTCGAGGGCGGTGCCCGCTATCTGAAAAAGCAGTACCGGACCTTCAAAAGCTGGCGGCTGGCGCTTGCCGCCTACAACGCGGGTCCCGGTGCGGTGAAGAAGCATAATGGCATCCCGCCCTACCGGGAGACCCAGAATTATGTCCGCCGAATCCTCGGCAGCGCCGGCTGAGCTCCAGGCGCGCCCATCGGCTTACCTTCTGTCTTGTCCAATGGCTCCAACTGGTTCAGGGACGCTTTTTAAGCCACTCAAGTAACGCGGAAAAGTCCTGCCCCTTGCCGCCGTCATTCAGAAATTCCGCATAGCGCTCCGCGGCGAGCGCGGCGATCGGTGTCGGTGCCCCGGTTGCGCCGGCAGCATCCTGACTGAGGCGCATGTCCTTCAGCATCAACTCGGTGGCAAATCCCGGTCTATAGTCATTGTCCGCGGGCGATGTCGGCCCAACGCCCGGTGCAGGACAATAGGTGGTGGTCGACCAGCTTTGCCCTGACGAGGTCGAGACCACGTCATAGAGCGCCTGCCGGTCGAGCCCGAGCGCATCGGCAAGCGCGAAACCTTCGCAGGTCACGGCCATGGTGGTGCCGAGGATCATGTTGTTGCAGATCTTCGCAGCCTGGCCCGCGCCCGGTTCGCCGCAATGGATGGCCCGAGCGCCCATCACGTCGAAGAGTTCCGAAACCTGCGCAAGTGCCGGCTCCGGTCCGCCGATCATGAATGTCAGCGTGCCCGCGGCGGCGCCGCTTGTCCCGCCCGAGACCGGCGCATCGAGCATCGCGATCCCGAGCGCCTCGGCATCCGCCGCCACGGCGCGCGCGCTGTCCACATCCACGGTCGAGCAATCGATGAGGACAGCGCCTTCTGACATCGCCGGCAGGATCTGAGAGGCGACCGCCCGTAGCGCGGCGCCGTCGGGCAGCATCGTGATCACGACCGCGGCGGCCTCCGCGGCCGAGGCTGCATCCTGCATTGGCGTCACGCCCTTGGGCACGCTGCCGCTTAGGTCGAACCCATGCAGCTGGTGCCCCGCCGCAACAAGATTGGCGGCCATCGGTGCCCCCATATTGCCCAGCCCCACAAATCCGATCCGCATGGCGGCGCCTCCCTCGTCTTCATTCGTGCCGTGTTCGTTTCGTGGCGGGCCGCCGTGCGGTCAGGCGGCCAGATCGACCCAGACCGGGACATGGTCGCTCGGCTTCTCGCGCCCGCGCACAGCGCTGTCGATCTGGCAGTCGCGCAGCAGATCGGCCGCCTGGGGTGTCAGCAGCAGATGATCGATCCGGATACCGTCGTTACGGTCCCAGGCACCGGCCTGATAGTCCCAAAAGCTGAACTGCTCCGGTCCGGGCGCAGGCGGCACGTGCGGGTGAATCGCACGAAACGCGTCCGTCAGCCCCAGATTGACGATCCGGCGAAAGGCCGCGCGGCTTTCGGAGCGAAACAGCGCGTCCTCGCGCCAGGCGTCTGGGCGGGCGGCATCTTCCGCCTGAGGAATTATGTTGTAGTCCCCGAGAATTACGGCGGGTTCTTCAAGTGCTAGCAGTTCTTTGACACGGGACTCAAGCCGCGCCATCCAGGCGAGTTTATAGTCGAATTTCGGGCCCGGGGCGGGGTTCCCGTTGGGCAGATAAAGCCCGCAGAGCCGCACCGGCCGATCGGCCATCACGGTGGCTTCGATCCAGCGGGCCTGTTCGTCGCTCTCATCCCCGGGCAGGCCGCGGCGGATATCCTCCAAAGGCAGGCGCGACAGGATCGCCACGCCGTTGAAGGATTTCTGGCCATGGGTTTCCACCTGGTAGCCCATCTCTTCGAAAAGCTCGCGGGGAAAGGCCTCGTCGCCCGACTTGATCTCCTGAAGCACGGCGACATCCGGCGTGGCCTCGGACAGCCAGTCGGTCAGCGCGCCCACGCGCGCCTTGATCCCGTTGATGTTGAATGTGGCGATCTTCATTGCCGGCGCCCCCGTCGTTTGGGGCCACACTCGCGCCCCAAGCGGGCGGACGCAACCACTCAGTCGCCGGGTCGGTACGGCCTTTGGTTTACATCGAGAAGGACGTGCCGCAGCCGCAACTCGAGGTCGCGTTCGGGTTTTCGATCACGAACCGCGCACCGATCAACTCGTCGGAGAAATCGATCACCGCATCGGCGAGGAAGGGCAGGGACACGGTGTCGACCACAACCTTCTGACCTTCACCTTCGATCACCAGATCCTCGTCGCCGGGCTCGTCGAGGGTGATCTCGTAATGGAACCCCGAACACCCGCCGCCCTCGACCGCGACACGCAAGGCCTTGGGCGCCTCGCCATCGGCATTGATCTCGGCCAGGCGGGCAAAGGCGCGGTCGGTCACTTTTGGCGGAAGGGTCAGCTCCATCGCGAGCCTCCGGGTTGGACTGTGTCTGTGCGCAAGATAAGCAACTTGCAGCAAACCGACAAGGACGCGCGATGCTCCAGCCCTACGCCGCCGATCCAAGCCGTTCCCGAGGGCGGCTTCATCCGGAGCCCGAAAGCGCGTTTCGAACCTGTTTCCAGCGTGATCGGGACCGGATTCTGCATTCGAGCGCGTTCCGGCGCCTGAAACACAAGACCCAAGTGTTTGTCGAACATGAGGGGGATTACTACCGCACAAGGCTGACGCATTCCATCGAGGTGGCCCAGGTCGCCCGTACGGTGGCAGGCGCGCTCGGGCTGAACACGGAACTGACCGAAGCCGTCGCGCTGGCCCATGACCTCGGGCACACGCCCTTCGGACATACGGGCGAAGATGCGCTCGACGCCCTTATGCAGCCGTACGGGGGGTTCGATCACAACGCACAGGCGGTGCGGATCGTGACGCGGCTGGAGCGGCACTATGCCGAGTTTGACGGGCTGAACCTGACCTGGGAAACCCTTGAAGGTATTGCTAAACACAACGGACCGGTGACCGGGCCGCTGCCCCATGCTCTGGCAGAGTACAACGCCCTGCATGATCTGGAACTGACCAGCCATGCCTGTGCCGAGGCGCAGGTCGCGGCCCTGTCCGATGACATCGCCTATAACAATCACGACCTGCATGACGGGCTGCGCGCGGGGCTTTTTGCAGATGCGGAAATCGCAGCGCTGCCGCTGGTGGGCGCGGCCTTTGCGGAGGTCGATGCCCGCTATCCCGACATCGAACCCGTGCGGCGCCGCCATGAGGCCCTTCGTCGGGTCTTTGGCGCCATGGTGGATGATCTGATCGCGACCTCGCAAAGCCGCCTCTCGGACGAAAGCCTGACATCGGCGGAAAAGGTGCGCGCCTTCGGCAGTCCGGTCATCGGGTTTTCGCACGGCATGCTGGACGCACTTCAGGCGATACGGCGCTTTCTGTTCGCGCGCATGTACCGCGCGCCGCGGGTGATGGATATCCGCTCCGAGGTCACCGCAGTGCTCGAAGATCTATTCCCGCTCTACATGACGCGGCCCGACCTGCTGCCGCGCCGCTGGCAGGGCGAGGTTTCCGAAGCGCAGGGCGACGAAACGGCGCTCGCCCGGCTGGTGGCGGACTATCTGGCGGGGATGACCGACCGATACGCGCTCCAATGCCACGCCCGCTATGTCGCCGGTCCGGACAGCATGGCGGCGTCGGACCTGCGCCGTTCAACCCCCGGCTGACGCAGAAAGGGCGCCGGGACGCCGCGCCCCGCAATTGCGGCCCGATCCGGTCGCGACGGTCCCAGTTCGCGTCGGACCCACGGTTTTCGTTTACCCTGTCGCACGGTCGCGCTTTGGTCCGGACCGTGTCTCAGCGTACAGTCCTAAGCCACAGTAATGCTTAGGTTCGCCACTATGTTAGTTCAAAACACATATCACTTTACGGCAACCGTGAGCTTGTCCCTGGCCTTGCTCAGCACTGCGTTGCCTGCGCCGGCGGCGTCCCTGCATGGACCTCTGGACGGACGGAGCGCAGACCTGATGGCGCCGACAACCGTTGCCCCGAAATCCGCGGCGACGCTCCACCGGGAAAGAGCGGGCAAGGACGCGAGGACCTATTTCGAGCCCGAACGCTACGAGCCTGCCGCCGAAACCTGTACCTTTTCGCTCGATGTGCTGTGCTCGGATGAGACGGACTGGTTGAACCGCGACGTGTTCGGTACCGAGTATCGCTTCGATCCGTCCGATGACACGCAAGGCGCGCCGAGTGACCGGGATGTCGGCCTCACGGTCAGCAGTGGCCTGTCGGGGCAGGGCGCCGATGGCCGGCCGTCCTTCATGGAGACCCTGTCCAAGGGCGCACTTTCTGTCGGAGCCGTCTCAGCGGATTGACGGCGCGACCTCGGGTGGTAGACCGCTGCCATTCCGAGGGACGCGCCACAATGAACCTTTACGCTGACATCCGGGCCCTCGTGCTCGACCGGCTCGCATCGCTGCAGGCAACGGGCGCGTTGCCCGATGGCCTGAATTTTTCCGCTGTCGCAGTCGAACCTCCGCGCGATCCTGCCCATGGCGATATGGCGACCAACGCGGCGATGGTGCTGGCCAAGCCCGCCGGGGCCAAGCCAAGGGATATCGCCGAGGCGCTCGCGCAGGCGCTGACCGACGATCCGAGGATCGCCAGTGCCGAGGTCGCGGGGCCGGGCTTTCTCAATCTGCGCCTCGCACCGGCGGTCTGGCAGCAAGTGGTGTCCAGTGTCCTGGACCTCGGCCAATCCTATGGCCGCTCGGAAGTTGGGGCCGCGCGGCGGGTCAATGTCGAATATGTCTCGGCGAATCCCACCGGTCCGTTGCATGTCGGCCACACGCGAGGGGCGGTTTTCGGCGATGCCCTTGCCTCGCTGCTGGAGTTTGCCGGCTGGGACGTCACCCGCGAGTACTACATCAATGACGGTGGGGCGCAGGTCGATGTGCTCGCGCGTTCTGTCTATCTGCGCTACCTCGAAGCCCACGGACAGAGCGTTGCGTTCGAGGACGGCACCTATCCCGGCGACTATCTGGTGCCGGTCGGCGAAGCGCTCAAGGACAAGGTTGGCGACGCCTATCTCGACCAGCCCGAATCCGTGTGGCTCGCCCCGGTCCGCGCGTTTGCGACCGACGCGATGATGGCGCTGATCCGGAAGGATCTTGCCCAGCTCGGCGTGCATATGGACCGGTTCTTCTCGGAGAAGTCGCTCTATGGCACCGGGCTGATCGAGGCTGCGCTCAAGACACTGGACGATAAGGGCCTAATCTATGAGGGCGTGCTGGAGCCGCCCAAGGGCAAGACACCGGAGGACTGGGAGCCGCGCGAGCAGACGCTTTTTCGCGCGACCGAACATGGCGACGATGTCGATCGCCCCGTCAAGAAATCCGATGGCAGCTGGACCTATTTCGCGCCGGACATCGCCTATCATTATGACAAGATCACAAGGGGTTACGACCAGCTCATCGATGTGTTCGGGGCCGATCACGGTGGCTATGTCAAGCGGATGAAGGCCGCCGTTTCGGCGCTGTCAGACGGGCAGGTCCCGCTTGATGTCAAGCTCACCCAGCTGGTCAAACTGACCAAGGATGGCCAGCCCTTCAAGATGTCCAAGCGCGCGGGCACCTTCGTGACACTGAGCGATGTGGTCGAGCAGGTGGGGCCCGGTGTGACGCGCTTCGTGATGCTGACGCGCAAGAATGACGCGCCGCTCGATTTCGACTTCGACAAGGTGCTTGAGCAGTCGCGCGACAACCCGGTCTTCTATGTTCAGTATGCCCATGCGCGGGCCGCATCGGTGCTGCGCAAGGCGGCCGGGATGGGTGTGGAGCCGAGCTCTGCGTCCCTGGATTCTGGCGCAGTGATGGATCCTGCCGAGCAGATTGTTGCCGCGCGACTGGCCGATTGGCCGCGTCAGGTGGAGATCGCCGCGCGCGGAAATGAACCCCACAGGATCGCCTTTTATCTCTATGAGTTGGCCGGCACGTTCCACACGCTCTGGCACCGCGGCAACGAGGATCCGTCCTTGCGTTTCGTCATCGAGGGCGATGCCGCCGCGACGGCACGAAAAACCGTGCTGCCTGCCGCCGTCGGCATTGTGATTTCAACCGGATTGGGTATCCTTGGCGTTGAGCCGCTTGAGGAAATGCGCTGAGTAACGGCGCCCCAGCGGGTTGAGAGCAGGCAACGCGTCCGTCCGGCAGGACGACGCAGGATTGGGGCAATAGGCATGGCATTTCCCGCAATGTCTGGTCCGGGCTATGAATCAGACCGGGCTGAGACATCGTTATTTTCGGCAATTGTGAACTGGATCGGTGCGGCCTTGTCCGTGACGCTGGTCGTCGGGCTGGTCTGGTGGGCCTATGATATCGCAGTGCGCGACACCCGGGCGGTTCCGGTCGTCCGGGCGATGGAGGGTCCCGCACGGGTCGCGCCCGAGTATCCCGGCGGCTTCACCGCACCGCACAAAGGCTACGCAGTGAATGCGATTGCCGGGGAGGACAGCCGCGAACCCGTGGCTGAAGAGGTGGCCTTGGCCCCGGCGCCCGCCGCGATCGCGGAAAGCGACGCGCCCGCGCGCCGGCCCGGCGAGGCGCCGGCCGAAGAGGCGATCCGCAGCTCCGTGGATCGGGCCCTGATGGATGCGCTCGGGCTTGAAGCGTCGCCGGAGGCGCTGCCCGCAGCGGTGATGACCGACGATGGCCTGCGCCGTCCGCAGCCAAGGCCCACGGCCGGGGCAGAAGTATCGCGCACCCGCACCAGTGAGCCCTTGCCGCTCGTCGCCGCCACGGAGGCATTCGGAACCCGGGGTCCGATCGCACCCCTGGACATTCCGCCCGGCACGCGCCTCGTTCAACTCGGTGCCTTTTCGAGCGAAGCGGCCGCGCAGCAGGAATGGACCAATCTGGCGAGCGCGTTTTCGGAGTATTTCAGCGACAAGCGGCCGGTTTTCGAGGAAACCGACGCCTCTGGCCAGTCGCTGTGGCGCCTGCGGGCGCATGGGTTCACTGACCGGGCGGAGGCGCGGCGCTTCTGCGAAGTACTGCTGGCCGGTCAGGTCGAATGCATCCCGGTGCTCACCCGGTGAGTGGCGCGACGATCCTCGGCTGTGCCGGTCTGACCCTGGCCGGTGACGAGGGTGCGTTTTTTCGCGATGCCGACCCCTGGGGGTTCATCCTCTTTTCCCGCAACATCGAGACGCCGGCACAGGTGCGCCGGCTGACCGCTGCGCTGCGCGATGCCGTGGGGCGCGACGCCTCGATCTTTATCGATCAGGAGGGCGGGCGGGTCGCCCGGCTGACGGCGCCTCACTGGCGCGACTGGCCGCCCGCGCGCGATCAGGTGATGGCGCTCGCGCCCGACGAGGCGCGCCGCGCCATGTATCTGCGCGCGCGTCTGATCGCCGATGAACTGCACGCCCTCGGGATCGACGGCAATTGCGCGCCCCTGGCCGACATTGCCCGGGCTGAAACTCATCCCGTGCTTCTGAACCGCTGCTATGGCGATGATGTTGAGATGGTGGCGATCATCGCGCGTGCCGTGGCCGACGGTTGCCTCGACGGCGGCGTTCTGCCGTTGCTGAAACATATCCCCGGGCATGGCCGGGCGACCCGGGACAGCCATCTTGATCTACCGCGCGTGACGGTGTCGCGGGCCGAGCTCGATTCGACGGATTTCGCCGCGTTTGCTGCCCTGTCGGATCTGCCGCTGGCCATGACCGCCCATGTTGTGTTCGACGCGCTCGATCCCGATCGGTGTGCGACGCAATCGGCGGCGGTCATTTCCATGATCCGCGATGCCATCGAGTTTGGCGGGCTCCTGATGACAGATGATCTGTCGATGCAGGCACTGAACGGTCCTATGGAAGAGCGCTGCGCAGCTGCGCTTTCTGCCGGTTGCGATCTGATGCTGCACTGCAATGGCGACCGGGCCGAGATGGCGGCTGTCGTGGCGGCGTCCGGGCGGCTGGCAGGAGCCTCGGCGGCGCGGGCGGAGCGTGCACTGGCGGCGCGGCGGACTCCGGCGGCCTTCGACGCGACGGCCGCCGAGGCCGAGTATTGCCGACTTGCTGGGGCGCATGTCTGAGCCTGAAACGCTGATCGGAGGCGTGACGTCGATCGATGCGCGCCGGGCCGCTGAGGCGTTGATCGTCGATGTCGATGGCTTCGAGGGGCCACTGGACCTATTGCTGACACTCTCCCGCACGCAAAAGGTGGATTTGCGCCAGATTTCGATCCTCGCGCTGGCCGAACAGTATCTGACCTTTATCGAGACCGCGCGCGACCTGCGCATTGAGCTGGCGGCGGATTACCTCGTCATGGCGGCTTGGCTCGCCTATCTCAAATCACGTCTGCTGCTGCCGCCGGAGCCCGGCGAAGAGGGTGCCAGCGCAGAAGAACTTGCCGCGCATCTGGCCTTTCAGTTGGAGCGATTGGAAGCGATGCGGCAGGCGGCAGCGCGGCTGATGGCCCGGGATCGGCTGGGGCGCGATCGCTTTGCCCGCGGGGCCGAAGAGGCCGTGACCCGACGCCGGACGGTGCGTTATGAGGCCGGTTTGCTCGACCTGCTCCAGGCCTATGCGCGCATACGGACCCGCGATGCGTTTCGGCCACTGGTGCTCGACCGCGATGCTGTTCTGACGATGGAACAGGCGCTTGATCGGATGAAAGGTCTGATCCGGTTTGCCGGCGATTGGACCGATCTGGCGCGCTATTTGCCAGAGGCGTGGGTCGCTGAACCGGCGCGCCGGCGCTCAGCGATGGCTGCGCATTTCGCCGCGGCCCTGGAGCTTGTGAAGTCCGGCCGGGCTGAGCTCCGGCAGAGCGAGACGTTCGCGCCGATCCAGCTGCGTCGCCGGGCGGGCGAGGAGAGCGGCGATGACTGACGCAGGCAAAAAAGGTCGGGCAGGCGCCGCACCTGCGGAGCCGGAGCTCTTTCCCGCGCCACCCCTGGCGGAACAGGAGCGCATGGTCGAGGCGATGCTCTTTGCGTCGGCCGATCCGCTCAGCCTGCGCGACCTGGCCGGGCGGATGCCGCCGGGCAGCGCGCCAGCGGAAGCGCTCGCGTTACTTGCGCGTCGCTATGAGGGCCGGGGTGTGGAATTGAGACGCGTGGGCGAGTCCTGGGCGTTTCGAACCGCGCCGGATCTTGCCGGTCTGCTGCGCCAGGAGATCGAGGAGACGCGAAAACTATCGCGGGCCGCGACGGAGACCCTTGCCATCGTTGCCTATCATCAGCCGGTCACACGGGCCGAGATCGAGGAGATCCGCGGGGTGAGCGTCAGCCGCGGGACGCTCGATCAGCTGATCGCGCTGGACTGGATCCGCTTCGGACGTC
Organism: Pseudomonadota bacterium; assembly: GCA_039184415.1. Lineage (GTDB taxonomy): Bacteria > Pseudomonadota > Alphaproteobacteria > Rhodobacterales > Rhodobacteraceae > JANSYP01. Next base: position 24,060 of record JBCDBB010000044.1, read on the forward strand.
GGCGCGATACACCGGGCCGGCCCGTGACATTCGTGGTAACCGAGGGCTTTCTCGATCATTTCGGCCTGCAAAGCGCGCGCGATCTGCCAGGGCTGCGGGATCTCAAGGAGGCCGGTCTGCTCGAGGCGCGTCTATCGCCGGAAACTGAAGCGGACGGCGACGATGAAGGCGGGGGCGAGACGCTGTTTGATCAGGATGAAGGAGACGATGCGGACGATGGTGCTGCGTCACGCTGATTGCATCAAACCGGCTCAGATCGTCTTCACATCTGGACAGGTCTGAAAAACAATGTCTTGCGGCAGAAATCCCTGTGCAGATACCGGCAAATGAAAACTGTGTGCGTATTGGGTCGCGACAGCCAAGCGCTGTTTCTCGACGGGCAGTCCGGCCGCGTTGTCGCCCCAAAATGGCTCACGGGTCTGTCCAGCCACGGTCCAGATCGAAATTCGGACAGGGGGCGCCGCCGGCGATTTTTCGTCGGCGCGCCGGCTCGGATGATGGGTGAGACAGCACCTGGCCAGGCCCACGCTCGGGCAGCTGCAACGTCGGACGGGGCGCGTTGAGACCCGTCTGAAATCTCGAGACCTTTTCCGCGAGTTCCGTGGCGGTCCGTGTGAGGGATTTACTGGCGGTCAGTGTATCGTGAAACATCGCGGTGTTCCGCTGTGTGGCCACGTCCAGCTGCCCCACAGCGCCATTGATCTCGGAGATGCCGGTGGCTTGTTCCTCGGCCGAGCACGCGATGTCGGAGACGTGCCCAGCGATTTCGGACACGGCACTTGCAATGGTCTCAAGTGTCTGGCCCGCCTCTCTGACGAGCGACACCCCGCGTTTGACCTGGCTGCCGCTGTCGCTGATCAGCGTGCTGATCTCGCCGGCTGCTTCTGATGAGCGCTGAGCCAGTGCGCGCACCTCGGACGCTACGACAGCAAAGCCCCGCCCGGCATCGCCCGCGCGCGCGGCCTCGACCCCCGCGTTCAATGCCAGGAGGTTCGTCTGGAAGGCAATATCGTCGATCACGTCGATGATCTTGGATATCTCGTGCGACGAGCTTTCAATAGCGCTCATCGCATCTGCGGTCTCCTGAACGATCTGATCGCTGCGCTTTGACGTCCGCCGCGCCTCGGCGACGATGAGGTCAGCCTTCTTTGCACCGCTCGCGG
>JBCDBB010000045.1:0-24562 GCA_039184415.1 Pseudomonadota bacterium
GAAACGCCGAGCCCGTCGCAGAGCTTTTTCCGGGATGTCGAGGTTCTGGGCGCCGCGAGCGCGCCGGACGGGCCCTTCGTCCCGCTAGCCGCAGGCACGCTGAGCGCCCATGGGGAGCGGGGCCAGGTCTCGGAGCTGACGCTCGCCCCCGAACAGCCCGAGGTGCTCTGGGTCAAGCTGCGTCTTTCCGGCGGGCTCGACATCCAGGCCGAAAAGACCTTCTTCGAGTTCACGGAGATCATCGGCAATGGCAGCCAGCAGGCCGCGCCCCTGTCGGAGAGGTTCAGCGGCGTCTGGGAGGGCCGCGGCGTCGATATCGAGCTGGCCCAGGAGGGTGCTGCGGTCACCGGCTGCTATGACGGCGAGAGCCGGATGACCGGCACCGTGGACGGCACTGTCCTGCGCGGGCTGGGTGAGAACCCCGCAGGGATCCCGTCGCAGTTCATCCTGATCGCGGCGGAGGACGGCGGGCTCCGCGGGTTGCGCTCGACCAACGGCGCGCCCTTCAAACCCTATGACGGGGAGGCCTCGGGCGACGCGCCGGAGTGCCTGACGCCCGAGCCGGTGCAGCCGGGCTGCGGCGCGGTGCTGCACGGGATCGGGTTCGATTTCGACAGCGACGCGATCCGGCCCGAGTCCCAACCGCTGCTGGTGGCCCTGTCCGAAGGGCTGAGCGGTGCGACGGGGGTCGAGATCATCGGACACTCCTCCAGCGAGGGGGCGGAGGACTATAACCGAGATCTGTCGCAGCGGCGTGCGGCCTCGGTCGTGGCCGCGTTGGCCGCGCTCGGGCTCGATGGCGCACAGATGAGGGCCACGGGCCGGGGCGAGGACGATCCCATCGCCAGCAACGAGGACGAGGCCGGGCGGTCGATTAACCGGCGGGTGGAGGTGCGCTGCGCAGGCTAGCGTCGCGGGATCAGTCGTCGAAACGGGGCGGCGGCGCGCCGGGACGCGGCTCTGCCATATGCTGAACATGCGCGCCGCCGATCCCGACCCAAGCGTGCTTGCGGTGCTCGTAGACGGAAAAGCGGGGGGCGGGAAACTCCGTATCCGCGAAGGCGCCCACCGGGATCGCCGTCACGCCGGTCCAGCCCTCGTTGACATAGGCAAGCGTCGATCCGCACTCCGGACAGAACCAGTAGGTCGCCGTGCGGCCGCTGTCGGCGGTGCGTTCCCACGTGGCCGACCGCCCGCTGAGCGTGACATCGGTGTCGCGCCAGCGCGCCTGGACCGCAAAGGCGCTGCCGGTGCGCTTCTGGCAATCAAGGCAGTGGCAGACGGAAATCCGGACGGGTTCGCCCCTGCAGGTCGCCCTGAGCTGACCGCATCGGCATGTCGCGGTGCGTGTGACCATGGGTTTGGGGCCTGCCTGCTGCTGCGTGATCCGTCTCGTACCGAGCAGATCAGGAAACCGGCCCGCGCGCAATTGCGGTCTCCGGCGTTCCGCGCATGCTCAAGAGACGCGCCTCGCCGGACCGCTTTCGGTCGCACTTGGCCGCGAGGCATTCCGCGCCTTCGCAAGCGAAAAGTGAGGAGGATCAGCAAACGGTCCGGGGGACCGTTTGCCCGATGCAAGGGGGCGTTTCCGGGATGCCTGGCCCCGGCGCGTCCTGCGCGTGATTTCCAGAAACGGTCCCCCGGTCGGTTCTAAGAGAGGCCTTGTGCTCGGGCGCTCCGCGCGTTCAGCGCTGAAATCGGTCCACTGGACCGATTTCCGGGCGCGCTAAGACCCGGCGCGTCCCGCGCGTTCGCAAGCGAAACGCCCCGCTGGGGCGTTTCCGGGAAGCTTGCTCACCCCACGTGATACAGCGTGTTGAAGAGCTTGGGATCGAGGCTTTCGGCCTCGAAGGTCGGCCCTTCGGTCAGGACGCTGACGGCATCATGGCTGTGCAGGCTCTCCTGATGGCTCGCGATGATGCGGAAATCGCCGATCCGGTGATCCTTCAGGAGCTGTTCGCAGAAGCTCCGCGCCGCGTCCTCGACAAAGATCGGGTTGGCGGCGTTGAGTTCGGCGAAGGCCTGTTCGTCCTCGCGCTTGACCATCACCTGGGTCTCGGTCGGGACCGCGGCGCGGCAGAGCTCGATCAGATCCTCGAACCAGAGGCACTCGTCGCAATTGTCGACCTCGACCGAGACCCGCGCGACCGAACGCTGCGAATGCGGCGTGGCGAGCTGGCCGCGGGTCTGGCGGGCATGTTCCGACAGCTCCAGCGAACAGGGGCAGGTGGAGGAATAGACATAGTCCAGGTGGATGATCTTTTTGCGCACGCCCGCGCGTTCAACCACCTCCAGCGCGATGTCGTAATACTGGAACCCTTCGAGCCCCGAGCGCAGCGAGGTGATCCGCGCAGGAAATGAAAAGCGCATCTGGAGGCGGGCGTCGAAGCTTTCCAGATCGGCCTTGTAGGCGTCGAGCACATCCTCGATCACCTCGAAGCTGAAGGTCTTCTCGGCGCTCTTGTAGAAGGTGCGCATGATCCGGGACATGTTGATGCCCTTCTTGTCGGCCTCCAGGCTGACGGTGCCGGTCACACTGGCCTGCAGGATCAGATCGCCATTGTCACGGGTGTGAAAATGGATCGGCAGGCGGAAGTTGGAAATGCCGACATGCTGGATCTGCTGGTTGGCGCCGCGGATGAGGCTCGACGGCCCGTTCTGCAGATCGGGCAGCGTGGCCTTGTAGTCGGGCGTCACCTTGAAATCGGCGGGGTATTGCCGCGAGAGCGCGGGATAGTTCGAGACCTCCTGGCCGGGTCTCAAGCGACCGACCAGCGGGTCGAGATTGGCAACCTCGGTTTCCGTGACCGCACCGGCCCAGCGACGCAGCAGCGCAAGCGCGGCTTCGGCTTCGGCACGGGTGGGTTCACGGTCAATATCTGGTGCATGGATGTTCACGGGCAGGTCCCTTCGGTAGCTGCGGCTGCGGCCTTCATGGCCGCGGGCGGCGGACGTCACGTTATCATACGGGCGGCGCCCGCCTACGGATCACATCAACATGTGAGCGGGGCGGAGAAATCTGTGAGATGCTGTAACATCATCGGTTCCGGCGGTGATCCGCGCAGGGCGCGGCGAACCCCTTGGCCGTGCGAGTGAAAACCGTGCTCGCGCCCTTGTCTGGTGCGGCCTGGCCGGTATCTTGCCCCAAAGTCAACCTGGCGCCGCGCTTTGGGCTCGGCCCGCGATGGATGCGCAGGCGATGGATGCAGCTTTCTTCACAGAGAACCTCTGGATCCCCATACTCCTCGCGCTCGTGGGCGCGTTCTTTGCATGGCGGCAGCTTCGGGCGAAAACACAGGCGGCATCCCGGGACACGCGCGTCCGGGAGCGCGGAGCGGCAGAACGGCAAGAGGCGGCGGCGCGCGCCCAGCTCGACCTGGCAGAGCGCAGTCACAAGGATCAGCTTCGGCTGGCAAAGCTACAGAGCAGCCTTGGCACACGCAGTGCCATCGAGGTCGAGGCGGAGCGGGTCGCGCTGCGCAGCGACGAGGACCGCCGCGCCTTTGCCGCGGAACAGCTCACGCTCTGGGCGGAGCCGATCCTGCTCGCCTGCGGCGACCTGCGCGGACGGCTGTGGAGCATTCTGGAGAAGGGCGGCCATAACTGGCTGAAAGACGGGTATGACCCGCGCAAGCGCTCGTCCATGACATCGGAGCATTTCCGGGACAGCACGGCCTATGTCTTCTGCCAGTACTTTTGCTATGTCGAGCTGCTGACCGAGCGGCTGGGCTATATCTTTGAGACCCGCGGCAGCGCGCGCGAGGCCTTTGTGGAGACCCTGCGCAAGGCCTCGTCGGAACTGGGCAGCCACGAGTGGACGGGCCAGGTCGAAGAGGACGGCGACAGGCAGATCTTCCATTGGCAGCAGCGCGCGCTCGGCGAGATCGTCACCGTGGAAGATGCCGCCGGCCGGGCACGCTGCATGGGCTTTGCGGCGTTCCTGAGCGAAAAACAGGCCGAAAAGTTCGGCCCGCATCTGGCGCCGCTTTACGCGTTGATCGACGGGCCGGAGCCGAAGAGCCCGTGCTGGGGCCGTCTGCAGCGCTTTCGCGCGGGGTTGGACAAGGTGGAGATCGAGTGCCGGGGGCTTGTGGGCCTGTCAAAAAAGCTTGAGAATCCAACGAAGCTCGAAAAAGGCCCCGCCTTTCCGCCCGCCCGAAAACGGAGCATTTCGGCGACCAAACCGAAAGCCAAACCGGCCGCCAAGCCGCCCGCCAAACCGAAATAGGCGCGGCCCGCGCAGCGCCCGGGCCGGCCCATGGCCGTCAGATACGGTCCCGATCAGCCCTTGCAGCCGCAGCCCGCATGACCGCAGCCGGCGTTGCCCTCATGGCCATCGGCGCAGACATCGCTGCAATAGTTCTTGCCGTCGCGCTTCACCGCGCCCTCGATCGAGACGATGCAGACGCAGTCCGGGCAGGCGCATTTCTGGGACGTGACTTCAACCATGTTCGGTCTCCTTGACGATGTGGTGGTGCCTTTCGGCGGTATCTCCATGGGCGCCGTCGCCATGGTCGAGCACATGCCCGATCATCAGCGCCAGCATGTCACGAACACAGGCATCGGCGAGCGCGTAGTGGGTCTCGCGCCCCTGCCGCTCCGACCGGACCATCTTGCTCGCCCGGAGCAGCCGCAGGTGATGGCTGACGAGCGAGGGCGAGACGCCGAGCGTCTCGGCGATCTGACCCGGCCGTGAGATCCCGTCCCGGCAGGCCAGAACGATGGCGAGCCGCGTGGGATCCGCCAGCAGCCCGAACGTGTCGGAGAGCTGGGCGATCCCTTCGGAGGTCATCTGCGCAGGTGCGGTTGTGTCCATAACGAATGGACACTTAAACAGTTGTTCAACTATTGCAAGTGGGAATCGGCTTCTCGCGGTTTGGCTCCGGTGTGCGGGCGATAGGGCGACGCAAAGCCGGTCGCATCCCTCGGATCGACGGGATAATCCTGACGCATTGCCGAGGAGATCGCCAATGCCGGTCCTGTCCACGATCTGCCTGCGCTGCAGCGATCCTGCGGCCCAGAGGGCGTTCTACTGCGACATGCTCGGGATGCGCACGCGGGCCGACGGGTCGGTCGGCTATGGCGCGGGGCAAGCGGGGCTGTTGTTCGAACCGGCGGAGACGCCTTATGCGCCCTCGCCCCGGGATCTCTACTGGAAGATCGCGCTCTCGGTACCCGATCTCGACCGCGCGGTCAGGGAACTGGGCGCCCGGGGTGTCGCTGTCGGTGCACCGCGCCAGGTGGGCGACATCGCCTATCTGGCCCATCTGCGGGACCCCGAGGGCTTCACGGTGGAGCTGCTCGATCACTGGTTTCAGGGGGAGCGTCCGGCGGGCCTCGCCGCAACCGAAGCGCTCGGCGGCGGGCCCAGCCTGAACCTGCTGACCCTGCGCGCAGCCGAGATCGCGCCGGCCGATACGGCGGTCCGGGCGATGGGAATGCGGCGACTGTCGGTCATGCCGGCCCCCGCGCTCGGGTTCGACCTCCATTTCTATGCCTTCACCGGGGAGGTGCCCCCCGACCCGCTGGCCGTGGAGAACCGGAGCTGGGTCTACCGGCGGCCCTATACGGTGCTGGAGATCCAGCATCCCGCCGGCAGCGGCGACATCCTGGGACCGCGGCCGGGCGCGGCCGGCTTTGCCGGGGCCCTGGTTCGCGGGGAAACGACGGGGCCCCTCGCGACGGGTCTCGGGTTCGCACCGGAGACGGTGCCCTAGCCGCGGGCGCGGAGGCCCTCACAGCATGAGGGGCAGTCGGTACAGGGACGCAAGGACGCCCCGGTCCTGTCGACGCGGAGGGTGCCATCCTCTTCCAACGCGATATGGCCGGCATCGAGCAAACTCTCGTCTACATTTTTGGATCGCATGCGTCCCCGGACCGACAAGGGCCGTCCGAGTTGTCCGAACCTCTGTCGCAAAAAGGACCGGCGGCACGGCCGACGTCACCGGTGCCCCATACTCACCACGCTGGCGGCGAGCCGGGAGGCAGCGGGACGATACGTCCCCCGGCACATGCGGCGAGACCCTCCATGACGGATTGACGGGGGCGCAGGAGACATCGCGACGGGATGGCACGGTCCAACCAAAGCGGAAGCTATGCCACCCATTGACCGGCCCGGCGGAAACCCTGTCTCGCTCTGCTGTCGGCGAAGGTCGCAAATGCCACCATAGCGGCCGCTTTGCGTGAAAACCGAGGGGCAGTTTCCGGCTCCGGACGGGGCACGCAGACGGACGAGATGATGCCGGGCATGAAATCGACGCCGAAAACCGGTAAGTTTCCCACGGGTGACCACGGATCATCAATCGGGGGGGGGAACGACATGTATGACCTGGGTGCGTATGGCCGAAAGATAACAACCGACAGTGACGAGGCGCAGCGCTGGTTCGATCGCGGGCTCGTTTGGACCTATGGCTACAACCATGAGGAAGCGATCTTCTGCTTCGAGGAAGCGCTCAAAGCCGATCCGAACTGCGCCATGGCGCACTGGGGCATCGCCTATGCCCTGGGCCCCAACTACAACAAACCCTGGGAGGCGTTCGAGCCCGAGGAGAAGCCCGACGCGCTTTCCCGCGCCCGCGCATCGCTCGCCGCGGCGCAAGCGGCAGAGGCCAGTTCCGCCGAACGCGCCCTGATCGACGCGCTGGCGGTCCGCTATCCCGAGGATGCGGATGTCGAAAGCTTCGAGCCCTGGAACGACGCCTACGCGGCGGCGATGCGCACCGTTCACAAGGATACGCCCGGCGATCTGGACGTCACGGCGCTTTTTGCGGAAGCGATCATGAACCGGACGCCCTGGCAGCTCTGGGATCTGCCAACGGGCAAGCCCGCCGACGGTGCCGATACGATGGAGGCGATCGACCTGCTCGACCGGGCCTTTGAAAGCCTCGACGGCGCCTGGGCGCATCCGGGCCTTCTGCACATGTACATTCACCTCATGGAGATGTCGCCCCATCCCGAGCGTGCGCTCAGACATGGCGACGCGCTGACCGGTCTGGTGCCGGACGCGGGGCATCTGGTGCATATGGCCACGCACATCGATGTTCTCTGCGGCGACTACCAGAATGTCGTCTCACGCAACCAGGCGGCGGTCGTCGTCGATCGAAAGTACCTCGCCCATCGCGGGGCGGAAAACTTCTACTCGGTCTATCGCTGTCACAACTATCATTTCGTGATCTATGGCGCGATGTTCCTGGGCCAGCCGGCACCGGCTCTGGCCGCAGCGGACGAGCTGATCGAGACGCTGCCCGCCGAGACCTTGCGGCCCATGGCCGACTGGTTCGAGGGGTTCGTGCCAATGCGGCAGCATGTGCTCATCCGCTTCGGCATGTGGGAGGAGATCCTGAAGCAGTCGCTGCCGGAAGACGCCGAGCTCTTCTCCACGACCACTGCCATGATGCGATACGCGCGCACGGTCGCGCTCGCCAATCTCGGCAAGACGGCAGAGGCGGATGCGGAGTACAGCGCGTTTGAGGCCGCCCTGGCCGCGGTGCCGGAAAGCAGAATGCTGTTCAACAACACCTGCCACGACATCCTCGAGGTCGCGCGCCATATGGCGGCGGGCGAGCTGGCCTATCACAAAGGCGCACATGAGGATGCGTTCGAGGCGCTTCGCACAGCCGTTCAGAAGGACGACACACTGCCCTACGACGAGCCCTGGGCCTGGATGCAGCCGGCGCGCCACGCGCTCGGTGCCCTGCTTCTGGAGCAGGGACAGCTGGACGAGGCCGAGGCCGTCTACCGCACGGATCTCGGGCTCGACGCAACGCTCGCGCGTGCCTGTCAGCATCCCGAAAACCTCTGGAGCCTGCACGGCATCGTGGAGTGCCTGGAGCGCCGGGGCGCCGGGGAGACCAGCGAGGCGATCCTCTTGCGCCAAAGGCTTGACCATGCGTTGGCAAGAGCGACGGTCCCGGTGCGTGCATCCTGCTACTGCCGCGGAAGGCAGGCCGCCTGACGGACGACGCATCTGCGGATGAACCGCCCCGGTGAGCGCGCACCAGCGTGGCTCGCTGGCGGCTGCGTCCCGAACCGGGCAGTCGCGGCGACGCCTCCAGCCTCCAACGCGTGCGGTCCGGGCGGTGATCCGGCGGGCCTCCCAACCGCTCAGCCGCCGCGCGAGCATCCAAGGGAGCGCCTGCGGACAGAGCCGTCAACCGCCGCGGTTTGGCCAAGCACCGCTTCGGAGAGCATTGCTTCGGCCCTGTGGTTCGCCGGGCGCCTTGTCAGCTTTGAGCGCTGGCGATCTAGGGCTGCGGCCTTTTCGGTCAGAGTTTCGCGCAAAAGACCTGAACGGGGTGGTTGGAGCCCAGCCGCGACGCCGGCCCCTACGGCAGCCGGATCGGCACCCTGGTCGGCAGAGCGAAGACCGCGTCCTGTCCGATCCTCAAAGCACAGCCGTCATCAGGCGAAAATCCCTCGGAGAGAGGCCGGTCGATTTCTGAAAGGCGCGCCGGAAGCTGTTTGGTTCGCTGTAACCAAGGGACCGCGCGACCGCGTCGACGGACAGGTCGCTCTCTGCCAGAAGGGCGCGGGCGCGCTCCGTCAGATGGCGCGCTTTCACCTCGCGGAAGCTCGTGTTCTCGGACCTCAGATCCCGCTGCAGCGTGCGCGTCCCGACCATCAGATGCTCCGCCGCGCTGTCCTGCGTGAAGTCAGCGCCCGCACGCCTCAAACGGAAGAGATGCAGGAGTGCATCGGCCGTCGTCAGCGGGATGGGCGGCGACATGCCGGCGACAACCTCTTGAAATGTCGAGACTCTGCTGAGGTCGTTTTCATGTGGATTGCGCGCGCGCAGGTCCGCCTTGTCGAAGACCAGAGCCGTGTGGGGCGCCCCGACCCGCAAGGGGCTCTGCATGAATTCCTCCAGCAGCGACCGGGCGCCGTCATCCTCGACCGAAATCTCCAGCCAGAGAGGGTGCCAGGACGGCCCGAGAAAATGGTGAAAGGCCTGCGCGATCACGAAAAGCGAGCCCTCGGTGATATGGCGGTAGCCCAGGACCGACGCCACGGAGGTGGAAAACGCGATGGTCACATTGCGGCCCTCGACGCGGAGGGACAGGTCGGAGCCGGGATGGATGAGGGGAAGCGCGCGCCGCGCGCGGGCGAGCGCCGCGCCCAGATAGGGCGCCGAGAGCACGTAGTCCGAATAGCCGCCATAGATGTTGTAATCGAACCGCCGCCCGATGTGGACGCCAAGGTGACGCTCGCCGAGCGCCCGGGCCGCCGCCTCCAGCATGACCGCCATCGACGCGTAAGGGATGTAGCCCTCACCGGAAAGCAGCATGTCCCGGTTCAGATCCGCAGCGCCCAGAGCTTTCGTTGCAACGGAACGCGCGCCGATGCTGTCGAGGACATCCACGACGTGGGCCAGTTCGATGAGGTTGACCATGGGGCGGCGCATGCAGGGTTCTGTCGGAAAGTGATTGGTTTGACTGTGCTAGACGATACCAAAATCCAGAACGGTGCGGATGCGACGAACTCGCCAATTGGTATTGCTGGCCTCTCTAGTCCTTGGAGCCTTGGCTTCCCCCGGGAGTGCCTCGGACTGGTCCTTTCAGGTGACGCCATACGCCTGGTTTACAGGGCTTTCGGGCGAGGTCGGGACATCAGCCGGACGCGATCCTGTCGACATTGACTTGTCCTTCGGTGACATTCTCGGCGACCTCGATGCGGCGGGCATGCTGCTTGGCAGCGCGCGCAAGGGGCCCTGGATGCTCCTGTTCGACACGACCTTTTCGAGGGTCACCCCATCCGAGGTTCTGGGCGGTGTCTTTCTGTCGGGCGTCGAGATCGAAAGCACCACGAGAACGCTGACCCTGGCCGCGGGGCGCCGTGTTTTCCTGCGGGAGCAGGCGTCCATTGACATCTATGCGGGCGCCAGAGCCTGGTGGCTGGATACTGATGTGACACTCCGCACCGCCGGGGGCCGCACCCTGCGGACGGATCAGTCGGAAAACTGGATTGATCCGATTGTAGGTGTCTCGGGCGTTTGGCGTCCCCGGGATCGCTGGGCACTGTTTGCCGCCCTGGAGGCTGGCGGCTTCGGCATCACTGCAGATAGGCAATCATCGGTCTTTGTCGGTGCGAGCTATGCGTTCAATGAGCTCGTTGCAGCAACGCTCGGCTGGCGCCGGCTGGCCGTGGACTATCGCGACGGCGAGTTTCTTTACGACGCGACGCAGACCGGTCCGGTCTTCGGCGCGACCATTCGATTTTGAACAAAGGACAGGTCGACATGAAGTGCCCTGAAGCTGTTGAAGAGGGTTTTGCGAAGGCCGGCAGTCACGTCCGTGCCGGAGTGCTGACGTCGCTCATTGGGATTGCTCTCTGCGCGATGAGCCCCGCGATCGGGCAAGCCCCCATGCAGGAGCAGCAAGGCGTTCCCGTCACAATCGACAACTTCGTGCGGGCGGCCACGGATCTCGAGTTCGAGACCTACGCCTCGCTGGCCGGCGGCGTGAACCGGTTCTTTCATTTCAAGGAACCGACGCCGATCGACAACCAGCCCACCATCCGGATGAATCGCGACACGCTCTACAGCGCGGCGGTTGTCGACATCAGCGACGGCGCAGCGCTGACCCTGCCGGATGTCGGCGCTGTCAACGCCATTCAGGACGGGTTCAGGATTGATGCGGCGTCCTCTATCCCCTTTCAGCGGCCCGGCTACGATCTCGAAAGCCTCGACGGGTTGCGCAGCGCCGCAATCGAGGTCGGTCGGTTTACCACCGACAGCACCCGGATCTTCGGACCGGCCGGGCATGTCGAACCGTTGCGGCACTTCCTCGGGACGGCGGTCGGCTTCGGCGGCCTGCCGGAAGAGGAGGCCTTCTGTCTGAATGTGGATCCCGGCCTGCCGGTGGGTGCCTGCCGGATCGAGGTTCCGGCGGACGTGCCGGTCGGCGCGCTCTGGTCGGTGAGCCTCTATAACGCGGATGGGTTCTTCGAGCGCAATGCCCGCGACAGCTACGGGATCAATTCGGTCTCCGGCACGCCCTATGACGATGGCAGCGTCACCGTGCATTTCTGCGGCTGCGAGGATGGCCGCGTGAACGGCCTGCCGGTGCTGGAAGGCTGGAGTTACGCTGAGCGCCTTCATCAACCCTAACCGGACCTCATAAACGGAGGCTGGGTGTTCCCGACCGTGCAACCCGTCACCTGAAAGACAAGAGTCTCATCATGAAAAAACTCCTTCTTTTAATTGCACTTATACTCCCAACCCTGGGCTCGGCCGAAGATACGGTCGACGTGACCATGGACAATCTCGTGCGCGCGGAAACGGACCACATGATCCGCACCAACATGGCTATGTTCGGCGTGGACATCGGCGAGCTTGGGCATTTCCGCGAGCCGGTCACGCCTGACAATCAGCCGGTGATCCGGATGAATCAGGATACGCTGTATTCGGTCGTGGTGCTGGACTTGAGTGAACCAGCGGAAGTGACGCTGCCCGCGTTGGATGGGCGCTACATGTCGATGCACGTCATCAACCAAGACCATTTCATGTATGTCGAAGCAACGCCCGGCGCGTACCAGATCACCCAAGAGGAAGTCGGCACGCCCTTTGCCTTTGTTATTATCCGGACTTTCGTCGATGTGACGGATCCTGATGACGTTGCCGCGGTACATGCGGCGCAGGATCAGATTGTCGTCAGCGGCGGTGGACCCGGTCCGTTTGAAGCACCCAACTGGAACACCAACCAGCTTGAGCTTGCGCGTCAGGCAGTCAGCGATTTGTCGCTTCTGGGCATCGATTCCGCCCGTGCCTTTGGCTGGACCAAAGAAGAAACCGATCCGGTACACTTTCTGGTGGGTGCGATCTCGGGTTGGGGCGGTCTTCCGCCCGTAACAGCGATCTACCTGGGCGGTGTCGTCGAAGCGAATGACGGGCAAACGCCGCATGCAGTTACCGTCAGGGACGTGCCGGTCGGCGCCTTCTGGTCGCTAACAGTCTATAACAGCGAGGGTTTTCTGGAAGCCAATGACCTCGGGGTCAACAGCTTCAACGACTACACCGCCGAGACCGCTGACGACGGCTCGATCAAGCTCCATTTCGGTGCGTGCGACGACGGACGCGTCAACTGTCTGCCGATCACCCCGGGCTGGAACTATACCGTCCGCCTCTATGAGCCGGAGGAAGCCATCCAGAACGGCAATTGGACCTTCCCGAGCCTGGAACAGGTCAACTGAGAAAGAGAATTCGAGCTATGAAAAGCCTTCTCCTGACAACCGCCCTTGTTCTGCCGACGATCGCTTGGGGCAGCGACGCACCCGACGTGACAGTCGAGACGTTCATCCGCGCGGAATCCGACCACATGTTCCGCACCAACATGGCCAATCTGGGCGTGGAAATTGGCGAGTTGGGCCACGTACGCGAGCCCACAACGACGGACAATCAGCCGATCATCCGGATGAACCAGGACACGCTCTATTCTCTGGTTGTGCTGGACCTGAGCGAACCGGCCGAGATCACGATCCCCGACATGGATGGGCGGTACATCTCGATGCATGTCATCAGCCAGGACCACTTCATGTATGCCGAATCCACGCCCGGCACATACCGGCTGACCCAGGACGATGTTGGCACCCGGTTTGCCTACATCATCTTCCGCACGTTTGCCGATGTCACCGACCCCGCGGACATCGCCGCTGCACATGCAACGCAGGACGCGATCGGTGTCAGCGGCGGCGGCTCCGGACCGTTTGAGGCGCCGGACTGGGATACCGAGGCGCTCGACAGCGCCCGTCAGGCTCTGAACCAGGTTGCGGTTCTGGGGTTCAACGCGCGCTATGCCTTTGGCCGGGAGGAGGACACCCGCCCCATCGACCATCTGGTGGGGAGTGCGGCCGGCTGGGGCGGGCTCCCCGCGGTCTCGGCCAGCTATGTGCTGGACTCCGTGGCCGCCAATGACGGCGAGACCCCGCATGCCGTCACGGTACGGGACGTGCCGGTAGACGCGTTCTGGTCGGTCACCGTCTACAATGCCGAGGGGTTCCTCGAAGCCAATCCGCTCGGCATCAACAGCTACAACAACTACACCGCGGAGGCGGGCGAGGATGGGGCGATCACGCTCCACTTCGGGGGCTGCGAGGACGGGCGCGTCAATTGCATTCCGATCACGCCCGGATGGAACTATGCCATTCGCCTCTATGAACCCCAGGCGCCGGTCCTGGACGGAAGCTGGACCTTCCCGCGGTTCGAGCCGGTTCCGTGAGCCGCTCCGCCGCGTCACTTAAAACGAAGCGCAGCCGCAGGAGCCGCACCGCATCGCCGGGTGCCGGGTTGATCCTTTGCGCCTGTGCCGGGGCTACGGGCCATGCGGACGAGGCCTCGGAGCTGGCACAGGAACTGGCCAACCCGCTCGCCGCGATCATTTCGGTGCCGCTGCAACTGAACTATGACGACAATCTCGGGCTGGCCGACCAGGGCAATCGGACGACGCTGAATTTTCAGCCCGTGGTGCCGTTCGCGCTGAGCGACAGCACCAATCTGATCACGCGAACGATCATTCCCTATGTCTGGCAGGAGGACATCCTGCCCGGGACGCGCCAGGACGGGTTCGGCGACATCCTGTTTTCGGCGTGGTTTTCGCCCATTGGCACCGGGGATGTGACCTGGGGTGTCGGTCCGGCGCTGCGATTTCCCACATTCAGCGAGGTCTCCAGCGATACCTGGGCGGCGGGGATCACCGGGATCGTTCTACGCCAGACCGGTCCCTGGACCGTTGGCATGCTGGCCAACCATCTGTGGGATATCGAGACGGATCCCGATGTCCCGACGAACGCGACCTTCGTCCAGCCCTTTGTCGCCTTTTCCACCGAGAACGCCTGGACCTACTCGCTCCAGAGCGAGAGCACCTATGACTGGGAAAACGGCGCCTGGTCGGTGCCTGTGAATGCGGCGGTCTCCAAGCTCGTGATGTTCGGAGAGCTGCCGGTCAATCTCCAGGCCGGCCTGGGCTATTGGCTGGAGGCGCCGGATGCCGGTGCCGAAGGGGTCCGCTTTCGCCTGCAGGCGCAGGTCGTTTTGCCGCGCAGGCGGTGACCGCCGATCCGCCCGACGCGCACCGTCAGCGGCGGATCAAAAAAACTCAGCCAAAACCAAGGAGGTTCACGTGTCCGCTCCAGAGACAAAGGACGGCTCGGCGCATATCGAGCTCGATCCCAACCACGAAGATCCGATCGTCAGAAATTGCAATCTGCTCATCCGGCATGCCGTCAGGGTGATGTCGGTCTTCATGGTCGTGGTGATCGGGTTCGCCGTGATCGACGCCGGGTATTCCTTCTACACCAAGCTGATCAATCCGCCGATGCTGATCCTCGATGTGAGCGACATCCTCGAAGTCTTCGCAGCCGCTCTGGTCGTGCTGATCGCCATCGAGATTTACACGAATGTGACCCTCTACCTGACGGCCGATGTGATCCATGTGAAGCTTGTCGTCGCCACCGCCCTGATGGCGGTAGCCCGGAAAGTCATCACGCTGGACACGGCCAGCCTGGACCCGCTCTACTTCCTTGGATATTCGGGCCTCGGCCTCGCCTTCGGTGTCACCTACTGGCTGCTCTGGCGTGGCAAGTAACTGTCGCGGCGCAGCGTTCTCGTAGCTTGTCATCACCGTCTGGCCGATTGCTCCCTAGGCTTGCGGCATGCGGGTTGGCGGTGCGTGTCACCTTCGCGACGGCGCGGGGCATGGTCTGTGGTCTGCGATCACGATGTCCCGCTCAGACATGGTACGCGTCAGCGCTCTCGGGACGCGTGGACCGCGGCGCGCCCGTCCAGAACCACCTGGCCGGCAAGCGCTCGGCCGCTTCCAAGCCGATGACCCAACCGACGCCCGGGGCGATCGGCGTTCTCCGTCGGGCATTGCACCACCTATCTATCACATGATAGGTACCCGCCCTGTCAGTAGGAGAGCATGGTGCCCGACCGGCGTGATGAGATCATGGATGTGGCCGAGAGGCTGATCCGGACCCATGGCTATAACGGGTTCTCCTTCCGCGAGATCGCCGCCGAGGTGGGCGTCAAATCGGCCTCCGTACACTACCATTTCCCCACCAAGGCCGAGCTGTCGGCGGCCGTCGCCCGACGCTACCGCAAGACATTCGAGGCGAAGGTTCTGGACGCAGAGGCAAATGGCGGGAGCCCGGTGGCGGTGTGGCGGGACCTGTTCCGCAGAGCGCTCCGGGAGGACGGGCTGATGTGCCTGTGCGGCATTCTGGCCATTGAGGGCGACGCGCTGCCCGCGCCGGTCGCGGGCGAGGCGCGTGCCTTTCTGGACTATGGCATCCGCTCCATCGCCGAGGCCCCGGATCTGAACGACGCGGACGGGGCGCGTGTTCTGGCGCAGCTTGAGGGGGCGATGCTGCTTGCCCGGTCGTTCGGCGACCCGGGGCTTTTCGACCGGGCGACGCAGGATCTGGGGTGAGGGACGCCCGGCCGCGTCAGCCGTAGCGCGCCACGAAGCGGCGGAGCACTTCGGGCGGGACGCTCACCTGTTCCTTGCGGCAGGCCGCGGCCAGCGCGTCGGCCTCCTCGGGCGGGAAATAGCCCTTGTTGCGGTAGATCCGGATGCGGGTGACGAAGCTCTCGCCCGTGGCCTCCGGGTGGAACTGCGTCGCGTAGACATTTGATTTATAACGAATCATCTGCACCGGGCATGGGTCGGACGTGACGAGCGAGACCGCGCCCGGCGGGAGCTTTTCCACCGCTTCCTTATGGCCGACAAGCGCCCGGAAGCTCTCGGGCTGTCCGGCCAGCAGCGGGTCGGCGCGGCCCGCATCGGTCAGTGCGCAATCGACGCCGCCCACGGGCTCGCCATAGCGGCCCTGCCCCATGCGTCCGCCGAGATGGGCGGTCAGCACGCCGAGCCCGTAGCAGCAGCCCATGAAGGGCAGGTCGCGGTCACAGATCTCGGGCATGAGCGCGAGGGCCGCGGCCTCGACCCGGGCCTCCACCGCGCTCTTGGCCTCGGGCGGGTCGCTGACACAACCCGGCCCGCCGCCGACGATGGTGCCGGCGAATCTCGCGAGATCGAGATCCTCGGGCACCGGGGCCTGGTCGAGCCGCACGCGACGGGCGCGCTCGGGCGCGAGCCCGCCGCGATTGAGGATGTCGGCAAATTCCTCGTCGGCGGCCTCGTCCTCGGGCCGCAATTGCAGGATCAGGAAGGGCCGGGTCACGCAGCGTCGAGCGCGGCCTGCAGATCGGCCAGCAGATCGCCCGCGTCCTCCAGCCCGCAGGAGAGCCGGATCAGGCCGGGCGTGATGCCAAGCGCGTCTTTCTGGTCGTCCGGCAAACGCTGGTGTGTCGTGGTCGCGGGGTGGGTGACGATGGATTTCGCATCGCCCAGATTGTTGGAGATGGTGAAGATCTGCAGCGCGTTCAGCACCCGGAAGGCGGCCTCCTGCCCGCCCTTGACGTCGATGGACAGGACCGTGCCGCCGCCTTCCATCTGTGCCGCCGCCGTCGCGGCCTGGGGGTGCGCGGCGAGGCCGGGATAGAGCACGCGGGCGAGTTTCGGATGGGCCTCCAGCCCGCGGGCGAGATGGTCGGCGGTCGCGGCCTGAGCGCGCACGCGCAGGTCCAGCGTCTCGAGCCCCTTGACCAGCAGCCAGGCGGTGAAGGGCGACATGGAGCCGCCCGTATGCTTCATGTAGGGCTCCACCGTGGCGCGGATGAAGTCGCGGGTCCCCAGGATCACGCCGCCCAGCACCCTGCCCTGCCCGTCGATATGTTTGGTGGCCGAATAGATCACCACGTCCGCGCCCAGATCGAGCGAGCGCTGGAGGATCGGCGTGGCGAAGACATTGTCCACCAGCACCGTCGCGCCCACGGCACGGGCGAGGTCCGCCACCGCGCTGATATCGATCACCTCGAGCGTGGGGTTGGAGATGGCTTCGAGAAACACGGCGCGGGTCGTCGGGCGGATCGCGGCGCGCCACTGGTCGAGATCGGTGCCGTCGACGAAGCTGACCTCCACCCCGAAACGGGTCAGCACATCCTCCAGCACATAGAGACAGGAGCCGAAGAGCGCGCGCGACGAGACGACATGGTCGCCCGCCTTCAGCATCGACATCAGCGCGCCCGAGACGGCGGCCATACCGCTGGCGGTGGCGAAGGCATCCTCGGCCCCTTCGAGCGTCGCGATGCGTTCCTCGAACATGGCCACGGTCGGGTTGCCGTAACGCGCATAGATGAATTCGTCGTCGCCCGCCGAGATGAAGCGCGCCTCGGCCTGCTCGGCGCTGTCATAGACGAAGCCCTGGGTCAGGAACAGTGCCTCGGACACCTCGCCATACTGGCTACGGCGGGTCCCGGCATGGACAAGGTTGGTGCGCGTGGCGCGGGGTCGGGTCGGGTTGCGGCGCAGATCGTCGGCCATCGGGCTCTCCTTCAACTGTCCGGGTGAGACGCGGGCCGAAGGGCCGGACCTCTTTAGCGGTGTGTTTAACGTGGCCCGCAATCCGGTAAACAAAGCGCCACGGGAGGGTGCGTAGTGCAGGCTCTCGCGCTGGTCAAGCGTGGCGGGCCGTGTCCCGCTGCGGAGAACCGCGTCGCTTACGCCCTGAAAGAGTCATTGGCCGGGGCCTTAACGGCGCAGCAGGCTCTGCCGACATGGGGCAAGGTTCACATGCGGAACTTTCGCGCGGGACATCACTGACAGTGATTCCTTCGCCGGGAGGAAACGGCCCCTTGCCGCGGGCCCGCCTCACCCGTCTGCTATCTCCTGGCCATCGAAAAATATCGCCACGTGAGGGCGGACGCCGCAATCGCAAGACCCGTGCCGTACCCGATCCAGACCCCGTTCGGGCCGAGGGCCATCACGAACCCCATGAGATAGCCGAGGGGCAATGAGACGATCCAGTAGCACACAAGCGTGATCATCACCGGGATGCGGTTGTCCATCATGCCGCGCGCCGCGCCGAGCATGGTGCCCTGCACGCCATCGGCGATCTGCATAGCGGCCACGATGATGAACATCCCGGCGGCCAGCGACACGACCTCCGCATCCGCGGAGAGCAACCCCGCCAAGGCCCGTCCGCCGGCCAGGATGGCGAGCATGACGAGCGTCATCCAGACGATGATGAGACAGAGCGCAGCCTTGCCGATGGTGACGAGGCGGTCGCGTTCGCGGGCTCCGATCGCCTTGCCGACCCTGATCGAGACCGCAATCGAAACGCCCAAGGGAACCATGTAGAGCACGTTGCCGACCGATGCGACGATCTGGTTGGCGGCGAGGGCCGCGGCGCTGAACCATCCCATCAATAGACCCGCGACGGCATAGGAGCCGCCCTCGCCGATATAGCCGGTGGCAATGGCGGAGCCTTCCCTGAGCTGCAGGGAAAGCTCCTTGCCGGTCCACTCGGTCGGCTGCCGCGCGGCGGCGGTGGAGGAGGCCTGCCGCCAGATGACCCAGGCCAGAACCAGCGATACGGTCTGCGACAGGAGGCTCGCCAGGCCAGCGCCCACCAGTCCGAGCCCGGACCAGTTCCCGACCCCGTGGATCAGAATCTGGTTCGCCGGGATGTTGATTACCACCGCGACAAAGGCCAGGGACACGCCCAGCCAGGGCCGCTCGATCGCGTCGAACAGGGCCTTGAGCGCATAGAACATCGTATAGGGGATGAGCAGGAGGCTCATGGTGATCCAGTATCCCCCGATGACCTCCACCACCTCCCGTGGCTGGCCCAGGAGATCGAGGGCCGGTTCGACCGCCAGCATCAATCCGGCGCCCAGAACGCCGGTGGCCGTGGCGACGAGCATGCCGGTTTGGGTTGCCGCCGAAAGCGCCCATGGGCTGTCGCGACCATGGGCTTCGGCCATGCGGACGCCGATGATGGACACGAAGCCGTAGAGCGCGGAGTAGAAGATCAGGATGACCGATGCGGTAATCGAGGCCGCCGCCAGGGGAATCGTCCCCAGTGGCGCGATCATGATCGTATCGACAACGCCGATCAGTGTGATCGCGGCAAGCGAGATCACAATCGGAAAGCCAAGAGCAGCGAGCGCCCTGATCTCGGCCCAGAGCGACGGTCTGGAACCTGTTTCCCGGGAGTTGGTGGTTTGTGACGTCACACGAACACCTCCTCAAGAGTCCCTGGCCCTGACCCTTGAAAAAGATGTGTGTTTCACCAGCCATGCGGTGTGCGTTCACTGCTCAACTTGGCAAGCCTGCGCGAGAGTTCAAGTCCGCGGGCAGGAAGTAGGGGTTTGCCCGCCGGCCGCGGGCCATGGCCGCTTCTGCCCTCGCCGTGCAGAGCAGCGTCCGTCGCGATATCACATTCTCGCGGGCCGGGGTCGCACTGGGCTATCGGAAGAGGGCGGGATAGTGTTCGTTTTGCGCCGAGTGGTGCTGTGTGTCGGCATCCTGAGGTCTAGATAGAACGGGTAGCCGGTGCCGTGTGGCGCGGGCCGCGCCCGCGCAGACGCTAAGAAAGGACCCCGCAATGACCCAGCCGATCGATCTGTATTACTGGCCCACACCGAACGGATGGAAGGCCGCAATCGCGCTGGAAGAGATGGATCTCCGCTACGAGACGACGCTGGTGAACATCAACACGGGCGCGCAGTTCGAGCCGGAGTTCCTGAAGATCTCGCCCAACAACCGGATGCCCGCCATCGTCGACCATGACGGGCCGGACGGGGCGCCGATCTCGGTCTTCGAGTCGGGTGCGATCCTGATGTATCTCGCGCGCAAGACGGGGCGCTTTTACGGCGCCAACGAGCGGGAGCGCGTCGCCGTCGAGGAATGGCTGATGTGGCAGAAGGGCGGCGTCGGCCCGATGGCCGGCCAGGCGCATCATTTCCTGAAATATGCGCCCAACATGGATCCGCCCCAGGACCTGCCCTATGCCAAGGACCGCTATCACCGCGAGGTCGCGCGGCTCTACAGGGTGCTCGACACGCGTCTGGCGGAGAATGAATGGGTGGCGGGGCCGGACTACACGATTGCCGACATGGCGATCTGGCCCTGGGCCCAGGGCTGGGACAAGGTCGGCCAGCAGCAGAGCATGGATGACAAGCCGCATATGAAACGCTGGCTCGATGCCTGCTGGGCGCGCCCGGCGGTACGTGCGGGACGGAACCTCCACGCGGAACTGCGCGACGAGACCGGCAAGGACCGCGCGGCGCAGGAGGTTCTCTTCAAGCGCCCCGCCTGAGGCCCAACCCTCGCCTGAGGCCCGCCCCTCGCCTGAAGCCCAGGCGGCCTATCCCGAGGCCTGCCCGAGACCCGAACCCGGCGCCGCTCAGGCGGTGCCGTCCTCCTGCCAGTGGCGGCGGATCAGCCCGGCCTGGCTGATGAAGAAGAGCGCCATGGCGCCCATCTGGCCGAACGTGTCCCAAGCGACGAAGACATCGGTCGAGAAGTTGCGCCAGATGACCTCGTTGGCCGCGGCGACCAGAAAAAAGAAGACCATCAGCCGCCGGGTCAGCGCCATCCAGCCCACATGGCTGATCGGAATGGCGCTGTCGAGGATGTATTCCAGCCAGGACTGGCCGCGGAGCAGCCCGATGCCGAGGATGGCCCCGAAGGTCGAAAAGGCGAAGGTGCTCTTCATCTTGAAGAAGCGTTCGTCATTGAGAAAGACGGTCAGCCCGCCCAGTACGACGACCAGCACCAGCGTGAGGATCTGCATCTTCGAGACCGCCCCGGTGAGCCGGTAGAGCAGCCAGTTGGTGACGGCGATCAGCGGTACGAAGAGCGCCGTGACGATCACGAACCCCTCATAGTCGCGCCCGCCGAGGCTGATCGTGTGATCGCGCAACAGCAGGTAGCCTGCAAAAAAGGCCAGGAGCGGCCCCAGTTCAAGGACGCTTTTGAGGGTCGGGTTTGGCTCGGGTTGGTCGGTCATGGGTGCTCCGTTTGAGCGCATGTAGCGATGCGCACGCGGTTTGACCAGTTCCGTGGCGCATGTCGACGCATGGATGGTGCGCAACCGGACCCGCCCGACGAGCAGCTAGCGGCCGAAAGCTGTCCGGCCGCGCCCCTGGGGTCCCGGAATTGATCCCCGGTCGTCCCCGAGCGCTGTTTCGACGGATTTCAACCAGGACAGGCCGGGCTTTTCACCGAAACAGGCATTGGATTGGCCGGCAGCCGACCGGGGATTTCCGGACGCAAATCAGAAAGCCAAGGCGTCGCAAGGCATGTGCGCACGATGGATTTCAAAGATCGCCAAAAGGCGCGGAAAACTCCGCGAAACCCGCCGAAAGACGATCTCAGGAACGGCGTTGCTTTTAAAATTTGGATGAATGCCGGCTTTCGACTATTTTCGGCGCCGGAGCAGCATCGCAATTCCGAGCCCGCCCAGCAGCAAGGGAAGCCCGCCCGGGAGCGGAACCGGAGAGGGCGGAGGTGGCGGCGGAGGAGGCGCATCGTCTGCGGTCAGCACGAGATTGTCGAAGGCCGCATATCCGCCCTGAAGCAGGTCGATCTGCAAAGTGACGTTTCCGTTCGTGTTGCCGTCGGTGCTGAGCCCGAATGCGCCTGCGGTCCAATCAAAAACAGTGCGCGGGGATGCAGTACCCGTCAGTTCCACGCTATCCAGCAGGGTGCCGCCCCCGATTGTCGTTGCTCCGGACGGGTTGTCGAACAAGGAAAACCGAAAGATCGGCGCCAGGCCGTCTATTGGCACGAAAGGGCCGCTGAAGGTCGACAGGTCGATACTCGAAATATCGACGAACACGTTGAAAAACGGAAAAATACCCACGTCGAACGAGAGGCCCAGCCGATCGTTCTGCACGTCCGACAGCATCCCGATCGCGAAGTTTTCGCCGGTTCCGGACGGATCATCCCAGCCGGTGCCAAAGGCAGCCGTGCCGGTACCACGCTCGGACCCCGACACGTTCAGCGTCTCGACCGTGAACGCCTGGGCAAAGCTGAACCCAGCGGGTTGCCCGCCATAATTGTCATTCACGGTCCGGAAAATGTTCACATCACCGCCGTCATTCCGATAGCCGTTCGGATTTTCAAAGTCCTGGTCGTAGAGGGTCACCGACGCCGCATGGGCGCTGCAAGACATGACGGTGGCCAAAGCAGTTACGGCAGCAAAGATCCGTTTCATAAAGCAACTCCTTAATTCCACATTAACGATTTCAGTTTTGGTCACGTAAGTCTACAGCCGCATTTCAAGGAAATGAGCAGGAGCGCTTTGCCCCATCGGGCAAGTTTCGAGCAATTTCCCCTGGGATTGATGCAATATGAAAGCCAAATCGGCCTTTCGAAAAGGCGCGTGTGAAATCTGTCCATCAAATTAATTAACGGTGACAGGTTTCGGAAACGCTGCCTGTCACTCCATTGAGAAGGAATTCAGAACAACCGAGATCAGCGGCTCGATCGTCTGAACGAGGTCCGGCATCAGTCGAGTTGCGCCCACCCGGGCCCTTCGCCTCTTCTTCGACAAACGGCACCAGACGCGGCGATGTCGCGGCGGGTCCGCTCCGCCTGGTCCTGTTCGGCCGCGCCAGTAATACCTGTCTTTCAAGCTCTTTCCGGAGCGAACCGAACGCCTCGCAGCGCACTCTCCAACCCTACCCGCCGGCCTCGACGATCACGGCGCCAAGCGCGATGAGGGCCATCAGCGCGATCCGGCGGGGGCCGACGGTCTCTTTCAGCACCAGCCAGCCGATGAAGGCGGCGAAGACCGTGGAGGTCTCGCGCAGGACCGCGGCCTCGCCCACCTTGTCGAGCCGGGTTGCCAGCATCACCGTGCCGAAACTGCCGAAGGCGACGATACCGCCGATGAAGCCGCGCAGCATCAGCGGCCCGGGCGCGGGCGGATCGGCCAGACGGTGCCAGCGAATCCAGGCAACCACCGGAAAGACCAGCCCGTCGATCACGAAAAACCAGGCCAGAAAGGTGAACGGGTCGGCGGTGGCGCGGATCCCGTAGGCGTCCACGGTGGTGTAGAGCGCCACGCAAAGCCCCGTCCCCACGGCAAAAAGCAGTGCCGGTTCAAGCGTATGCCGGTCGACCTTCACGTGGATGAGGTTGTAGACCGCGAGCCCGAAAATCCCCGTCAGCAGCGTCAGAACGCCGAGCCACTGCACCAGTGTGAAGGTTTCGCCGAAAACAAGCATCGCGCCGAAGATCGCGAAGAGCGGCCCGGTGCCGCGGACCACGGGATAGACGACCGTGTAGGCGCCCAGCACATAGGCCTGCCCCTGAAGCACCTTGTAGCCGGTATGGACGGCCCAGACGGCGGCGAAGATCGGCCACATATGCGGCTCCGGCCATGGCACCAAGAAGAACGCCACGGGCGCGGCCATTGCGCAGTAACAGAAGTCGATCGCGCCGCGCGACAGCCAGGGATCGTGGCGGCCCTTCTGCAGGGCGCCGAATACCGCGTGCAGAAACCCCGCCGACAGCGCCAGCACCATGGCGGCAAAGTGACCTTGCTCGGTCCCCTCCCGCGAGATCAGCCAGTCCGACATCAGTGCGGCGACGTGAACCGCGCCATGCCGGTGTAATAGTCGAACCCGGCCCGTTCATAGAGCGGTTCGGCGCCGGGATCGGCGATCAGGCTGACGAAGCATTTCTCGGGCAGATGCGCATCGCCCCAGGCCATCAGGCGCGTGACGATGGCGCCGCCCCAGCCCTGACGGCGGAAGTCGGGGTCCACGGCGATGTCGCAGACCAGGGCAAAGCAGCCGCCATCGCCGATCAGCCGGCCCATGCCGACAAGCCTGCCCTCCTCGCGCAGCCAGACGCCGTGGAGCGTGTTGGCAAGCCCGATGGCGACGGCGGCCTCAGTGAAGACGGTCAGCCCGCAGAGCCCCCGAAGGGCGCGATATTCGCCGATGGTCGCCGGGACCGCGCTGAAGTCAGGCATCGGGGCCGGTGTCCAGCCCGGTGAGCGCGGCGGCGAATTCCTCGGGGTCGAAGGGCGCAAGATCGTCGATCTGCTCGCCCACTCCGATGGCGTGGATCGGCAGGCCGAACCGGTCGGCCAGTGCCACCAGAACGCCGCCCCGGGCGGTGCCGTCGAGCTTGGTCATCACGAGCCCTGAGACATCGGCGAGCTTCTGGAAGATCTCCACCTGGCTCAGCGCGTTCTGGCCCGTGGTCGCGTCGAGCACCAGAAGCGTGTTGTGCGGCGCCTCGGGGTCTTTCTTGCGGATGACCCGGACGATCTTGGCAAGCTCCTCCATCAGGTCCGCGCGGTTCTGCAGCCGCCCGGCCGTGTCGATCATCAGGAGATCCGCGCCATCGGCCTCGGCCTTGACCATCGCCTCGAAGGCAAGGCTCGCGGGGTCGGAGCCTTCGGGCGCCGTCAGCACCGGCACGCCCGCGCGCTCCCCCCAGACCTGGAGCTGTTCGACGGCGGCGGCGCGGAACGTGTCCCCGGCGGCGATCACGACCTGCTTGCCGGCGGCGCGGAACT
The DNA here is from genome assembly GCA_039184415.1 of Pseudomonadota bacterium. Classification (GTDB taxonomy): domain Bacteria; phylum Pseudomonadota; class Alphaproteobacteria; order Rhodobacterales; family Rhodobacteraceae; genus JANSYP01. The sequence continues at coordinate 24,379 of JBCDBB010000045.1, forward strand.
GGCTGGCGAGCTTGCCGATGGTGGTGGTCTTGCCCGAGCCGTTGACGCCCACCACCAGCACCACCTGGGGGCGTTTGGGATAGAGCGGCATCGGGCGGGCCACGGGCTCCATGATGCGGGCGACCTCGGAGGCCATGAGCTCCTTCAGCTCGCGGCTCGACACCCGGCTGCCGATCCTCCCGCC